>NZ_VSJH01000015.1:0-483536 GCF_008124495.1 Pseudomonas sp. CK-NBRI-02 | reverse complement strand
TCCGCCGCCTGGGCTTTGAGCCCGGCGAGCAGGTGGACATGGTCTCGCTCTGGGAAGACGGCCGTGAGCGGCGCGTATCGGGCTTTCAGTTGGTGCCCTACGACCTGCCTGAAGGCCAGGCCGCGGCGTACTACCCGGAAACCAACCCGCTGGTGCCCCTGGAAAGCTACGGCGACCGGACCTACACGCCCACGTCCAAATTCGTCGCCATCAGGTTGGAAAAGGCGCGGCCCGACAATCTGATCCACACCGTCGCCGAATAACCCTCACGTTCCCCTGTGCACAGGCCCTGGCCGGTAACGGCCGGCGGCCTGCAAGGATATTGTCATGTCGAATCTAGATGCGTTGGACCTGGCGCGGATTCAGTTCGCCTTCACGGTCTCGTTTCACATCATCTTTCCGGCCATCACTATTGGTCTGGCAAGCTTTCTGGCAGTGCTCGAAGGTTGCTGGCTGAAGACCGGCAACGCGGTCTACAAGGACCTTTACCACTTCTGGTCGAAGATCTTCGCCGTCAACTTTGGCATGGGCGTGGTCTCGGGCCTGGTCATGGCTTACGAGTTCGGCACCAACTGGGCGCGTTTTTCAGACTTCGCGGGCAGCGTGACCGGGCCGTTGCTCACCTATGAGGTGCTGACGGCGTTCTTCCTGGAGGCGGGCTTCCTGGGCGTGATGTTGTTCGGCTGGGACCGGGTAGGGCGCAAGCTGCACTTCTTCGCCACCATCATGGTGGCCATCGGCACGCTCATCTCGATGTTCTGGATTCTCTCGTCCAACAGCTGGATGCAGACACCGCAAGGTATCGAGATCGTCGATGGCCGTGTCGTGCCGATGGACTGGTTCAGGATTGTCTTCAATCCGTCGTTCCCGTACCGCCTGGCGCACATGGCGTTGGCCGCATTCCTGTCGACTGCGTTGTTCGTGGGCGCCTCGGCCGCCTGGCACTTACTGCGTGGCCGTGATACGCCACAGGTGCGCAAGATGCTGTCGATGGCCATGTGGATGATCCTGGTGGCCACGCCTGTGCAGGTCGTGGTGGGCGATGCCCACGGGCTCAATACCCTGGAGCATCAGCCGGCCAAGATCGCAGCCATCGAAGGGCACTGGGAAAATATCCCGGGTGAGGCCTCGCCACTGGTGTTGTTCGGCCTGCCGGACATGGACGCCGAAAGGACCCGCTACAGCCTGGAGGTGCCTTACCTGGGCAGCCTGATCCTGACCCACAGCCTGGACAAGCAGATTCCGGCGCTCAAGAGCTTTGCCAAAGAGGACCGACCCAACTCTACGATCATCTTCTGGAGCTTCCGGGTCATGGCTGGACTGGGCATGTTGATGCTGGCTTGTGCACTGCTGGCCTTGGTATTGCGCCGAGGCGGCGCCCTGTACCGCAACCGACTCTTCCTGTGGTTCGCCTTGCTCATGGGGCCGTCGGGCTTGATCGCCTTGCTCGCCGGGTGGTTCACCACCGAGGTCGGCCGTCAGCCGTGGGTGGTCTACGGCATGTTGCGCACCACGCAGGCGGCGTCCAATCACAGCGCCACCCAGATGAGCATCACCCTGGCGCTGTTCGTCCTGATCTACTTCTCGGTGTTCACGGTGGGTATCGGCTACATGATGCGTCTGGTACGCAAAGGGCCGAAGACCCATGAGGCGCACGTATTGCCTGAGCAACCGGGCCAACTTGCGACAGCGCGTCGTCCGCTGTCGGTAGCGGATTGATAGGGGAGCGCAAGCATGGCAATTCAAGGTATCGATTTGTCGGTCATCTGGGGCGTGATCATCGCCTTCGGCCTGATGATGTACGTGATCATGGATGGCTTCGACCTGGGCCTGGGGATCCTGTTTCCCCTGATCAGCGACTCCAGCGAGCGCGATGTGATGATGAACACCGTCGCGCCGGTCTGGGATGGCAATGAAACCTGGGCGGTGTTGGGGGCTGCGGCGCTGTATGGCGCATTTCCGCTGGCGTACTCGGTGATTCTCGAGGCGCTGTACCTGCCGCTGGTGCTGGTTTTGGCCGGGCTGATCTTCCGCGGCGTCGCGTTCGAGTTCCGCTTCAAGGCGCATCCGCGCAAGCGCCACCTCTGGGACAAGGCGTTCATCGGCGGCTCGGTGCTGGCCACGTTCTTCCAGGGCGTTGCCATCGGCACCTATATCTCGGGCATCCCCGTGCAGAACCGCCAGTTCGCCGGCAGCGCGCTGGACTGGCTGGCGCCGTTCCCGCTGTTCTGCGGCGTGGGCTTGATCCTGGCCTACGCGTTGCTCGGCAGCACCTGGTTGCTGATCAAGACCGACGGCATGCTGGAGTCGCGCATGCGCCATTACAGCCGTCCGCTGCTGTATTTGCTGGCAATGGTGATCGTGGTGATCTGTGCCTGGACGGCCTGGCTGCACGCCGACATTGCCCAGCGCTGGTTCGCCGGCAGCCACTGGATCCGCTCTGCGCTGATTGCCGGTTTGGCCGTGCTGGCGGTGGTGGTGATCCAGAAGACCCTGCGCAAGCGCCATTCGCATTTGCCGTTCATGGGCGTGGTGGCCTTGGTGTTTCTCGGCTACCTGGGACTTGCGATCAGCATCTGGCCTAACATCGTGCCGCCCTCGATCAACCTCTGGCAGGCCGCCGCGCCGCTCACAAGCCAGCTGTTTGCCTTGATGGGCGCGCTGTTCATCATTCCCATCATCCTGGCCTACACGTTCTGGAGCTACCACGTGTTCCGCGGCAAGGTCAAAGCGGGGGATGCTTACCACTGACCGCGCCTGGTGTTTGGGCGGGGCCTCTGGCTGGCCTGTGCTATACCGATAGACCAAGCCTGCGTCGCACAGCCGTGCGCAGGCGAAGGTTCCTGCTAGCTGACTGTCAACAAGGCGAAAGCTGTGATGAACATTTCCGAGATCGAACCCCAGGCTGTCGAAACCCCGATCACCCACAGTGCCATTTTCCTCGTGGCTACCTTGAACCCCGGCGACGCCAGCCGGGATTGCGTCCGCGGTTTGTGCGGCGACCTTGCCGGGCTGGTTCGCTCGGTGGGCAAACGGGTACCTTCGGGCAACTTGTCCTGCGTCGTGGGTTTTGGTGCGAGCGTGTGGGATGTGCTGTTCCAGGTACCGCGCCCGGCGTCGTTGCATCCGTTTCGTGAAATCGGCAGTGGCGATCGCGTGGCGGTAGCCACTGCCGGGGACATTCTGCTGCACATCCGCGCCGAACAGATGGACCTGTGCTTCGAGTTGGCTGCGCAGATCATGAAGCGTCTGGAGGGCGCCGTAACGGTGGTCGACGAGGTCCAGGGCTTTCGGTATTTCGACATGCGCAGCATCATCGGTTTCGTCGACGGCACCGAGAACCCCACGGGCCGCGAGGTCGGCAAGTTCACCCTCGTCGGCGACGAAGACCCTTCGTTCGCGGGCGGAAGCTACGTGCTGGTGCAGAAGTACCTGCACGACATGACCGCTTGGAACGGGCTGTCCACGGCGGAGCAGGAACACATCATCGGGCGCACCAAGCTTTCGGACATCGAGCTGGACGAGTCGGTAAAACCCAGCAACTCGCACAGCTCGCTGACCACCCTGGAAGAAAACGGCCAGGAGGTGAAGATCCTGCGCGACAACATGCCGTTCGGGCGCCCTGGGGCAGGGGAGTTCGGCACCTATTTCATCGGGTATGCGCGCTCGCCGGCGCCGATCGAGCAAATGCTGGAGAACATGTTCATCGGCAAGCCGCCCGGCAACTACGACCGGCTGCTGGACTTCAGCCGTGCCGTCACCGGTGGGCTGTTCTTCGTGCCGTCGGCGACGTTCCTGGCCGTATGCGAACAGTGACCGGTTGATACGACAGCGCCCACGTGACGACGTGGGCGCTGTCGTATCCGGAACGTGCTCGATGTGTCCTTATCGCCTCTCCGAGCCCGCGACTGCGCGGCACTGAGCAAGGGCTACACATCGGGCCAGCACGATCGCGCTGGCTGATTACACTGTTGGAAGCGCCACACATGGAGTACCTGGGATGGGCTGTGTGCTGATCGTTGTCGCTCGCCAGTCGGCGGGCTTTGTGTCCGGGGTATGTGCGGCCAGGTGCCCTGGGGGGTTGCGGCGATGAACACCCCCGGGCGTGGCCTTTCTTTGCAGCTTCTGGTGGCGCTGGCAATCATGCTGGGCATGTTGCTGCTGGGCGCAGGCCTGGCCTGGCAGGGCTACAGCGGAGTTCGAGAGACCCTGCTGGCCGCCGCTGGGGATACTGCCCTGCAGGTGGGCAAGACGATCGACGAGCGTGCCCGCCGGCTGGTCGATCCGGTACAGAGCAGTCTGCGGTTGCTGGCCGCCGATCCGCTCGCCGGCGACCTGGCCCAACGCCTGGAGCGGCTCCCGCAACTGGTCGAAAGCCTGAATGCCAACAAGATGCTCAGCGCCGCCTATGTGGGTTACGCCAATGGCGAGTTCCTGCTCGTACGCAGGCTTCGGGAGCCTCAGCTGCTCGAGCGTTTCGCGGCGCCACCTGGCACGGCCTTCCTGGTGCAGAGCGTCAGCCGGCAGGCGGGCGGGGCGATGTCGGGCCAATGGCGATTCTATGACCGCCAACTCAACCTGCTCCAGGCCCAGGACAAGCCGGACTACCAGTTCGATCCACGCGCGCGCCCGTGGTTCGTCGAGGCTTCAGGGCAAAGCACCACCGTGCTGACCCGCCCTTATGTGTTCTTCACCACCCGCGAGGTCGGCATGACCCTGGCCCAGCGCAGCGTCAAGGGCGAGGCGGTGATCGGCATGGATGTCTCGGTCGATGACCTGGCCAGCGAAAGCCGGGACCTGCGCATGACTGCAGGGACCGAGCTTGCGGTGATCGACGATCAAGGCAGCGTGGTGGCCTATCCGGATCTCAAGCGGGTCATCGTGCACGAGGGCGAGACGGTGCGCCTGTCGCGCATCAGTGAGCTGGGGATTCCCAGCCTTGCGCAGCTGTATGCCGACCAGTCCCAAGGCGCCAGCCCCAAGCGTTTCCAGGTAGACGGGGAAGCCTGGTACGGCATGCGTGTGCCGCTCACCAGCTTGGCCGGGCAGGACTTGCAGGTGCTGATCGCCGTGCCTGGTCATGAACTGTTGGCGGGTGCGCGCAAGGTGTTGTTCGAGCAGTTGCTCTGGACCGCGGCGCTGATGGCCGTTTTGCTGGTGCTGGGCGGCTTGCTCGGCCAGCGTATCGGTCGTCCGTTACGTCTGCTAGCCGAGCAGGTTCGCGGCCTGGCAGGTTTCGACTTCAGCCGCGAGGTGGGGGTCAGGTCACGGGTGTCGGAGGTGCGCGAGCTGAGCCAGGTGCTCAGCCGCATGTCCGGGACGATCCGCAGCTTTCAGGCGATCACTCTCACGCTCAGCCGTGAGAGCCAACTCGAACGCATGCTCGAAGGCGTGTTGGCGCACTTGGTCGATGCCGCCGGCGTGCACGCCGGAGCGGTCTACCTGTTCGATGCGGAGCCTGCGCAGTTGCGCCTGGCCACTTGCTGCGGTAGCGAGGCCTATCCAGCGCAGCTCCAGATTCAAGCGGACGATCACCGGGACTTGGCGGCAGTCGTCAGCCATGCCCTTCAACTGTGTGGGCGCAGCCTGGCGGTCGTGCTCAACGACCGAAGTCAGGCGCTGCTCGGCATTCTGGTGCTGCAACTGGAAGCTGATCGGACAGGCGAAGGGGTGGGGCAGCCATTTCGACGCTTTGTCGAGGAGTTGTCCGGCGCCGCGGCCGTGGCCATCGAAACACGTCAGTTGGTCGAGGCTCAGCAACGCCTGCTCGATGCCATGATTAAGTTGTTGGCCGATGCCATCGACGCCAAGAGCCCCTACACGGGAGGTCATTGCGAGCGGGTGCCGCAACTGGCCCAGATGCTGTTGGACAAAGCCGTGCAAGCCGACAGCGGCCCTTATGCCGACTTCACCCTGAGTGATGCCGAGCGCTATGAGTTCCATGTCGCTGCCTGGCTGCACGACTGCGGCAAGGTCACCAGCCCCGAATACGTGGTGGACAAGGCGACCAAGCTGGAAACCCTCTACAACCGCATCCATGAAATACGCATGCGCTTCGAAGTGCTCTGGCGCGATGCCGAGCTCGATTACTGGCGTGGGCTGGCCAGCGGCGCGGATCAACCGCCACTGCAGCGTACGCTCGAGCGCGCCCGGGCCGAACTGCAGGAAGCGTTTGCCTTCGTTGCCAAGGCCAATATCGGTGGAGAGTTCATGCAGGAGCAGGACATTGAACGACTGCAGCGTATCGGCCAGCGGCGTTGGCAACGGCACTTCGACAATCGGCTGGGGCTCTCGCGGGACGAGGAAGAGCGATTGGCAGGTGTTCCTCCCGTGCCGTTGCCGGCCGATGAGCTGCTGCTGGCTGACCGCGATGATCACCGGATGCCCTGGGGGGCGCGCAAGCCACCTGTGGCCAAGGATGACCCGCGCAACATCTGGGGCTTCGACATGCGCCTGCCGGCTCATGCCAGTAACGCCGGTGAGTTGTACAACCTCTCGATCCGCCGCGGCACGCTCAACGAGGAGGAGCGCTTCAAGATCAACGAGCACATCGTGCAGACCATCATCATGCTCGACTCACTGCCGTTCCCACGTCATCTCAAGCGTGTCTCGGCCATCGCCGGCAGCCACCATGAGCGGATGGATGGCGCGGGCTATCCGCGCCGGCAGGGCAGGGATGACTTGGGGATTCCTGAGCGGATCATGGCCATTGCCGATATCTTCGAGGCTCTGACCGCTGCCGATCGGCCTTACAAACCGGCCAAGACCCTGTCCGAGTCGGTGAAGATCCTGGTCACGATGGCCCGCGACAACCACATCGATGGGCAACTGTTGCGGTTGTTCCTCACTAGCGGGGTGTACCAGGAATATGCGCAGCGGTTCTTGCGTCCCGAGCAGATCGACGAGGTGGATGTGTCGTATTGGGTGGGGCAGCTTTAACGTGTAACTGGGCTGTATCGGTCCGATCAGCCCACCCTGGGCGAGTCTCGTGAAGACGCGGTCGCTTGCCCGCGCTATTTGATACACCGCATCACAAATGAAGTGCTCCGGCCTGTATTTATCCTTCCATGGCAACTTTCTACAGTCTTCTCCACCTGCTGCCCCGTCATTCCGACACCGCAGCGAACGGAGAGCACACCATGCCTTTCATCAGCGTACGTATCACTCGCGACGGCGTCACCGCGCAGCAAAAGGCCCAGGTGATCCAGGAGATCACCCAAACCATGGAGCGTGTCCTGAACAAGGACCCAGCGCTCACCCATATCGTGATCGAAGAGATCGACACGGATAACTGGGGGTACGCGGGCATGACCACGACGGCCTATCGCAAGCAGCAGGCGCAGTGAGCTGTTCGCGCAAAACGCTAGCGCAACGCTTTTCCTGAACTCATCGCTTGGACCGAGGAATCACCATGAACACTTCAAGCAAGGTCGTCATTGTTACCGGCGCCTCCCAAGGCATTGGCGCAGGCGTCGTCAAGGGCTTTCGCGAACGCGGCTGGCAGGTGGTCGCCACCTCCCGCTCCATCCAGCCGTCGAGCGACCCGGACATCCTGACCATCGCTGGCGACATCGCCGACCCGCAGACTGCCGAGCGCGTCGTTGGCGAGGCGATCGCCCGCTTCGGGCGGATAGACACCCTGGTCAACAACGCCGGCATCTTTGTCGCCAAGCCGTTCACCCACTACACCCATGCCGATTACGCGCAGGTCGTGGCGACCAACATGAGCGGCTTTTTCTACATTACCCAGCAGGCGATGGTGGAAATGGAAAAACAAGGGCGCGGCCATGTCGTCAGCATCACCACCAGTCTGGTCGATCATGCGATCGACGGCGTGCCTTCGGTATTGGCGTCCCTGACCAAGGGCGGGATCAATGCGGCGACCCGATCCCTGGCGATCGAATATGCCAAGCGCGGCATTCGGGTCAACGCGGTCTCTCCAGGCATCATCAGAACGCCGATGCATGCTGCTGAAACCCACGAGGCGCTGGGCAAGCTGCACCCGGTCGGTCATATGGGCGGGATTGACGATATCGTGCAGGCGATCCTGTACCTGGAGGGCGCAGGTTTCGTCACCGGCGAGATCCTGCATGTAGACGGTGGCCAAAGCGCAGGCCATTGATTCGAAGGTGGCTTTACCGGCTCGCACGGGCGGTAAAGCCGTTGGGGTCACGATGCTTTTCTGTTGCCGGGTGTGGTAAAGATCTGCCTCAGGATCTTCCTACCCGGTACCTGTGATGAAGCGCCATTTCGACGATTTGCAGTTGGGCAGCATCGAATTGTTCTGCCTGGCTGCAGAGGCCGGTAGTTTCACTGCCGCGGCCCAGCTTGCCGGTGTTACCCCCGCGGCGGTCAGCCGCTCGATTCTTCGTCTGGAGAAGCGACTGGGGTCGCGACTCTTTGCCAGAACCACCCGCAGCATCCGCCTGACCGAGGCCGGGCGAACCTTCTTCGAGCAGTGCAGCCAGGCGCTCAGTCAACTGGTGGAAGCCCAGCAAACCGTCATGGGCGCGCAGGCGACACCGTCTGGGCGTTTGCGTATCAGCCTGCCGACCACCTACGGGCATCACCGCATCCTTCCGTTGCTGCCGCTATTTCGCGAGCGCTATCCGCAGGTCACCGTGGAGATTCACCTGGGCAACCGGAACATCGACTTCGTGGCGGAGGGGTACGATCTGGCGATCCGGGTCAGGGCTCAGCCAGATTCGACGCTGGTCGCGCGCTTGCTCGAAGACGCCAAGCTGGTCGTGGTGGCCTCGCCTGCGTATCTGGCCAAGGCCGGCACACCGCAGGTGCTTGAGGATCTGGAGGCTCACGAGTGCATTCAGTTCGAGCTGCCCAGCAGTGGGCGGCGGATTTCGTGGCTGTTCCAGGAGCAAGGCCGAGAGCGAGAGATCTTCACCGACGGTGGCTATGCCTGCTCCGACGATGTCCTAGGCGGCGTCACGCTCGCTGAACACGGTGCGGGGCTGTTCCAGACCTACAAGTTCATTGTCGAGCAACAGCTGGCCGATGGCCGTCTGGTCGAGGTTCTCGCCGCTTATGGCGGGCGTTCCCGGCCCTATACCTTGCTGTATCCCCATGGGCGCTCCATTCCTCAGCGGGTCAGGGTCTTCGTGGACTTTCTGCTGCAGTACCGCGAGCAATGGGCAGCGCTGTAATCCGACGCCTGGGCTGAATGTATCTCTGTGTATCTAAGCGCCTGCTTGCAAGGCTTCGCTTACAAATGCCGCTACCTGCGGATACGTGCGCGATACACGCGTGAGGCCAAATGAACCTGCCTGAACGAAACGGCCCTAGGCCACGTTCCCCGGCACGTTCGCCCTAGCGGCCAATCGCATAGATATTTCGGAGAATCACCATGTCCCGTTCCCAGTTCCCAAGCAAGACCCGCCTCGGCCTGCTCACCATCGCCCTGGTCGGAGGCATCAACATGACATCCGCCGCCTTCGCCGTGGACGCAATGCCCCAGGGCTATCAGCTTGCTTCCGCGCAAAAAGCCGGGGAGGGCAAGTGTGGTGAGGGCAAGTGCGGTGCCAGTGGCGCCAAGGCGACCCAGACTGAAGGCAAGTGCGGCGAGGGCAAATGCGGTGCCGATGGCGCCCAGGCCAAGGCGACCCAGGCTGAAGGCAAGTGCGGGGAGGGCAAGTGTGGCGATGCCTCCTTCGCCCGTACCGACACCAACCATGATGGCCGGGTCTCGCGTGCCGAGCTGCTGGCGGTCGCGCCCAAAGCCAATGCCGAGTTCGATGCCATCGACGCCAATCACGACGGCTTCCTCTCCGAGGGTGAGGTGTACCAGTTCCGCAAGAACCAGTTCGACGCCAACGGCAAGCCATTCCCTTCCGATCTGTACAGCAAGTTGAGCCAGGCCAGGAACTGACCTTCGCTGATCGCCTCCCCGAGCACGTCGGCCGGGGAGGCGACAGCCCCCAGGAGATCACCCATGAGTACTTCGTTTGCCTTGCACGGTGCTGGGCTCGGCCTGCGTCGGTCGCTTTTGCCTGAGTTGTTGAATATGGATGTTGGGGCGGTGGATTTTCTCGAGTGTGCGCCAGACAACTGGATCGGCGTCGGCGGCGCCTATGGTGAGAGCCTGGCCCGCCTGGCCGAGCGCTTTACGCTGTCCTGCCACGGCCTTTCGTTGTCCCTTGGTGGCCCCGAACCGCTGGATCATGAGTTCTTGCGGCGCATCCGTGCCTTTCTCGACCAGCATGATGTCCCGCTGTTCAGCGAACACCTGAGCTATTGCAGCGATGACGGCCATTTGTACGACCTGATCCCCATGCCTTTCACCGATGAAGCGGTGCGCCATACTGCCAGGCGCATTCGTGAGGTTCAGGATGCCCTCGGTCGACGCATCGCTGTGGAGAACATTTCCTACTATGCGGCGCCTTACCAGGCGATGTCCGAGATCGATTTCTTGTGCGCGGTGCTGAATGAGGCCGACTGCGATCTGTTGCTGGACATCAACAACCTGGTCGTCAACGCCTGCAACCACGGTTACGACGCTGACGCTTTCCTTGCCCGTGTGCCAGCCGGGCGGGTGGCTTGCCTGCATGTGGCCGGTCATTACGATGAAGCGCCTGATCTAAAGATCGATACCCACGGTGCTGCGGTGCAGCATGACGTCTGGCAATTGTTGCACAGCGCCTACCAGTACCTGGGGGTGGTGCCGACTTTGCTGGAGCGCGATTTCAATTTCCCGCCACTTGCCGAACTGCTCGGCGAGGTGGAGGCCATCCGGATGCTGCAGGTCGACGCGCAAGCGCCGGAGGTGCGTCATGGCTGAGACTTTGCGCGAACAGCAACTGTGCATGAGCCGTTTCATTCGCGATCCGCACGCCAACCCTGCACCGCCCGGCATCGAAGCGCGGCGCCTAGCGGTGTACCGACAACTGTTTCTGGGCAATATGCGGTCGCTGCTGGCTGGCAGCTTCCCTGTGCTGAGCGCCACGTTGCCCCAGGCGCAATGGCAATCGCTGACTGCGGATTTCTATGCCAGCCACCGCTGCAAGACGCCGTTGTTCACTGAAGTGGCAGGCGAGTGGGTCAACTACCTGGAGACCCGCGCCGACCTGCCGGGCTGGGTCGCCGAACTGGCCCACTATGAATGGGTCGAGACCCTGTTGTTGCTTAGCGACGCCACCGACGCGTCCCATGATCCAGAGGGCGACCTGCTCGACGGTGTGCCGCTGCTATCGAGCCTTGCCATGCCCTTGGCCTATGCCTGGCCGGTCAGCCATATCGGCCCCGACCACATTCCGCTGGCAGCACCAGCCGAACCCACGTTGTTGCTGGCGCGACGCGGTGCAGACCAGAAAATCCACTTCGCGCGGCTTGCGCCGTTGGCCCATGCGCTGCTGGTGTCAATGCAACAGCAACCGCTCACCGGTCGGGAACACCTCGCCGTGGTAGCTGATTGGGCGGGTGTCGAACGAGCGGCTATCGAATCCCAAGGCAGTGCGTTGCTCCATAACCTCAAAGCCCAAGGCGTCGTCATCGGCACCGCGTGACCAATCAAGCGCTTGACGTCAGGCTGCAGGCTAGGAGGTCGTGGCGTTTTGAGCCATAAATGCCGGGCCTGTGGTTGTTAAGGCATTTGGTCTGAAATTGCTGAAGAAAATGCATAGCGCGACGACTTCTGCCACTCATACAGGAACACAGATCTTCCTGTGTTTGACTTGAGGTAAGCGATCATGGCTAACAATCAAGACAACCGTGGCGACCAAGGCGGCAGCACCGGCGCAGGTCAACAAGGTGGCCAAGGGTCCAATCAGCAAAAAGGTGGCTCCGAATCCGGCCGTAAGCCTGAGGACAAAATGAACAAGGATTGGGATCGCTCCCGGGATTCGGGAAGCCAAGGTGGGCAGTCTGGCCAGAACATGACCGACCAAAAGAACCCCTCGCAGCAAGACCGCATGGGTGGGCAACAGCCGCAAGGCGACACTGAAAAGTGGGACAAAGACCGCTGATTGCCTTTGAACCGCGCTGGGGTGGATAAACCGCCCCGGCGCACCGGATTCACGCCATGGTGGCCGCCGCCGCTTCTTCCAACCACGTCAGCAACGCTTTCATTTCTTCCTGTCGCTCTCGGCCCGGCACGCACACCGCCATGTAACGTGGCCCTGGCAGGCTGATTTCAGGCCTGAAGGTCATCAGTTCACCTCGCTTGAGGCTGTCGGCCACCAGCACGTTGCTTGCCAGCACCAATCCATGGCCCGCGATGGCGGCCGCCAACGCATAATGCTCATCATCGAACTCACGCATGCGTGCCCGTCCCAGCCAGTGCGCACAGCCGGCGGCTGCACACCAGCTTTGCCAATTGATCGTGTCGCCTTGCGGAATCTGCCAGCGGAGGTCTATCAGCTGCAGTTGGTCCTCATCCAGGCGGGCCAGCACGGCTGGTGCGGCATAGACCGAGAAGCGTTCGTTCATCAGCGGCTGGCTGAACAGCTTCGGATCTGGGCGGCTGACGGCTCGAATGGCGATGTCGACGCTGGAGTCACGTAACAGGTCCACCAGCTCGTTACGGGTGTCGACCCGTATGTCCAGCTGCGGGAAAGCACGATAGAAAGCGCCGAGCCTTGGGATCAGCCAGCTCGCGGCCAAACCGGGCGTCGTGGTGAGGGTGAGGGTCAGCGAAGTGGTTTTCGGCAGGAAGTGTTCCAGGCTCCGGCTGATATCGAGGAACGCTTGGTGGACCTGGCGATAGAGCTGTTCGCCTTGCTCGGTCAGTGCCACGCCTTGCCCGGAGCGCTCGAACAGCAACGTGCCAAGCCGGGCCTCCAGCGCCTTGACCTGGTGGGAAATGGCCGCCGGTGTGACAGACAGTTCCTCGGCGGCGGTCTTGAAACTGCCTAGGCGTGCCGCAGCCTCGAAGCTGCGCAGCGCGTTGAGCGCAAGCGTGGAGAACACCCACCACCTCCCTGGATGAATTGGATTGGGACCGGCTCAATTTATCTCATTTTTCCTGGCTTTCATCGGGCGCTAAGGTGAGCGGCACTCGCTCAATCATAGGTGCATCGTCATGCAAGGCCCTCTTCGAAAAGTCGTACAGGCTGTGCTTTATGAAGCCATCGCCGTCGCCGTTCTGTCACCTGCAATCGCCCTGGTCTACAAGAATGGCTTGGCGCATGCCGGTGCCCTGTCGTTGATGCTGTCTGCCAGCGCCTTGCTTTGGAACGTGGTGTACAACTACCTGTTCGAGTTCTGGGAGAGCCGTCAGGCGAACCGGGCGCGTACTGTCGGAAGGCGTCTGCTTCATTCGGTGGGGTTCGAAGGCGGGCTGGTGGTGCTGTTGGTGCCCTTGGTCGCCTGGTGGCTGCAGATCTCGTGGTGGGCCGCATTGGTGACCGATCTGGGGTTGTTCGTGTTTTTCTTCTTCTATGCACTGCTATTTCAGTGGAGCTTCGATCGTGTGTTCGATGTGCCTCTGTCGGCGCAGGGCAAGGCGCCGGCCGATGCGTGCACTGGGCCTTGAAAGCGACTTCGGGCTGCACGCTTGACCTTAGGTTAACTCGAGGTTTCAGAATGCCCGCTCTCACCACTGGAGTAGCCCTATGTTCAACGATTCTCGTCCTGTGTTCGAGCTGTCCAATCCAGCTGGGTTGTATGACCCGCGCGATAATGGATATTCCCACGTCGCGGCAGTGGCACCTGGGACCAGGCTGTTGTTCATCGCCGGGCAAGGCGGTGAGGATGTCCATGGGCGACTGCCATCGGCGTTCTCTGAGCAGGCCAGACAGGCATTGGCCAACCTGAGCACCGCACTCCAATCGCAGGGCGCAAGCTTGCATCAAGTGTTCAAGCTGACCTTGCTGATCGTCGATCATGATGAGCATCGCCTGCGCGAGTGGGTCAGGGAGGTCGATCGGGTCTGGAAGGACAGGGCGCCCGTCTGTACGTTGATTCCGGTGTCACGACTGGCGCTGGATGGGATGCTTGTGGAAATCGAGGCGGTGGCTGCTTGTAGCTGAGCGGCATTCGCGAAACCTTACGGGCACAGGCTTCGCCCATGTCCATTGGATTGCGACAACTAAATTGAGCAAGACCATTTCTTGCACTTCGATCGCGGTAAGCGTTGTTGCAGTGTGTCGCAGTTCAGCCGCTGCGTTTGACCATGCCCAGTATGGTCTGGCGCAGCTCTTCCTTTGCCTGCTCTGCAGTGATGTCTCCCACTACCGCAGCATCGGACAGGGCGTCGGCGGCGCCAAGCATGGCCCACAGGCTAGCGCTCGATAGGCCAGCGGAGCCGGCGAAGGGCGCAAACACGTCCGCACATTTTTGGATGAATGCTTTCTGATATCGGCGTTTGACGGCCGCAAGCTCCGGAGACCCGCTGAGTGCCGCCAGGACCCCTTGGATCTCACGCCCTTGTGTCAGCACGCAATCGACATAGGCAGCGGCGAAGATACGTGCTTTGTCCGTCAACGTGGGCTCGGCGGTTGCGACGGCGGCATCGAAAAGGGCTGTCTGGCGGATGTCGTAGTCTTCGTAGAGGGCGGCGAGCAGGCCATTGCGGGTTCCGAAGTGATCGTAAACCACAGGTTTGGTGATGCCTGCTACATCGGCCAGGCGACCCAGCGTGAGGGCATCCGTACCCTCATCGCCGATCAATGCCCAGGAGGCCTCCAGCAACTGGCGGGTGCGGGCTTCTCGGGGCAGGCGTCGGCGCGAAGGTACGGAAGTTGGTGAAGTCATGCTGCCGATTGTCCCACTCTTGTTCAGTGCTGGGAAGCTGCCATACCGGCGCCTATCTTGTACGCAGTCTCCAGATGAACCTGCGGATAACCCTCATCCGATGCCAGAAGCAAGGTGGAGCTGTGCACACGGGCTCCGCAGTAATCGAAAATCCCGTGGTCGATCTGGGTCTTCATCGCAGGCCCGTAGCCGTGTCGAGTGAAGGTCCCTTCATCGGCGCCGCCAACGGCAACCAGGTGAACCTGCAGACGCTGCAGCTTTTTCACGACTTTGCCATTGCCACTGTCCTCGTAGGCCCAGCCCATCGAAAACACCCGATCAATCCAGCCTTTGAGCAAGGCAGGGAATGACCACCAATAGATCGGGTAAACAATGACCAAGGCATCGGCACGATCCAGTCGCTCTTGCTCACTGGCCACGTCAGCAGGCGCTGCGGCTTGTTTCATGAAGAGCGCTTGATCCTCTTGGTTGAAACGCGGATCGAAACCTTCGGCCGCGAGATCTGCAAATTCACTAGTGTGCTGCGCGTCAGAAGCGGCTATGCCCAGGGCGACGTGCCGGGCTATGGCATGAGTCAAGGAATCGGAATTGGGGTGGGCGACGACGATTAGGCTGTGCATGGCGATACTCCGGCAGTTTGGCGAGCGGCTGTCGAGATCATAGGTGTCCGCTGGCTGTTAGCTACGAAAAGTAACCTACCATTGGTAACTTGTCGAATGTCTTGCGCAGTGCCGGGCGACGGTACCGATTTGTAAGGTCGATCACTGTAGAACGGTGTTTCGGTAGAAGAGTTCTTGTTTTTGAACTATGCGGCTATAAAAACCCAATTATTCGAAGTACATAGCAATATATGTTGGAAATTTGGCATTTGTGAGCGACAAAACGCAATCCTCCTGAAGCGGCCAGGGTTTAGATTGGATCCAATGTCGCTCCGGTTCTGTTCGGGCGGCTACACAGCAAACCCAGGCAGAGGAGAAGCCGCCATGATGTTGAAGGATCCTTCCCGTAAGTATCGCCATTTCGCCACAGTCAATTTGCCAGACCGCCAATGGCCCAATCGCGTTCAAAAGGCCGCTCCCCTGTGGTGCAGTGTCGACATGCGTGACGGTAACCAGGCACTGATCGAGCCGATGAACGCTGAACGCAAGCGGCGTTTTTTCGACTTGCTGGTGAAAGTCGGTTTCAAACAGATTGAGGTAGGTTTCCCGGCCGCCTCACAAACCGACTTCGACTATGTGCGTGAATTGATCGAGAGCGGCGCCATTCCCGAGGATGTCACTATTCAGGTCATGACCCAGGCGCGCACTCACCTGATCGAACGTACTTTCGAAGCGCTCAAGGGCGTGCCACGGGCCATCGTGCATGTTTATAACGCCACTGCTCCCGTGTTTCGTGATGTGGTGTTCGGCGTGGATCGGGCTGGCTGCATCGAGATTGCCACTCAGGCCACCCGTGAGATCAAGGCGCTGATGCAGGCCAACCCGCAGACGCAGTGGACTTACCAATATTCGCCTGAAACCTTTTGCTTCACCGAGCTCGACTTTGGCCTGGAAATCTGTGAAGCGGTGATCGATGTATTCGATCCGACACCAACCAACAAGATGATCCTGAATCTGCCCACTACCGTGGAAGTCTCCACCGCTAACGTGTTCGCTGACCAGATCGAATGGTTTTGCCGCCATGTACGCAAGCGTGACAGTGTGATCATCAGCGTCCACCCACACAATGATCGTGGTACCGGCGTGTCTACTGCCGAGCAGGCCTGCCTGGCGGGAGCCGAGCGGGTCGAGGGGACGTTGTTCGGTAATGGTGAGCGTACCGGTAATGTCGATCTTCTGACCTTGGCGATGAACCTCTATACCAGTGGCATCAGTCCAGGGCTGGATTTCTCCGACATCATCCACGTCCAGCGCGAGGTCGAGTTCTGTAACCAGTTGCCGACCCACCCACGTCACCCCTACGCGGGAGAATTGGTATTCACGGCATTTTCCGGCTCTCACCAGGACGCTATCAAGAAAGGCTTCGCCCGCCGCCAAAGCGATCCCGACGGGTTCTGGGAGGTTCCGTACCTGCCGATCGATCCGGCCGACATGGGGCGTAGTTATGAAGCCGTCATCCGGGTCAACAGCCAGTCAGGCAAGGGTGGTGTGGCCTATCTGCTGGAGCAGCAGGGTATCGTCCTGCCGCGCCGGTTGCAGATGGAATTCAGCGGGCTGGTGCAGCAGGTTGCCGATACCGAAGGCAGGGAGATCACCCGTGAGATGATTTGGTCGTGCTTCACCGAACACTATCTGGAGCAGGGCAATCCATACACCTTGCTGCAACCGGTGCTCGCCACGGACGAAACCCGTACGTACCTTGACGCACAACTGGCAATCGACGGTGAGCACCTGGCGCTTGCTGGCGAAGGCAACGGCCCATTGGCCGCGCTGGTAGATGCGCTTGCCCAACAAGGTCTGGCCTTCGATATTGCCGATTACCACGAGCACGCTGTGCGTGATGGCGCCCAGTCCGAAGCCATCGCTTACATCGAGATACGTGTCAACAACCAGCTGCTGTTTGGAGTGGGCAGGGACGGCAGCGTGCTCCAGGCATCACTCATGGCTGTCGTGAGCGCTGTCTGCCGTGCCACGCGTCTGGGATTGCTCAAGTCTCTGAGCGTAACCGCCACGGCTTAGGCAGACCGCGCTTGGCGATCAAAGGCTGTCAGGATCGCCGAAGAACATCTGAATCCGCGACCTCAACCACCGCTCGGCCGGGTCGTTGTCCTGTGCGCCGCGCCAGGCCATGTGCAGCTCGAAGGTGCGCACGTCCAGGGGGAGGTCTTCGGCGCGCAGGCCGCCGGCGGCGGTCAGTGCGTCGGCGGTGTAGTCGGGCACCGTGGCGACGATGTCGGTGCCCGCCAACAGGCTACCCAGGCCGTTGAACTGCGGCACGGCCAGGACCACATGGCGCTTGCGGCCGATCTGTTCGAGGGCTTCGTCGATGAAGCCGGACAGATCGCCTGCGAACGACACCAGGGCATGGGGCCGTGCACAGAAATCATCGAGGCTCAGGCTGCCGGGCATGCTATCGGCGCGCAGCAACTTGGGCTGGCTGCGGCGCAGGATCTTGCGCTTTGCGTTGGCTGGCAGTTCATTGGTGTAGCTCACGCCTACCGAGATCTCGCCAGAGGCGAGCAATGTGGGCATCAGCAGGTAGTTGACCCGGCGCACAACCAGCACGATGCCCGGCGCTTCGGCGCGAATCCGTTTGAGCAACAGCGGCAGCAAGGCGAATTCGGCATCGTCGGAGAGGCCGATGCGAAACACCGAGGTGCTGGTGGCTGGGTCGAAGTCGGCGGCGCGGCTGACGGCCGTGGAGATCGAGTCCAGCGCCGGCGAGAGCAGGGCGAAGATCTCATGAGCCCTGGCCGAGGGCTCCATGCTGCGGCCGGTACGCACGAACAGCGGGTCATCGAAGAGGGTACGCAGGCGCGACAGGGCGGCACTGATCGCCGGCTGGCCGAGGAACAGCTTCTCGGCGGCACGGGTCACACTGCGTTCGTGCATGAGTGTCTCGAACACGATCAGCAGGTTCAGGTCTACGCGGCGCAGGTCGTTACGGTTCATCGAAGAGTGCTCGGCCTAGAGTAGGTCAGGGATGAATCTTAAGGCCAAAGGCTGGTACCCTGCACCGATTTCCGGGGACCAATGCACGGATTTGCCAGGAGCCCAATCGATGACAGGCATGTCAACTATTAATAGCCACTGATGGTCTTACGGTAAAAGCCCGGATAAAGTCCGTGGTAATACGAGATTCACGAAGGCGAGGTATGTGATGTCCCGCATGATTCGTTTCCACAAGTTCGGCGCCGCCGACGTTCTGCGCTGCGAAGAGCAGACCGAGCCGTCCCCCGCGACGGGCGAGGTGCAGATCCGCGTCCAGGCGATTGGCGTCAGCTGGTACGACGTGCTCTGGCGGCAGAACCTGGCACCCTCCCAGGCACGCCTGCCGGCGGGCATCGGTCATGAAATGGCCGGGGTAGTGACGGCGGTCGGCGAGGGCGTCGAGGATATCGCCGTGGGCGATCGGGTAGCCAGCTTTCCGGCCACCAGCGCCAACGAACACCCGGTCTATGGCGATGTCATCGTCCTGCCGCGTACCGCCATCACCCGTTACCCCGACATCCTGACGCCGATCGAAGCCAGCGTGCATTACACACCGCTGCTGATTGCCTACTTCGCCTACGTCGACCTGGCCCGTGCGAAAGCCGGCCAAACTGCATTGGTCACTGACGCCAGCCATTGCGCGGGGCCTGCCTTCGTGCAACTGGGCAAGGCATTGGGTCTGAAGGTGTTTGCCGCCACCAAGGACCCCGAGCAGCGCGACTACCTGCTGAGCCTTGGCGCCGAGAAAGTGATCGTCACCGAAGAGCAGGACCTGCTCATGCAGGTGGCCAAATACACCGATGGCCGTGGCGTCGACATGGTCCTGGACGGCATGGGCGGGCCGCAGATGTCGCTGCTTGGAGATGTCCTGGCACCGCGTGGCAGCCTGGTGCTGTACGGCCTGCAGGGCGGAAACCAGACGCCATTCCCGGCCTGTGCGGCGTTTCAGAAGAACATTCAGTTCTACGTGCACTGCATCGGCAATTTCACCGGTAAGCCGGAGCTGGGCATTGCGCAGGACCAGGTTGCCTTGCAACGTGCCCTGCGTGACATCAATCAGTTCACCGCCGATCAGTTGCTGACACCCCAAATCAGCAAGGTCTATCCGTTCACCGATGTGGTCGAGGCACATCGCGAGATGGATGAATGCCCCTGTGGGGGGCGGATCGTCTTGACGATGGGTTAATGCCAAGCTTGTCATCGTGCAAAAAAAGCCCGGGCCTTTGGTCCGGGCTTTTTCTTTGGGTCGAGCTAAAGATAATTCCTACGCATCATTGAATATTGTCTTACAGGTAGAAGTTGACAATTAATAAATGAGGTGTGGGGCTGCAGTCATGCAATTACGTCTTAACTTTTAACGATTAAAGCGGACGTGGGTGAATGGTTTTTTTACCCAGATCTGTATCTTTTATTCGTAATGCAACCTTCGATAATGACCCTGTACGGATGATTCATAGGAGCGATGGATGGGCTTGGGAAGGCTTTGGCGCGCGTGCGCCAGTGTGCGGGATGAATTGGCTTGGGTGGTGTGCTTCGGTATTTCCCAAGACTTTGTAGGAAAGGTCAGCAAAGTTGGACTGGCCAAACTGTTTATTTCGCACTTTACGTTTAAACACCGTGATGAAGAACAGGGAGTGTTCCGATGAGCAGTCTTCATGACCAGGCCATGCAGTCCATCTATCAACAAGTATTGGACCGTGTATGTAATCAGATGCCCCGCGGGCAACACGCCTCGCTGCAATTGTTGATCCAGCGGTTGACGGTCGCCGCAGGCGGGGAGCCGTACATCGGTGAGTTCCAGCTGGTGGTGGTGCTGGGGGGGGACCGTCGCAGTGCGCATCTGCTGGCGAATTTACGCGCTGCACAGTTAAGTCTGGCCTTGCGTGGCGGCCGGACCTTCCGTTTGAGGGTGATCGTGAGCTGTCTGCCCGCGCCCGACCCACATATGCAACTGAGTCATGAGCGCCTGTTCAACGCGCTGTTCATGCAGGATGACCCCAGGGTACAGCTGCTCATGCTGGAAGATGACAAGGTGGTGCCGTTCAGCACCTGCGTGGCACAAGCCGTGCGGCCTTGGGTGGCTTCGCGGCAGGCCTTGCTGATGTTCGGGCACCTCACCGAGGCAACGCCCAAGGCCCTGCTGGGCTGCCGCTTGCATCTGCAACTGGCTGGCGCCTTGCAAGGGACGCTCGATCACAGCGGCGCTGCCACCGCCTTGATCACGGCCTTGCCTGATCGTGAGCGCAGACGTGTCATGGCCTGGGGGCGGCGGATCTTGCGACTGACTGGGGAGCTCGAGGGGCTTGGCGACGTGGCTCGGTGTGCTGCGGCCTTGGCTGAGGGGTTGAGTCGCCTGCATATGCGGGTCGGGGCACCATTGGGACGGTGTCTGGACATGCCCACGGCAATGCGCCCTGAGTTGCCGCTCAAGATGTTGACGGTGGACGACTTGCTTTGCCCCTCGAGCGAAGCGCATCACCTGGACGCGATGCTGGGCCCGCCAAAAGAGCATGGCCTAGCCAATACGCCACTGGGCGCCTGGACAGCGTCCGGCATCGTGGAAAACCTGACGGGGGCGCATGCACATCTGCGGGCGCGACAGCCCCGGGAGCGGGAGGGGCAGCTCTCTATTAAGGATGCACGCGCCAGCTGGTGGCTGCGGGTACAGCAGCAGGGAAGGGTGTCGTTCCTGCAGGGGCTGGGGCTCAATGAGGAGCAACTCACGTGCCTGCTGTTCACCCCTTTCAGCGGGCGAGGTAAAAAACTGGCGGACTTCGTGCACGCTTGCCATCCACGCATGGGAGTGGCCTTGCCTTATCTGCACAAGGCACTGCAAGGCAAACCTTGCCCTGAAACCATCAAGCACTGGCTGGTGGACGTCAGTGGGTTGAGCCTGGTGCAGTTGCAGGCGATCTACGCGGCTCGCCTCGAGCCATCCGCTTGGCGCCTGCTGGTGAGTTTGACGCGGCGGGATGCAGCGCTGCGGTGGTTGCCACCCCTGGACTCTACGCCTGTGATCGTCCGCCAGGCGGCATTCTGATGGGGCGTTCGGCGCGTGGGGAATTCGCCTACCAGGGCATATATCGCTATCTGGATGCCCTGATTGCCCAAGCCGATTATGCAGAACGGGGGCGTCTACCCTCCTTGCGCGACCTGGCCCGGCGCCTTCGGGTTTCGCTGGCGACCGTACAGTGCGCGTACAGCCTGTTGGAGCGTCAAGGCCGGGTTCGTTCGGTGCCCAAATCAGGGTACTTCGTGAATTTCGCCGAACCGCAGATCGCTTCGACAGAGGCGCATGCGCCCTTGGTCCCTCCGGTATCCGTCCTGGCCATGCCATCGCCTCATACACTGGAACGCACGTTGCTCGCCCATGAACGACGCCTCTCGCGCCAGGGCGGGCAGGCGACGTGGCGCTTGGGCAGCGGCGCGTTGTTGCGTAGCGTTTTGGCCGCACGCTACACCCGCGCTTCTGGCCATTGCTGGAATGCTCGGCACGTGCACTTGGCCACGGATGTACAGGCCTTGCTTGAAACGCTGTTGCTTGCCCTGCGTCTTCAAGGGGCAACGGCTGTGGTTGCAACCCCTTGCTGCTGGCGCCTGTTGCATGGCTTGCAGCAGGCTGGCATGCGAGTACTGGAAGCACCGTTGGCTGCTCATGGGGGGATGGACATGGGCGCGTTCACACGCTTGCTCGAACATGAGCCGGTACAGCTTGTGGTGATGCCTTCCTGCCTGTCCATGCCACTGGGCCGCCTGACGCCTGCGCAGGATCAGCAGCAACTGGCCCGTGTGCTCGCCGAGCATCCCGCTCTGCTGCTGGAGAACGACATGGACAGCGACCACTGTTTCGCAGGCCCTCCGGCGTCGCGGCTACGCGATGACATCGACGCGAGTCGCCTGCTGATACTCGGTTCGCTGGAGGCCACGTTGGGCGCTGAAGCGCCTTACACCTACCTGCTGTGTCGCCAACCCTGCGTCGACGAAGCCATCGCCAGACGAGGCTTTCTGTTACCCCCACTGCGTCAGCAAGCGGTAGCGCATACGTTCACAAAAGGGGAGGTCGACGATAGCTTGCCTGCCTTGCGCTTCGATCTGCAGACTCGAATGGACTACCTCTGCAGTCGAATCGAACTGCGTCTGGGCACGCACCTGGCGTTTGCCAAGCCTGATGGCGGGCGGGGGATCTGGGCACGCCTGAACCAACCGATCGACATGGACGCCATTCTGGCGGCAGTGGCGGGCAGCCCGTTGTCTGTCATTCCTGGGGAGTTGTTCGGGCTCAAAGGCAGTTTCCCGCAGCACGTGCTGTTGGTCTGGTGCGCCGAGTCATGGGAGGGGCTGGACCAAGTGTTGCGCCGGTTGGGGAGGGTACTTGTCGGTCGTTGAGCGAGTGCGTCCGCTGATCGGTTCCGCCAGGGATCATTGTGTTTTCAATATTAAAGTGGCCAAAGTGAGTTAAGTCTTCATTGTTGCCTGAGTACGACATTTAAATAGCCTAGTACGACGCACTTTCAAGTTGGTTAATAACATTGGCGTGTCTTTTTATAGGCGCTGTTGAAACACGTTTTCCTACACGCTATAAGGGGCGACACTTTGTCTGGAGTCGTCTACATGGCCGTCGTATTTCGTCCGGGTCGCAGCTCGGATGCGCGTGACATTGCTCGGTTGTTTCAAATAACTTCCGAAGGGGTAGCCGATTATATTTGGAGCCAGTTGGCAGAACCGGGCCAGGATTTGCTGGATGTCGGCACTGCCCGTTATGCCCGTGATGACGTGGATTTCTCCTATCAAAATTGCCTAATTGCAGAAGCCGACGGGCAGGTCATCGGCATGATGCATAGCTACGCGATGCATCACGATCCAGATCCAGCCCCGATGACTGACCCTGTATTGGCACCTTATGCCGATATGGAAGTTCCCGACACGCTCTATATTTCGAGCTTGGCTCTTCACGATGGCTGGCGTAATCAGGGCTTGGGTGTACAGTTCCTTGAGCAGGCTCAGCAACGCGCTGATCAACTGGGGCTCAAGGGCCTGAGCTTGATCGACTATGCTGCGAACACCGGTGCCCGGCGCTTTTACGAACGGCACGGTTTCAAGATCGTCAAAACCTGCACGATCGTGCCCCACCCGATGGTTCGAGTGAGCGGGGAAGCCTATCTAATGCACAGGCCTTGACGGCACTTGAACGGGCATTGCAGGCCCCGTTTCAACGCAGTAGGGGCGGGTGCGGATACATTTTTTAAGACCCTAAGCTCACCAGCGAGGCGACCTGTAGCACTTGCCAGTGCTTGGGGTCTGTATGTATAACCAGTGCCTGTTCCCATACCTGAACGCGCACCGTGATTGCCCATTCCGTCGACGACCCTCTTTATTACCTGCATAACTTCCGGCAGGTCCTGGCCTGGGTCGAGCAGCGCTACGCCGATCTGCTCGATGAGGTCGAGCACTGCTTTCTACAGGCGTTCGAGCGGTTGCCCGAGCCTGCCCAAGCCTTGATGGTTCGAATGGTCATGCGCAAGGGCGAACTGTTTCGCATTGACAGGCTCGACTACGCCGAAATCGGTGATTGCTCATCGGCATTGCAACCACTGCTGGCGTTGGGGTGGGTCAGCGACGACGCCGTCCTGACCCTGGAGCAATTGTTCGATGTGCTGCGCAAACAGGAGCTGGCCCAATGCTTTGCCGCACACCTGAGCAAGCCACGGGCCGCCAAAGGCGAACTGCTTGCGCAGTTGCAGCCTTTGGCGCTGGCGCCCCGCACGTTGACTGAGTGGTTTGCGCAATCTCCGATACGTATCATCCATTGGCGCCTGCAGCCATTATGTGATCGCTTGCGCCTGTTGTTTTTCGGCAATCTTTATCAGGACTGGTCGGAGTTCGTGCTCGCCGATCTGGGTTTGCTGCGTTATGAGCAAGTGCCGCTGAGTGTCGATTCACGCGTCTTGCGCCAGCGCACGGAGATCGACCTGGCCATGGCGTTGCACCAGTGCGCCGACCGGCTGGAGCAAGGGGAGGACGCCGACTCGCTGCTGGCCACCCTGGAGGGACTGCACAGCGACAACCCGTGGTTGGTACGGCGACGCGGGCGATTGATGTACAGCATCGGTCAGCAGTGCGAGCGCCGGAGGGACTGGGACCAGGCCTTGGTGGTCTATGCCCGCAGTGATCATCCCGAAGCGCGTGTACGCCAGGTGCGGGTGCTGGAGCGCAGTGAGCAGTGGGACCGGGCGCAGGCACTGGCGCTGGAGTTGGCCGCCTCGCCTGCCAATGCGCAGGAACAACAAGCGTTGGCGCGCATGTTGCCACGCCTGGCGCGCAAGCTCGGTGGTCCGCCGCAAGCGCGCCGCCGCCCGGCGGACCTGGCGTTGATCGAGTTGCAGCTACCGATCGAACGTTCCGCCCTTGGTGTCGAAGAGGCGGTACGCCTGCACCTGGCTGAGGGCGAAAGCACCTGTCACTACGTCGAGAACACCCTGTTCAACAGCCTGTTCGGTCTTTTGTGCTGGGAGGCAATCTTCGCCCCGGTACCAGGCGCGTTCTTCCACCCCTTCCAGGCCGGCCCCCAGGACCTGCACGACAGCGACTTCCAGCAACGACGCGCGGCGTTGTTCCAGGACTGCCTGAGTCGGCTCGACGATGGCAGCTACCGTCAGGCCATGCGCGACTGTTTCACCGCCAAGCATGGGCTGCAATCCCCGTTCGTATTCTGGCCGATGCTCACTCCCGAGCTGCTCGAGCAAGCCCTGGCGTGCATACCGGCGGCTCACCTCAAACAGTGTTTCATCCGTCTTTTGCAGGACATCCGCAGCAATCGCGCGGGCATGCCTGACCTGATCCAGTTCTGGCCTGCCGAAGGCCGTTACCGCATGATCGAGGTCAAGGGGCCTGGCGACCGACTGCAAGACAACCAGTTGCGTTGGCTCGCTTTCTGCCGTGAGCACGACTTGCCGGTGGCGGTGTGCCATGTACGCTGGACCGAGACGCCGACATGACCTACACCGTGGCAGTCCGTGCGTTGTGCGAGTTCAGCGCTAAGGTAGGCGACTTGGACCTGCGCTTCACGCCATCGCCCACGGCCCAGGAAGGGATCGCCGGTCATCGTCGGGTTGTGGCGCGGCGCGGCGCAGACTACGAGGCGGAGGTAACGCTGCAAGGCCAATACCAGAGCTTGTGCGTGCGTGGCCGAGCCGATGGATATGACCCGGTGCGCAATCGTCTGGAAGAGATCAAGACCCACCGCGGCGACCTTGCCCGTCAGCCGCACAACCATCGTCAGTTGCACTGGGCGCAGGCCAAGGTCTATGCCTGGCTGCTGTGCCAGGCCCGGGGGCTGGAGACGATCGACGTCGCGTTGGTCTACCTGGACGTGGACAGCGACCGCCAGACACTGATCAGCGAGGAGCACAGCGCCTCGGACCTGCAACGCTTTTTCGAGGGCCAGTGCCAGCGATTTCTGGTCTGGGCCGAAGTCCAGCAGCAGCGCCTGGTAGAACGTGACAGGGATCTCAAGGCTTTGGGGTTTCCCTACCCGCAATTTCGCCAAGGCCAGCGCCAGTTGGCCGAGACGCTGTACAAGGCGGTGAGCACTGGCCGCTGTCTGATGGCCCAGGCCAGCACGGGCATCGGCAAGACCCTAGGGACTTTGTTCCCATTGCTCAAGGCCATGGCACCCCAGCAACTGGACAAAGTGTTCTTCCTGACCGCCAAGACTCCAGGCCGGGCCCTGGCGCTGGATGCCTTGCGCCAGATCACCGATGCCACCCCGCAGCCGGCTTTGCGCACTCTGGAACTGATCGCGCGGGACAAAGCCTGCGAATACCCCGCAAACGCCTGTCACGGCGAGTCCTGTCCGTTGGCCCGAGGCTTCTACGACCGGCTGCATGCAGCGCGCGAGGAGGCGGCGCGCCGGCCGCTGCTCGACAAGGCGGTGCTCCGCGAGGTGGCGTTGGCGCACCAAGTTTGTCCTTATTACCTGGGGCAGGAAATGGCGCGTTGGGCCGATGTGCTGGTGGCCGACTACAACTATTATTTCGACGCCCACGCCTTGCTGCATGCCCTGACCCAAGCCAACCAGTGGCGTGTGGCGGTGCTGGTGGACGAGGCGCACAACCTGGTCGAGCGGGGGCGGGGGATGTACAGCGCAAGCTTGGACCAAGGCCAGTTGGCCAGCCTGCGCCAGAGCAAACCCCCTGGCGTGGGCAGTGCCCTCGAGCGTTTGAACCGGCAGTGGAACGCCCTGTACAAGGCGCAACAAGCCCCTTATCAGACGCTCGATCGGCTGCCTGAAGACTTTCTGCGCACGCTTGCGCAGTGCATCGGCCTGATCCAGGAACGTCTGGAGCAGGCGCCTGGCGAGGTCGACCCGGCGCTGTTGCAGTTCTTCTTCCAGGCCCTGCAGTTCACCCGGGTCGCTGAGCTGTTCGACGATCACTTCATATTCGACGTGACATTGCGCACGGGCCCGCGCAAGCGTCGCTTGTCGACCTTATGTCTGCGCAACGTGGTGCCGGCGCGGCTGCTGGGGCCGCGCATGCAGGCGGCGCGTAGCGTCACGCTGTTCTCTGCCACCTTAAGCCCACGGCATTACTACGCCGACCTGCTGGGTATGCCGACCGACACGGCCTGGCTGGAGGTGGCGGCACCGTTTCGCGCCGAACAACTGGCGGTGCGCATCGTCAGCGAGGTGTCCACCCGCTACCGGGAGCGCCAGGCGTCGCTGGAACCGATCGTCGAACTGATCGCCGAGCAGTACCGCGCCCGGCCGGGCAATTACCTGGCGTTCTTCAGCAGCTTCGAATATCTAGGGCAGGTGGCCACCTTGCTGGCCGAACGTTATCCGGCAATCCCTCGGTGGGAGCAGGCGCCAGGCATGGACGAAGGCGCGCGGGAGGCGTTTCTGAAGCGTTTCGTGCCCGACGGCAAAGGTGTCGGTTTTGCCGTGCTGGGCGGTGCCTTCGGCGAGGGAGTCGACCTGCCTGGCAGTCGTTTGATCGGTGCGTTCGTCGCCACCCTGGGGCTACCCCAGGTCAACCCGGTCAACGAGCAGTTCAAGCAGCGCCTGGGGCGCCAGTTCGGCGCGGGCTTCGACTACGCCTATCTCTACCCTGGCGTGCGCAAGGTGATCCAGGCAGCAGGCAGGGTCATTCGAGGCGATCAGGACCGTGGGGTGCTGCTGTTGATCGACGAACGCTTCGCCGAACCACGGGTGCAGCAGATGTTCCCGGCCTGGTGGCAGACCGGTGGCGAATAAACCGCGCAGGCCCCATCGCACGGCGTTGCAACTCCCAGTACACTGCGTGTTCCAACACCAACATCCTGTTGAACTCGAGGTTCTTGCATGACGCTCAGTCCTTTGGCAGGCAAGCCGGCTCCGGCCAGCGTGCTGGTCGATATCCCCCGCCTGCTCACCGCCTACTACACCGGACGTCCCGATGCCGCGGTGGCGGCTCAGCGTGTGGCCTTCGGCACCTCAGGGCACCGGGGCACGTCGCTGGAACTGAGCTTCAATGAAGATCACGTACTGGCCATCACACAGGCCATCTGCCTGTATCGCCAGGAAAAAGGCATCGATGGCCCGTTGTTCGTCGGCGCCGATACCCATGCGCTGTCGGCTCCGGCCGCAGCCAGCGCCCTGGAAGTACTCGCCGCCAACGGCGTGCAGGTGATGCTGTCCAAGGACGATGAGTACACACCGACTCCGGCCGTGTCCCATGCCATTCTCTGCCATAACCGTGGCCGCCAGCAGGGTCTTGCCGATGGCGTGGTCATCACGCCGTCGCACAACCCGCCGCAAAGCGGTGGTTTCAAGTACAACCCGCCCAATGGCGGCCCGGCCGACAGCGACGTGACCAAGTGGATCGAAGCCAAGGCCAACGAACTGTTGGCCGCAGGTCTTGCCGGCGTCAAGCGCATGGACCATGCCCAGGCCCTGCAGGCCGCCACCACTCAGCGTTACGACTATGTAGGCCGCTATGTGGCGGATCTTGAGAACGTCATCGACTTCGACGTCATCCGCGCTGCCAAGCTGCGCCTGGGTGTCGACCCGCTAGGCGGGGCAGGGGTGCGCTATTGGCAGGCGATCGCCGAGCACTACCGTCTGGATCTGGACGTGGTCAACACCGAGGTCGACCCAACGTTCCGTTTCATGACCGTCGACTGGGATGGCCAGATCCGCATGGACCCCTCTTCGCCCCATGCCATGCAAGGCCTGATCGGTCTGCGCGAGCGCTTCGACGTGGCCTTCGCCTGCGACCCGGACCACGACCGCCATGGCATCGTCACTCCCGATGGCTTGCTGCAACCGAACAATTACCTGGCCGTGGCCATCGATTACCTGTTCCGTCATCGCCCGCTGTGGCGCAGCGATGCGGCGGTGGGCAAGACTGTCGTCAGCAGCGGCCTGATCGACCGCGTGACCGCTCGTTTGGGCCGTGAGCTGTACGAAGTGCCGGTGGGCTTCAAGTTCTTTGCCCAGGGGTTGTTCGACGGTTCGCTCGGCTTTGGTGGTGAGGAGAGTGCCGGTGCTTCGTTCCTGCGCAAGGACGGCACGGTCTGGGCCACCGACAAGGATGGTCTGATTCCGGCGTTGCTGGCTGCGGAAATGACCGCCCGTACCGGCCGTAATCCAAGCCAGGCCTATGCCGACTTGACCGAGGCCTTGGGCAAGCCGTACGCGACGCGTGTGGAAGCCAAGGCCGATGCCCGGCAGAAGGCACTGTTGAGCAAGCTGGCGCCCGAGCAGGTGACCTCCACCGAGCTCGCCGGCGAGCCGATCGAACAGATCCTCAGCCATGCGCCAGGCAATGGCCAGGCCATTGGCGGTCTGAAGGTGATGACGGCCAACGGTTGGTTTGCAGCGCGGCCGTCCGGTACCGAAGACATCTACAAGATCTACGCTGAGAGCTTCATCGATGAAGCGCACCTTCAGCGCCTGGTGCAGGAAGCGCAGGTGTTGGTGGATTCGGCAATCGCCTGATGGACAGCGGGGCTGTCCAGCAGCCCCATCACGATCTGAGACTGCTCCCACCGACGGGGTGGGGGCGTCTTGGAGGTGATTCAACCGCCACCGGCAAAGCCGGTGACCACACTGAAGTCACTGACCTCGACCTTGCCCCCGCCATAACCCAACAGGTGGAACGAAAACGCCTTTCGCACCGACGGGTTGTCGAAACCGAATTCCAGCTCCAGCGGCTGATCGGCTGTAACGATGATTTCCTCGGGCAATCCCAACGGCACATCCTGCTCGAATTCCTTGGCCTTGAGTTGGATGTAGGCGTCGTGTTTCGGGTCGAGCGAGCGCACCTTCACGCGTACACGGGTATGGGTGCCCTGGGGCATTTCCAGGTACTGAGCACCGATGAGGTTGTCGGCCCAGTCATCGCGGATGCGCTTGTGCAGGGTGATGGCTGCCGGGCCACCAAACTGGTAGCGCAGATTGAGCGGGGTTTGCAGCAGCGATTGGTCCAGCGTGTTGGCCAGGGCAGTGAGCTGCTGGCCTGCGATCTCGTTGCCCCGGCCCAGGTACTGGGCATGGTCGGCAATGAAACCTTGGCTTGCGTAACGGCGGCAACGCTCCTGGAAGTCGCACTCGGTCAGGGTGCCGTGACCGTCGTGATAGCGCAGCATGCCGTTGGTGTAGGAGATCATTTCGCGCCCCGTGTCGTAATCGCGGAACAGCGAGCGTCCGCTCAAGGCGGCCGGGATGGGCAAGGCGAAGTAGTCGAGCAGGGACGTGGCGAGGTCCACATGGCCGTAGGTGCCTTGCTTGAGGCGCGGCAGTTGGGCCTGTTCCGGTGCCAACGTCAGATTGAACCCCCATGAAGAGGCCAGGCGTACGCCATCGATACCGTGGGACTCATCGGAGGTGATGACCACCAGGGTGTCCTTGAGCACGCCCTGGCGCTCGAGGTTGTCGAGGAAAGCGCCCAGGGCATCATCCAGGTAGGCCACTGCCGCCTGCTTGGCGGTCTCGTAGCGCTGCAGGTAGCGCTCCGGCGCTGAATAGGGCTGATGGGTGCCGACGGTCAGCAGGGTGAGCATCCAGGGCTGCTTTTGCTTGCGCAGCTTGGCGACGTACTTCTGGGCACCTTCGAAGAAGGCGCGATCGTCCTTGCCCCAAGGGAAATGCAGGTAGTTCTTGTTGGTGAACCACTCCTGGCCATGCACTGACCCGAAGCCGATGTGCGGCATGATCCGGTCCTTGGCCATGAAGCGCAGGCCAGCACCTTGCAGGTAATGGGTGCTGAAGCCGGCCTGGCGCAGCTGCGCCGGCAGGCATGCCTGGTTGCGCAGGTCCTGGGTCAGCAGCTCCATGCCTTTGGGCGTGCCGTTGGCGAGCTTGTCGTAATCGCCGCAGAGCAGGGCGTACAGGCCGCGGATCGTCTGGTGGGTATGCAGGACATAATCGGGCGTGTTCATGCCTCGCTCCGCCCAGCGGCTGAGGTTGGGCATGAGCTCTTCGTCAAAATGGCTGTGCAGGGCTTGACGGTTGGCCCGTACATAGGCGCCAGGGATGCCTTCCAGGGCAATCACCAGCACGTTGCGGGCCTTGCCCGGCGCGTCCAGCAGCTTGCGCCCGTTGAGGTCCGACTGGGTCAGGCCGGCGATGGGCAGCACGGGCACGGGTTGCTCGTTGCCCAAGGCGCTGGAGGTGGCGCGCTGCACGTTGCCCACTGCGGCGGTCAATAGCTGGTGGGGTAGGTTGTACTGGCGCCATTGGTCGGCGTCGGAGGGGATCAGATGCTGGCCGGCCCAATGCACGCCCAGCAGCACGACGGGAATGGCCCAGGCCTTGCGCGGCAGGGGCGTTCCCCGCAGGCCACGGCTGCGCCAGGCGCTGATCAACCAGACCAGCAACCCGGCGAGCAACAGCCAGGGCAGCCAGGCGTGGGCCAGGGCGCCGCCGGTTGAATTTTCCATGAACTGCGGATCGAACAGGTAGGTGAGGTCTGCGCTGTTGGGTAGTCGACCGACTGCGCTCACCAGCTCTGCCGAAGCCACCAACAAGGCGCCCCAGATCAGCAGTACGGGCAGCGCCAGCCACCAGGCGCGACGATGCAGGAATAGCACCAACAGGCTTGCGACCGCGATATCGGACAGGTAGCCGAAGGGGTTGGACCAGCCGAGCAAGGCCCTTGTACCCAGTGGGATCACCAGCACCAGGACTGCCAAGGCGAGCAGTCGGGCACGGGGATGACCGAGTATGTTCTTCACGAAGACTTCCTTCTTGTCATGAAACAGTCACTCAAGTGTGCTCCATGATAACAGGCGTTCGGCGCTGGACAGGGCTTGCGGACAGAGGGCAAGGCGTGGCGCGGCCTGCAGACTCATTACAAAAGATTGCATAAAGGATGGCATTGGGGTGCTGGGCACCCCGGCTGTCATCAGAAGTAATAGGGAAACTTGAGGCTGAACGAGAAGTCCGGTGCATCGTCGGTCAGGCCGATGGCAAGGTTCGGGACAATGGTCAGGTTGTTGGTGGCCGCGAAGGTCATGCCGATGTTGAAGTTCGCGGCGTTGTAGTCGCTGTTTGAGATCGACTGCCAATCGCCGCCATCGGGCTTGATCTTGCTTTTACTGGAGAACTGATCGGTGAACGAGAACGACATGCTCATCTTTTCGTTCAGGGCAAACGCGATACCACCGCCGATCTGCCACGAATCACCGAGTTTCACATCGCCTTTGACCTTTGTGCCCACCTGCGGGCTGATGTCGCTGAACGAGTCCTGCATGTTGTAGGTGTATTGCAAGCTGGCGAACAGCACCGCCGGGTCGAAGGTCTTGACCAACGATATGCCAGGCGAGATCGACCAGACACCATTGCCGGTCGGCAGATCCTCGGGCACCGCCAGGTTGTCGTTGCCCGGGCTCTGGATCAGCTTGATGCCGTATGGGTCCTTGCCGGTCGGGGCCTTCACCCGCAGGGTTGCGACGGCGTCGGGCCAGGTTTCCGACTCGTCGAGGAACTTGTAGGCGATGCCGAAGTTGACGTCGCCGATGGTCGGGTCGCGGGTTACCGAATCGTCCGAGGTGACCCCGGCGGCGCCGCCAGCACCACCGGAGGAGTAAGTGGACTCGCGATAGACAATGGGCACGTTTATGTCGAACTGCCAGCGTTGATCCAGGTTGTAGCGGCCGGTCAGGTCCAAGGTCCAGTTGTCCGCCTTGATGCGGTCGATGTTGATGTTGCCCAGGAAGATCGAGTCCAGCGCCAGGAACCCGTTGAGGGTCAGGGCCCGCGTGTCGTAGTGGGTATAGGTGATGCCCGTCTCGAAGCTGAACTTGCCTCCGCCGAAGAAGCCGCTGGCCTCGTCATACAGGTTGGAAACACTCTGCGCAGGCTCGGAGTTGTCCTGTAGCGATTGCCCGTAGGAGCTGCCGGTGGTGCCAGGCGCGCCGGAGGCGACGGTCTGGCTGCCCTTGACGCCCTCGGCGGGCGACTTGGTCAGGCGCCGCGGGGCCGGGGCCGGTGGTGCCTCTTCGACCTGACGCAGCCGTTGCTCCAGCACCATCAATGCGTTCTGTTGTGCTTCGTAGCGCTCCTTGAGCGCCATCAGCTCCTGTTTCAGTGCTTCGACCTGAGGATCGGTTGCTGCCTGCAGCAGGGTGGCCGGGGTCAGGGTACTCAAACAAACGATAGCTCTTAGCGTCAACAAACGGTGCATGGGTTAGCCGTCCCTTCTGACTGCATTCGATGAGACTGAGCGTAGATCAGTATCCAAGACCACGGAGGCCTTTAAGTTGGTCCAGATTGACGTTCATCGAGCCGGCCGCAGGGGCCTCTCGCAGCACGACATTGAACGAGGTCAGGTTGCTGACGCGGTTGCTTGAGCCGAGCAACGTGGTGTTCTGCATCAGGCCGCCCTGGCCAATGCGTTGGAAGGTGTTGCCCTGGTTGTTGTTGGCGACGATGTTCATCTGCACGCCGCTGCCGGAGGAGGAGACCTTCAGCGTTCCCGCGCCGTTGCTGCCGAGCAGCGTGGAGCCATTGGCAAGGGCCTGCCCCTGGGGTGTGCCGCTGGGGGCCTTGTCGCCCCTGGTCACGTTGATGGCGACATTGTTGTGGGCGGTGTTGAAGTCACCGGCGGCCCGCACCACCTGGGTCACGCCTTCGGTGGTGTTGAGCCCGCTGCCACCGGTGACTGTGCCTGTGCCATTGCTCTTGGGCTGGGAGGTACCGGTGCCTTTTTCGTTGATCAGTGACACGTAGAACTGCGGCTTGATGGTCGATTGCTGGATCTGCATCGCGGAGGTCGCGCCGATCACCTCGCCGTTGGCGTTCTGCCAGGTGCTGGTCATGACGATGCCGAAGCTGACGATCCGCCCCGGCATCACGTACCGACCTCGCAGGTTGGCCAGTTCCTGGTCCTTGAGCTCGATAGGTTTGAACGTCTCGGCTTGGGTCGGCAGGGCGGCCGCCAGGCAAGCGGCGACCAGCCAGGTTGAAGTCTTCATGGGAGCTCCCGGAGCGTCATGCCCATTCTGATTTAGAAGAAGTCGCTTTGGATAAAGCCAAAGTCCATCAACTCCGCGTCCTGCACAGGGGTGAAATTGCTGACGCGATTCTTGGCGCTCAGCGGCAGCGGCGGGTCGAGCAGGATGTTGTTCTTGTCATACCCCTGGCCGATGACGGCGAAGATGATGCCGTTCCAGCCCTTAAGGAAATCTTCGACCGTGAAGCGTTTGTGGCCCAGTACCGGGTCGCCGATGTAGACCCAGCCCCTGTCGACCTTCTGCATGACCACGAAGTGCTTGTAGCCCCGGATGTCCATCAACACGACCACCGGAATGCGGATGCTGTTCAGGGTGTCGGGGGCCACTCGGTAGCCGCGGGCGCGCATGCCGAGGCTTTCCACGTAGCGCTTCATGTCGAGCATCGAGAAGCCCTGCACCCGGACCAGGTCCTGGTCGGCGTGGGCGAGCATGCCCTCGATGATCTGTTGTTCGTCGACGTCCAGCCAGTAGGCCTGACGCAGGATGGTCGCCAGCGCCGCGGCGCCGCAACTGAAGTCGGTTTTCTGTTGCACCAGGTCGGCGAACTTGCGTTCGCGAATGCTTTGGATGGGTTTGTAGATCACTGCGCCGCCTGGCAGGACCGACAGCGGCATCTGGGCAGCCTCACCCACGCTGGTCACGCACAGCAACAACGCCAAGGCGAAAATACGCATGTCCCACGCCCCCTTTGCATTTCTGGTTAGGAAGAGGCCCCCCGTAGGGGGCCTCCAGGTCGCAGTTACATCGAGGTGTTGGAGATGGCCAGCGAGTTGCTTTGCTGGTTGCCCACACCGGCTGCCACGTTGACGCCCAGGTTGCCGCTGCCGCCATTGACCGAACCACTGAGGGTTGCGGTGTTGGTCACAGGGTTGGCCCAGCCGGTCGGGGTCAGCACTTGGAACGACACGGTGTTGCTCAGCGCGTACTCGCTAGACTCGCTGTAGCTCTTCGAGATGGTGTCCGAAGATTGCGAGGCTTTTTCGCCGGCTTTCTCGTAGGCCGAAGCGTTCGCTTTTTCCCACGCCGATTCGCGCGACTTGTCGTACGAAGAGTCGCGAGCTTTCTCGTAGGAAGAGTCGCGGGTGCGGTCATACGAGGAGCTGAACGACTTGTCGAACGACGAATCGAACGACTTGTCGAACGCCGACTCATGCGACTGGTCGTGCGAGGTGTCGACGTTCACGTCGAGGTTGGCGTTAAGCGAACCGTCGAAGCTTTCGCTACGAGTCCGTACGAATGGACCGAACGTGCTGGTGCTGGTGGCGTCAGCACTGGCCGAAGCATCCAGCGACGCGTTCAACGAAGCACTCGACGAGGAGCTGGAGCTCGAGTTGTGCGAACCACTGGCATTCCAGCTGTTGGAGCCGTTGGCTGCCATGTTGTTGGAGCCGCTGGCACTGCTGCTGTGGGAGCCACTGGCAGTCATGCTGCTCGAGCCACTGGCGCTGCTGCTGTGGGAGCCGCTGGCACTGCTGCTGTTGGACCCAGACTCGCTGAAGCTCGAGCTGGAGCTCTTGTCGATGGAGGAATCGAACGTGCCGCTACTGGAGGACGAACCGCTCTTGGAGGTGGTGTAGGTCAGCGTATCCACCCGATAGGTGCGGTCTGCCTTGTTGATGACAGTCAGGCCTGGGCCGTTCTGGTTGGCGGTAGCGGTGGCGGTGGAGTTACCCATTGGCGCACTGTTGTTGGCAATGGCCATGGTGTTTTTTTGCTGATTCAGATCGCCACCAGCGATGTTGATACCCACGTTGCCGCTGCTGCCGTCTGCCGAGCCGCTCATGACTGCGGAGCTTTGAGTGGACCAGTTCTTGACGGTGTTGTTGTTGCTGCGCTGATCGACGCTGGCGGTTGCCACGGACTCGCCGAAGACGAAGCTGTTGTCGAGCGCGGAGTTGTCGGACGCGGTGTTGGCGATGGCCGCCGCGTTATCTTGTTGGTTGCCGTTACCGGCCGCCACGTTGATCCCGACGTTGCCGCTCGCGCCGCCGGCGGAGCTGCTCATTTCGGCTTCGTTGATGGTGCCTTCATTGAGGATGAAGTTGTTGGTACTTCGTTGAGTGTCCTCAGCATTGGCAGTGGCGCTGGTGTAGATAGGTTTTGGTGGAGGATTGTGGTGGCCATTGTGGCCATGTCCACGCCGATCGTTCTGATCCGCTTGTGCAGCAACAGCCATGACCGCAGCAATTGCGAAAACCAGAGGCTTGAGTGCCATCGAGGGTTTCATGGTGTTTCTCCATCTTTTTTAGGTTAAGTGTTGTTCCACCTGTTTGGGTCAGTTAGCGACCCGGACGCTCAGGGTGTTTGCCGTCTGGTTTCCCACCCCGGCGCTCTGATTCAACTGAATGACCCCACGGCTACCGGTGAAGGCCTGGTCACCGGTGGTGACCTGGCGATAGCCGGGAGAGGCATCGGTTGGATCGGAGCTGTTGATCAACGCAACGTTCTGCTGCAGCAGGACGCTGTCGTCGATGGCTTGTGGATGCGCACTGATGCTGATCCGCAGTGCGTTGGCTTGTTGGGTACTGGCGCCTGCGCTCTGGTTCACGCCCAGTGCGCCGCTGCCATGGCTGAAGGCGCTACCCTGGATGCTGGCTCGGGCCCCCATGTTGGGATCGACCACCGACTGCAGGCCCTGACGGATCTGCGTGGTTGCGCTGGCCTCGTGGCCATAGGCGAAGGCCCGTGCGTTGGCCTGCTGCTGCAGGTCGCCCGCTGCCTGGTTGAGGCTGAAGTTGCCCTGGTACTGCGCGCCGGAATTGTCGATGGTGGCGTCGTTGATCACAGGAGGTTGGGCCAAGGCCGATGCACTGCAAAACGCGGTAAGGATTAACAGCGTCTGCCTCATCTCATTTGCCTCCGGTCAGAATCTGCAGCGGTGCCAGGCCGCGTTGGACGCTTGAGTTGACCATGTTGGAAATGCCGTTGCCCGAGCCGGTGCCGCGGCCAGCGGCCATGTTGGGGAGTTGGTTCTGGTTGCCGATGGCGCCGCCCAGGTTCGTGGTCTGCTGGGTCACCATCGAAGAAATGCCCGTACCGCTGGTGATGCTGGCGAAGTCACCGTCACTGAGTTCGTTGGTCTGCCTGAGAATGTGCGCAGACGGGTTGGCATTGGCGGTGGTGGGATTGGGGTCTGGGGCCACAGGAGCACGGATGGCCATGCGGGGCTGGACATCGCGGGTGATCACGATGATGCCGTTGTCGGCTTGGGCGGGCAGGCTGAGGCATGAGCCGAATACGCAACCGACCAGCAGGTGGTGAATCAGGCCTTTATCGAATGTCCTCACGACGGCAATTCCTTCTCTTGAGCGCTGGCCTGGGTCAGCGTTGCCCTGATGAGAGCAGAAGGTGTGCCGTTTTTGGATTTACCCGTTAAATCAAGGCGTTGGAGAATCTAGCTACGGATGTTTGGATTTTGTTGTATCAGCCGTGAGACGGATATCCATTCGCGCGTGGCCTGATCCTGCATCGGTGTTGCTTGACGAGGCTTTTTTCACAAGTGTTTCATGCGCCTTACACCACCCCCAAAACTGGTGAAAAGCCCATGAATTCGGGGACTGGCGCCCTTGAGTGTGTGTCAGGTCCTTAACACTCGGTTGGGCAGGTGGGGGATTTGCCTTCTAACAGGCGTTGCACCGCGTTCAGGGCTGCCGCGCTTCTTTGCGGCCATTCTCCGCCGATGATCTGCACCGTTTGGCGATGCCGTGCCAGCCACGCCAGACTGTCGTCGAAGAACCGTTGGCGGTCATTGAGGTCGGGCTGGCTGCGCTGGCCATCGTCCACCCAGCCGACGCCTTGGGGGCTGAGCAGCAAGTGCAGGTCATAGTGACGTGCAAGCAAGGCCTGTTCCAGCCAGGGCGGGCAGTCATCGAACAGGGCATGGCTCCACAGCATGTTGCTGAGCAGATGGGTGTCGAGGATCAAGAGCTCTGGCGTCAGCTGACGGGCCTGGTCCTCCCAGGCCAGTTGACCCTGGGCGATGGTCGGGATGTCGGCGTAGCAGGTGTCACGCTGTTCCTGGTCGATGAAATGGCGTACGTATTCGCTGACGACCACGCCACCGAAATGTGCCTGGATCTCCCCACTGAGCCAGCTCTTGCCGCTGGACTCCGGGCCGCACAGCACCACGACTTTCATGCCGCCACCAGCGCCGGGTCGCGCCGCCATTGCAGCCAGCCACGTACGGCGATCAGGGTGAACAATGCGTAGAGTGCGGCGGTCAGGTACAGGCCTTTGTAGAGGAACAGGCCAACGAAGATCACGTCCAGAACCATCCACAGTGCCCAGCACTGCAGGCGCTTTTGCGCCATCCACCACTGCGCCACCAGGCTGAACCCCGTCAGTGCGGCGTCCAGCCAGGGCTGGGCGGCGTCAGTCCAGTGTGCCATCGCCGCGCCGAGAGCAAGACTTGCCAGCAGGCCGACCCCAAGCCCAGTAAGCATCGGCCCTGTGGCCAGGCTGGACACCTGACGGGCGTACTCGACACGCTCCGGGCGTGTCCATTGCCACCAGCCGTACAACTGCAGTACGGCATAGACCAGTTGCAGGAGCATGTCGGAATACAGCTTCACCTCATAGAAGATCCAGCTGTAGAGCAGCACCATCACCAAGCCGATCGGCCAGCACCACGGGTTCTGCTTGACCGTGAGCCACACGGCGATGACGCCGAGCACGGCGGCGAAGAGTTCGAGGCCGGACATCGGCGATCCTTGGGAGTGGGGAAGGTCGCGATTGTAGCCTGTGGGGCGGGGAAGCTGTAGTGGCTGATGGCGGCCTGTTCGCGGGCAACCCCGTTCCTAAGGTAGGAGCGGGTTCACCCGTGAACAAATCGATAAGCTGTCAGACCTTGAACTGGCGCAGCAACTGTTCCAAGTCTTCGCTCAGGCGCGCCAGGGAGGCACCCGCATCGCTGGACTGGCGGGCCGCCTCGGCGGTCTGCTGAGACAGTCCGGCGGTGTCGAGGACATTGCGATTGATCTCTTCGACCACATGGGCTTGCTGCAAGGTGGCACTGGCGATCGACGCGTTGAGCGCGGTGAGGTTGTTCAATGCCTGGCTGATAGCATCCAGGCTGGTGCCGGCCTCGCGGGCTTGATGGACGGTCTGGCGCGAGGCTTCGCTGCTGGTGTCGATGGCCTTGACGGCTGCTTCCGACTGGCTTTGCAGGTGCTCGATCATGGTCTGGATCTCGGCGGTCGACTGGGCGGTGCGCTGAGCCAGCAACCGCACTTCATCGGCGACCACGGCAAAACCTCGGCCCTGTTCACCCGCCCGGGCCGCCTCGATCGCGGCATTGAGGGCCAGCAGGTTGGTCTGTTCGGCGATAGAGCGGATCACTTCCAGCACGCCACCGATCCGAGTGCTGTGCCCGGCCAGTTCGCGGATCACCTGCACCGCCTGGTCGATGGTGCTCGACAGCCGGTCGATCTGCTCCAGGCTACCGTGGATGGCCTGCTGGCCATGATCGACCTGCACTTGGGCCGCGTGCATCTCGTTGGCTGCCTGTTCGGCGGTCTTGGCGACGTCTTGAACCGCATAGGTGACTTCGTTGACGGCAGTGGCCACCTGGTCCATCTGCAGCGATTGCTGAACGCTGCGCGCCTGGGCTTGGCCCGCGTTGTCGCCGACGTGGCTGGCGGACTGGGCCAGGGCATGGGCCGCGCCTTGCAGTTGGCCGACCACACCCTGCAGCTTGCCGTTAAAGCGGTTGAAGTGCTCGCCCAAATGCGTGAGCTCGTCTCTACCATGGGTATCCAGGCGCCGGGTCAAGTCGCTTTCGCCGCTGGCGATGTTGCCCATGGCCTGCACGGCATCCTGCAACGGGCGAGCGATGCTGCGGGCGATCAACAGCACCAGCAGGGCCATCAGCACGGCGATACCCAGGCCGAGCAGGGAGGCATCGCGCACTTGGCGGGCGAATTCGGCCTGAACGTCGTCGATATAGACACCCGAGCCGATAATCCAGCCCCAGGGTTTGAACAGCTGGATGTAGGAGGTCTTGGCCACCGGTTCGCTGGCGCCGGGTTTGGGCCAGCGGTAGTTGACCGAGCCTGCGTCCTGGCTGCGGGCGAGGGCGACCATTTCGTTGAAAACGGCAAAGCCGTCAGGGTCGCGGATGGCGGACAGGTCCTGGCCGTCGAGCTTGGGGTTGGTCGGATGCATGATCATCTTCGGCCCCAGGTCGTTGATCCAGAAATAGTCATCTTTGTCGTAGCGCAGGCCACGTACCACCTGCAACGCCTGTTGTTGGGCTGCCTCACGGCTGAGTGTGCCGGCGGCCTCCAGGCCTTGGTAGTAGGCCAGCACTCCGGCAGCGGTCTGTACCACGTGCTGGGTTTTCTGGGCCTTGGCCTGATACAGGTCGCCGTGGAGCTGGCGCAGCATCAACAGGCCCAGGATCACCAGCATGGCCACCGCCACCAGCAGGATCAGCGACAGGCGACGGCTGATCGACATCGACCTCAAGGTCTTCATGAAAGGTACTCCCGCATTGTTCTTGTTATCAGGCGCATCCAAGCATGCTTTACGCATCGCGACACACTCGACCAAGGGCTAAGTGCCGGAAGAGGCATTTCGTGTCGCATGCCGTGCGAGCGATTGACAAGCACCTCTGATAGGATTTCGGCCGCGCAAGATGAAACCTTTAGGCATCGGCGTATTTCCACTGGCAATGCGGCCGGCAGTCGCTGTAAAACGGCCGGGCCTTTCGCGGCAATCACTAAGCAAATCAAGTACAAGGGGCCAGCCAGGAGCTGCGCTCCATCGGGGGAATGATGGATTTTTGGAGTGCCTTGCAGGCAATCATCTTAGGCGTGGTCGAGGGTTTGACAGAATTCCTGCCGATCTCCAGCACGGGGCACCAGATTATCGTCGCCGATCTGATCGACTTCGGCGGCGAGCGCGCCATGGCGTTCAACATCATCATCCAGCTTGGCGCGATCCTGGCCGTGGTCTGGGAGTTTCGGCGCAAGATCTTCGATGTGGTCCTCGGCTTGCAGAGCCAACCCCAGGCGCGTCGTTTCACTGCCAATCTGCTGATCGCCTTCTTCCCGGCGGTGGTGCTGGGCGTGCTGTTCGCCGATCTGATCCATGAATACCTGTTCAACCCGGTCACCGTGGCTGCAGCCCTGGTGGTTGGCGGGGTGATCATGCTCTGGGCGGAGCGACGCGACCACCGCATCGAGGTCGACCATGTCGATGACATGCGCTGGAGTCACGCGTTGAAAATCGGCCTTGTCCAGTGCCTGGCGATGATTCCGGGGACGTCGCGCTCAGGCTCGACCATCATCGGCGGCCTGCTGTTCGGCCTGTCGCGCAAAGCCGCGACCGAGTTCTCGTTTTTCCTGGCCATGCCGACCATGGTCGGCGCCGCAGTCTATTCGGGCTACAAGTACCGTGACCTGTTCCAGCCTGGCGATCTGCCGGTGTTCGCCATCGGTTTCGTGGTCTCGTTCATCTTCGCCATGATCGCCGTAAGGGGTCTGCTGAAGTTCATCGCTAACCACAGCTATGCGGCATTTGCCTGGTATCGCATCGTTTTCGGCTTGCTGATCCTGGCGACCTGGCAATTTGGCTGGGTCAACTGGGCCACGGCGCACGGCTGAGATGGCCCGTTCGCACACTGTACCTCGGCGTGGCGGCAGCCGCGCCCAGGAGGGCGTACGCAACGTGCACCTGAAGTTGCTGGCCCTGGCCGGGCTGTGCCTGCTGCCGGCAGTGGGTGCCGCGCAAATGGCCTTCAGCGGTCAGTCCTGGGCGCCATTGGTGGTGTATCCGCTGGCGAGTCTGGTCAGCCTGTTGCTCTACTGGCAGGACAAACAGCGAGCCCGCACCCAGGCCTGGCGGACGCCCGAGAAGGTCCTGCACGCCGGCGAGCTGTGCGGTGGTTGGCCCGGCGCGCTGGTGGCGCAGCAGTTGTTTCGACACAAGACGCGCAAGGTGTCCTACCAGGCGACGTTCTGGGTCATCGTGATGTTGCACCAGGCGTTCTGGGCCGACCATTTGCTGCTGGGCGGCCGCTGGCTGGGTGGTCCGCTCGGCGTCCTGACCGGTCATTGATGTCGAGGCGGCAATGACTGCCCCGACGTGTCTTTTCATCCTTGCAACAGCCCAACCTGCAGCCGTTTGGGCAGCCGCTTCACTACCAACTGGTGTGAGCGTTGCAGCAGGTCGCACAATTCCTCGCGCCCCATGGGGTAGGGTGGGGCCATGCTGATCCAGCGCGCCCTTGCAAGATAAGGCGCCGGACGGATGCCGGGGCGGTCGCAATAGCCCAGGAACAGCTCATCGGCCACTTTGAAAGACAACCCCGCGCCCGCGAGGTCGAGTACCGCGAACATCTTGTTGCCCGCGACCGAAAACACCCGTACGCCGCCCCATTTATAGTCCTCCCGGGCACCGGGCAGGTTCAGGCAGAACGCTGCCACCTGTTCTGGCGTCATCCGCCGCTCAGACATACCGCTCTCCACAGGCTTCGAACGAAGCCGCCAGATGATCGATCCATACTCGCACCGCCGGGAGCAGGCCCCGGCGATGAGGGTAGACCGCCTGCAGCCAACCGCCAGGCAGCGACCAATCCGGCAACAGGCGTACCAGTTCGCCGCGTTCGAGTTCCTCTTCGCAGAACATGCTCGGCAGGGCGGTAAACCCCAGGCCTGCACGCACGGCCGCCTTGCGCACCAAGAAATCGTCCACCGCCAGGCGCGGTTCCAGGGCGAGCTCCTGTTGCTGTCCGCCAGGGCCGATCAGGCGCAGATGCACCAACCGATCTGCCTCCGCCGCACCAAGCACAGGCAAACCGGCCAGTTCCGACGGCTCGCGCAAGTGGTCGGCAAAGCCCGGCGCGGCCACCAGGTGAGTTTGCGCCGGGCGCAGGCGGCGAGTGACCAAGGCCGGGTCCTCATCACCTAGGTCACGCACGCGCAGGGCCACGTCGACCCCTTCGGAAATCAGATCGACCCGCCGATTGAGCAGGACCAAATCCAATTGCACCAACGGATACTGCTCAAGAAACCGGCTGACCACATCCGGCAGGAACGCATGGGCCAGCGCCACCGGGCACGACACCCGCAGACGCCCGCGCGGTTCGCTGCTCATGCTCGCCACCGCTTCGTCCGCGGCCTCGGCCTCCAGCAGCATGGCCTGGCAATGCTGCAGGTAGCGCTCGCCCACGGCGGTGAGCTTCAGTTGTCGGGTGGTGCGCTGCAGAAGGCGCGTGCCCAAGCGTTCTTCCAGCTCGGCGATGCGCCGCGACAGACGCGACTTGGGAATGCCCAACTGGCGGCCCGCCGCGGCGAAACCGCCTGCTTCGACCACGCGGGCGAAATAGAAGAGGTCATTGAGGTCTTGCATGGTTAACGTCTCATTGTTCCATCTGTAGGACAAACTAACGCATTTTTGCCCGCTTATCAGTCATTCGATGGTTCTATAGGATTCTCTCCATCGCGATCGCCCCTTGATGCGGTCTTCACTCACAGGAGAGTCCCATGAAACTGTTGCATATCGATTCGAGCATCCTGGGCGACAATTCCGCCTCCCGCCAACTGAGCCGTGAAGTCGTCCAAGCCTGGAAAGCTGCAGATCCGAGCATCGAGGTGGTGTACCGCGACCTGGCCGCCGATGCGATCAGCCACTTCTCCGCCGCGACCCTGGTTGCTGCCGGCACCCCGGATGAAATGCGCGACGCCGCTCAAGCCCACGAAGCCAAGCTCAGCGCCGAGACCCTGGAAGAGTTCCTGGCTGCCGATGCAGTGGTGATCGGCGCGCCGATGTACAACTTCTCCGTGCCGACTCAGCTCAAGGCCTGGATCGACCGCGTCGCCGTCGCCGGCAAGACTTTCCGCTACACCGAAGCCGGCCCTGAAGGTCTGTGCGGCGACAAGAAAGTGATTCTGGTGTCCACCGCCGGTGGTCTGCACCACGGCCAGCCGACTGGCGTCGGGCATGAGGACTTCCTCAAGGTGTTCCTTGGCTTCATCGGGATCACCGACCTCGAGATCGTCCGCGCCCACGGCCTGGCCTACGGCCCGGAACACCGCAGCAAGGCCATCGACGCCGCTCAGGCCCAGATCGCCAACGAGCTGTTCGCAGCTGCCTGATCGGTGCCTGAAAAAAACCGGCTGACGCCCTGGGCGCCAGCCGGTTTTTTTTCATTCAGGTTTCATCTGCCTGCCGTTTGGCTGGCTTTATGCTGGCGCTGTCCTTCGGCCTTGTGCGGAGCTCCCCGCCCATGAAGCGAACCTATGCCCTGTTGGCCTTGGTGTTGCTCGGCAGCTTGATGGCCCGCGCCGAGGCAGCACCTTGGGTCAGTGGCCTGCACCGGATGCAACTGGCCGATCCGCTGGATGCTCGACCCATGCAGGCGCTGGCGTTCTACCCGGCCAATGGCCCGACACGCGCCTTGCGCCTGGAAGGCTACCCACTGACCGTGGCAGAGGAGGCTCCAGTCGCCATGGGGCAGTTCCCTTTGCTGGTGTTGTCCCACGGCAATACCGGCAGCCCCCTGGCACTGCACGACCTGGCCACCGCCCTGGCGCGCCGGGGTTTTATCGTCGTGGCCGTGATCCATCCCGGCGACAACAACCGTGACCACAGCCGCCTGGGTACCCTGAGCAACCTCTACGGACGCCCCTTGCAACTGAGCGCGGCGATCAGCGCAGCCCGTGGCGACGCCCTGCTTGGCCCTTACCTGAACGAGGGCAAGGTTGGGGTGGTCGGTTACTCGGCAGGAGGGGAAACCGCGTTGATCCTTTCTGGAGCACAACCGGACCTGGACCGTCTGCACCGGTATTGCCTGGAGCGCCCCAGCGATGCCGATGCCTGCAAGACCCATGGGGTGCTGATCGCCGACCGCGCCGAGCTCACGCCACAGGCCGACGCCCGTGTGGGGGCCGTGATGTTGATGGCGCCCCTGAGCCTGATGTTCGGCCGTCATGCCTTGGCCGGAGTGAGGGTCCCCGCATTGATCTACAGCGGCGACCGCGACCAGTTGCTGGCCTTGGACCGCAACGCCGAAGCCTTGGCGCGCAAACTGCCGGTAACGCCTGACTATCGCCTGCTGGCCGGTGCCGGCCATTTCGTGTTCATGGCGCCCTGCGACGAGGAGCAACATGCCCGAATGCCTGCGCTGTGCAAGGACGCTGATGGCGTCGACCGTCGCCATATTCACCATTCGTTGCAGCGTGAGGCCGCGCTGTTTTTCAGCCAAGCCCTAGGGGCGCCGCAGCCGGCCGAGCGCTCAGCCGCGATGGGCGCGGCGGGCGAGCAGTAGCACAAGACCCACCCCTGACAGTGCCAGCAAGGCGGCCACGCAGAAGATCGACGCATAGCCCTGGTGCGCAGCCACCGTACCCATCACTGGCCCAGCGATGGCCAAGGCCAAGTCGAAGAACACCGCATAGGCACCCAGGCCCGCGCCACGACTGCTGCTCGGTACCTGCTGGATCGCCTCAACCCCGAGCGCCGGGTACACCAGAGACAACCCGAACCCCGTCAGGCCCGCGCCGACCAGGGCCCAGGCAGGCGAGGGCGCCAGCCAGAGCAGGGTCAGCCCCAGCACTTCGGTGGCCATGCATGCGATCGCCACGTTGTAGCCGCCAAAGCGGTTGACCGCATTGACGAACAACAGCCGGGACACGATGAAGCACAGACCGAAGGCGCTCAGGCACCAGGCCGCGCCGATCCAGCCGCGCTCCAGGTAAAAGAGGGTGATGAAGGTGGTGAGGGTGCCGTAGCCGATCGAGGCCAGGGTCAGCCCCAGGCCAAAAGGCGCTACCCGCCCGAAGGCGGACCAGAACGGCAGACGTTCACCCCGCACCACCACGGCATCCGGGCGTGTGCGCAACGCCATTAAGGCAAGCAGTGCCAGCACCAGCAATGCAGGGCCTAGTACGCTGAAATCGATCCCGTCCACCAGCAGCACGCCAGCCGGCGCGCCAATGGCGATGGCGCCGTAGGAGGCGATGCCGTTCCAGGAAATCACCTTTGCGGTGTGCTCGCTACCGACTTGACCGATACCCCAGCTCAAGGTGGCCACCCCGATTAACCCTTGGGCGATGCCCAGCAGCACTCGGCCGGCGAGTAGCAGGAGCAGGCTCAGCCAAGGCAGGGCAAGGGTCCAGGCCGAAAACAAGGTCAGCACGCCGCAGCCGGCGATGCCGTAAAGCCCATAGCGAATCGCTCGCTTGCCACCCAGGCCATCGGCCACCCGTCCGGCGAATGGCCGACTCAGGAGCGTGGACAGGTACTGAAGGCCAATGGTCAGGCCGGCGATCACTGCGCCAAAGCCTAACTGATCATGGACATAGCTGGGCAGCACCGCGATCGGCAGACCGATGCACAGAAAGGCGATGAAGGTATAGAAGACGATCGAGAGGATCTGCAGGGTGACGCTGGAGGCAGGTTGTTGCGCGGTCATAAGCACGTTCGCGGGCAGGCGGTGGGGCGTCGCCCATCATGGCGTCTGCGCGGGATAAAAGAAAGCAGGCTAACGAGTTGTTCGTTAGCCGCAGGTACCGTGCCGTCCTTTAGAACGGCGCGGTACCTGAAGGAGCGGCTTTAGCCGCGAATCGGATCGAGCGCTCAGGCGGAGGCTGTCAGACCACAACACCCTGGCTACGCAGGTAGTCGTCGTAAGTGCCGCTGAAGTCCACCACGCCATCCGGCGTCAGCTCGATGATGCGCGTGGCCAGCGACGACACGAACTCGCGGTCATGGCTGACGAACACCAGCGTTCCCGGGTAGTTCTCCAGCGCCAGGTTCAGCGCCTCGATCGACTCCATGTCCAAGTGGTTGGTCGGTTCGTCCATCACCAGCACGTTGGGCTTTTGCAGGATCAACTTGCCGAACAGCATGCGGCCTTGCTCACCACCGGAGATCACCTTCACCGACTTGAGGATCTCGTCGTTGGAGAACAGCATGCGGCCCAGGGTACCGCGGATCAGCTGCTCGCCTTGAGTCCACTGGCCCATCCAGTCGAACAGGCTCAGGTCGTCCTCGAAGTCGTGGGCGTGGTCCTGGGCGTAATAGCCCACCTCGGCGCTGTCGGTCCATTTCACGGAGCCGGTATCCGGTGCCATCTCGCCGACCAAGGTACGCAGCAGGGTGGTCTTGCCGATACCGTTGGGGCCGATGATCGCTACGCGCTCGCCAGCCTCGACCACGAAACTGAAGTCCTTGAACAGGGTCTTGCCCTCGAAGCCCTTGGATACCTTCTCCACGGTCACCGCCTGGCGGTGCAGCTTCTTGGTCTGTTCGAAGCGGATGAACGGGCTGACCCGGCTCGACGGCTTGACCTCGGCCAGCTGGATCTTGTCGATCTGCTTGGCACGGGAGGTCGCTTGCTTGGCCTTGGAGGCGTTGGCCGAGAAGCGGCTGACGAAGGTCTGCAGTTCGGCGATCTGCGCTTTCTTCTTGGCGTTGTCGGCCAGCAACTGCTCGCGCGCCTGGGTGGCGGCGGTCATGTACTCGTCGTAGTTGCCTGGGAACAGGCGCAGCTCACCGTAGTCCAGGTCAGCCATGTGGGTGCAGACGCTGTTGAGGAAGTGGCGGTCGTGGGAAATGATGACCATGGTGCTGTTACGCGCGGTCAGAATGTTTTCCAGCCAGCGGATGGTGTTGATGTCTAGGTGGTTGGTCGGTTCGTCCAGCAACAGCACGTCCGGATCCGAGAACAGCGCCTGGGCCAACAGCACGCGCAGCTTCCAGCCGGGTGCCACTTCACTCATCGGCCCGAAGTGCTGCTCCAACGGAATGCCCAGGCCCAGCAGCAGTTCGCCGGCGCGCGACTCGGCGGTGTAGCCGTCCATCTCGGCGAATTCGGTTTCCAGTTCAGCGACGGCCATGCCGTCTTCTTCGGTCATTTCTGGCAGGGAATAGATGCGGTCACGCTCGGCCTTGACCTTCCAGAGCTGCTCGTGGCCCATGATCACGGTGTCGATCACGCTGAAGGCCTCGTAGGCGAACTGGTCCTGGCGCAGTTTACCCAGGCGGGTGTTCTGCTCGAGCATCACCTGGCCAGCGGACGGCTCCAGGTCACCGCCAAGGATCTTCATGAAGGTCGATTTGCCGCAGCCGTTGGCGCCGATCAGGCCGTAGCGGTTGCCGTTGTTGAATTTGACCGAGACGTTTTCGAAGAGCGGCTTGGCGCCGAATTGCATGGTGATATTAGCGGTGGAGATCAAGGAGCTTACCTATCAATAACTTACGTGGCTTCTTCGCAGCTGCGGACGCGTTTCGGACCAATCGAGAGCTTTTCGAGCTCCTGCCAGGCGTTGGCCGAATTAATCCAGCGTGCATGTCGATGAGCGCATCTGCACGCTTTGCCCGAGCTGTTGGGCGATGAATGTGGGGTTCAGACCAGACATTGCGCCTATTGTCGCATAGGTGTGACGGCAGTTATACGGGGCCGTCCCCTTTACTGCGTCTGAACGACAGCCTGTCTACCAAACATCCGCCTCCTCGCGGTCCTCGCCGCCGCTGCTCTCCCCGTGATCGCGCGATGTGGCCAAGCCGCGGATGAACAGCCCATGAATCCACGCCAGTCAGGCGCACAATACTCCGCTCAGCAAGCACTTCATGACACGCTTGGCGGGCGGGTGAGTGACGATCATTGGCAATTGCTTTAGTTGATGCAGATATTAGACGCCGAGGTCCGCGCCATAGATCGCAATACATTTTCAGGTTTTATTCATGGTTTCGCTGAACTGCTTAACTGTCTCCACGACTTGACGTGCACCGCTTTGGATTCTCTCAATTATTTCTCCCGCTTCACCGACCAATCCTACGCCGACATCAACCTTGTGCTGACTGGTTTGCATACCTTTCACGGCTTCTTGCGATAACTCATGATTGCGCTTTACTACGTCCCTGATTTCTACGGTGGCCTGGGCGGTGCGCACTGCTAGATGACGAACCTCGTCCGCTACGACAGCAAACCCTCTACCTTGCTCTCCGGCTCTCGCTGCTTCGATGGCTGCATTTAATGCCAGAAGATTTGTTTGATCAGCGATTTCACGTATGGTCTGGATAATGCCAGTAATCATGTCGGACTGCTTGCTCACCGCTGCTATATTGTCTGCTGCTTTCGTGATCTCATCAGCGATACCGCGTACCACGGCAACGGTTTCATTGATGACCAATGCACCATGCTGCGCACTGTGGTCGGTTTTTAAAGATATTTCGTAGGCAAGTTTGGCTGCGTCGGATTCGATGGTTTGTTGTTCAACCTGTGCGGTAATGTCGCGAGCAAATTTCACGATCTTGTAAAGTTTGTTGCTGGCATCAAATACAGGGTTGTAAGTGGCGCTCAGCCATACCGTATTGCCGGATCGGTTGACGCGTTGGAAGCGACCCGAGAAAAACTCGCCTTTGTTCAGGTTTCTCCAGAACTCTTTGTACTCGGGCGACGCGACCTCTTGCTGAGGGCAAAACAGTCGATGATGCTGGCCTAGAACCTCATGCAGGCTATAGCCTAGTGTGCGTAGAAAGTTCTCATTGGCGTCCAATACATATCCTTCCGGGGTGAACGAAACCATTGCCATCGATCGGCTTATGGCTTCGATTGTGCTTCGCTGTTCCTGTTCGTTTTTCACCTGATCTGTGACGAGGGTGGCGCATTTTAAAATGCTTATAATGCGTCCGTTGCTGTCTCTGATTGGGTTGTAGCTTGCCTCCAGCCATACCGCTTCCCCTAGCTTGTTTTTTCTGACGACGCGGTCGCGGATCGACGCTCCTTCGGCAAGCCTTCTCCAGAAGTCTCTGTATTCAGAGCTTGTGGTGTGACGTTCTAGACAGAATATACTGTGGTGTTTTCCGATGATCTCTTCGAGGTGATAGCCCAGCGCGTCTAAAAAATTTTGATTGGCGGTGGTTACGAGTCCCGCTGGCGTAAATTCAATGATTGCAGTGGATCGGTTCACTGCTGACATTCTCGCGTCTTGTGCGTAGAGCGTTGACAAGGTTTCTTCAAGTTCGCGTTTTAAACGTTTGTTGAACATGGCGCACCGTTATGTGGATGGCTAAATCAGACCGTTGGGTGGTCGAGCGTAAAGCGGTGTTCTCAAATGCGCTCAATCGTAGAGTTGCGCTTATGGCGTTTCTTTTCATTACGAATAAGGAGTGGCAGTTCAATTAGCCTGATGTCAGTTCGAGTGCTGCATTGAAGCCTATAGTGCCGTCCATATTCGACCTAAGGCCATGCTATACGAGGGAGCGTTTCGAGCTCCGGCTTCGCAAACAGGTAGCCTTGAAATAGGTGTATTCCGGCTTCCTGTAGAGTTTGCAGTTCTTCAATGTGCTCGATCCCTTCGGCTATCACCTGTATGTTTAGGTCCTTGCACAGCGTTACTATGCTCCTGGTTATCGCTTGCTTGGCTCGGCTTCTGTGAATGTTTCTAATCAATTCCATGTCGATTTTGATGATGTCTGGTTGGAAGTCGGCGAGTAGGTTCAAGCCTGAATATCCAGCACCGAAATCATCAATTGCAGTTTTGAAGCCTTGTTTTTTGTAAGATTCCATGATTTTTTTAATGTGGGCTTTATCGGTTATGTTTTCGTTCTCTGTAACTTCAAATATTATTTTTTCGATGGGAAAGTTGTACTTTTCCGCGGCTATCAGTGTTGTGCGTATGCAGGCCTCTGCCTGATAAACTGCATTGGGCAGAAAATTTATGCTCAAGTGTTCGGATATGCGTGTTTTGGCCGCGAGCTCGACAGCTTTAACCCGACACGCCTGATCAAATTTGTATCTGTTTGAGTCATTTATCTGCTGCATGACGGCGTTTGCACCCGCCCCATTCTCGCCCCGCACCAATGATTCATAAGCAAAAACGCTGTTGTTACTCGTATCGACAATGGGTTGGAACGCCATCGTGAAGTCGAAACCGATGGGTGATTTATCCCGGCAGCTGCGGCAACCATGGGGCCTTTGAGGTTCGATAGATATGAGTTGTATAGACATCTTTGGAGCCTCACAGGTAGGGGAACGGGGTGGTAGGGCTCCATGCCGGCATCTTGGAGAGCTCAAAAGCGCTTCTCAGTGTCGGCAGTATTGCGCCAATACCTATACAAAAGTAAGTCAAGTGTATAGATATTTTCACATTTCATGGGGGTGAATATGACAAATCAGGCAGTGAAAATGCCGGTCATGGCTTTTTTTGTTGTACTTAAGTCAGTTATTGTACAAATCGGCCCGACTGATGCCTGGTGACCTAAGGCGCTTCGCATAAGCTCTGGCGATTTCGCAGCAAAGCGCCGTCGTTCATCAGACAAGGCGATTCTTCTCTCAAGCATCAATGCCTTGGTCTTGCCAGCCACGTGGGTTTTCTTCCACCAGCTTGGTCGAGTTCTCGCGTTATGGGCGGTAATGGGGCGTCCGATCCATTGCCATGAGCATCCTCCTTCAATCCACTGGGCGGCATGTGGACATGCAGTTGGTGGCGCCGCTGCTGCGCCAGTTTGTTCAGAGGTCTCATGATGGGCCTCCCTCTATAGGCGTTTTATTGGTGAGCCAGAGGGCTTGATCACCAGTAAACGCCTAATTGCATGACGTTTGCCCCGAGGCTGACCAGTGGACGTGGCCCTGATGGGCGGAGCCGGTCACGCCGTCGACCGTTGCGCTTTCCTGGCGATCTCTGATTTCGAAACCGTGCTGCTTGGCAACAGCATTCTTCAATCACCTCAGCGCGACCATGCACCGCTTTTGCTGAGCTCATGCGGCAGGGCGCTCTGACAACCTGCCCGCCCATCCAGCATGGATGGAAAGCCAGTGGCGACCTCCGCCGGGCCGTAGTACGGTCCGCCTTCAACAAACCACCCGGTTCGTTGCGTTCACGCCCATGGACCGGGGCGCTCATGACCTGGAGGGTCGAATGGAAGTCGCTCGAAAGATCAATCAAACAGAATTGGATGCTGCCCTGGTAGCGTTTGCCCGATACAAGATTGGAGAAATAAAGATCTTCGATCTAGAGCAGGCGATGAGCTTCGAAGCGGGGCAAGCGCTTTCCAAGAGCGGGCTGGTCCGGTTCTCCATTACCAAGATGGTGTCCGGTCGTTATCGCATCAGCGATGAAGGGGAGCATGCGATTACAGAGGCTGGCCGGGAGCGGCTGCAGGCGATCCGAGGGTAACGCGGTCGCCGGGCAACCCAATACGGTGTACCGCCAGATGCGACACGTTGGCCCCACGACAATATTAGGTGCCTACACAGTCATCCGTGAGACCGAACGTGGTTGAAGCCACTCGTCTAACGCGGGGCACTCTATGCGCACCGATCATTCTCAGTTTTAGGCACAGGCTTCCTGTGCCACCAACGGGAGAATGATCATGGCAATCGAAAGCAACGATCCAGACGTGACACGTCCACCTGTTCCCAACAGCGTTCCCGACTCGGGAGAAGGCCATGGATCGGGTTTGGAGAAGGCCAAATCTGAGCCCAAGCAAGGGGTGGGCGAGGCATGGTCGGATAACCGGCCTGAAGATTGGAATCCTCCCCCTGGCGACCCTGGGGCTGGCCAAGGTGTTGGGGCTTCGCAGGATGACGACACGGCGAAAGTCGACGAAAAGCAGGGCGGCCCCGCGCCGCGTAGCAGCGATTCAGTACCGCTGGCGGCGGATGACGATGCTCCGGTAGAGCAGGAGATGAAGGATGTGGACGCTAACAATGCGGTGTCCAGTGAGCATCCGAAGCCAGCCTAAGCGGTTCCTGATTTTTCGAGCGAGTGTCCGGCGGACCTGGAATGCGAATTGCTCCTTCTCGAACACATCTTGCCGTGGGGGCTGCGCGATGCTTCGGGAGGAGATCTATTTCACTGTCGTGGTGGTCTCGATCGTACTGGCCATCGACCTGATGGCTCTGTACGTCTATTTCAAGCGCAGACCGTAGGGGCTGTTCGTTCAATGAACCTGGGTATCCCATTACCCAGGTCCGGGGAAAGATCCAAACCATCGGCCGTCAAAAGGTGGAGCGGTCATCACACAGGCCTGGCGGCAACTTACCGCGTCACTATACCTTTGGTGAAAATCGCCCGACGTTCGAGTCGATCAATCACCTGATGCTTGGCAACTTCATAGGTCTGGTCAAATGCCTTGCGGTCCACGTGTGGAAAGTACTTCGCAAGGCAGTGCGCTACGAGGTCGTCAAAAGCCGATTCTGTGATGTAGCGGTAGATATGGCGCAGATACAGGAAGCCAAACTGAAAGCCCAGGGTTTCACTGAAGTATGCAGTCGGTGTGAAGAAGCCGTTTTCCAGATCGATCGCCTGGGCAGGTCCAGAGCCGTGCAAGGGCAGCATGACGTTAGCCGCCCATAGGTCCATGTGGGAGATGCCGTGGTTGTGTAGTTCATGCAACAGCTCGGCGGTGGCCTCGATGACGGTGCGAACGGCTTGTGGGTTGGCCCGGATGAGCGCCATACCATCGATATGGTCGGCCAGGGATCGGCTGATGATGAAAAAGTCCTTCATCAGGCCGAGCTTGCAACGACTGTAGCCGTAGCCAACCAGAGGCGGAACCCGGGCGCCGCGACGGGTTGCCTCGCGGGTGTTGATCAGCTCTTCCAGGGGCCAGTCGTACATGCCATTGCGCTTGGCCGTGAAACGTTGCATGCGCCACTTTTTCTTGAACGAATCAAGCGGCTCGCGCTTGAAGAACAACGCGCTATCGGTGCACTCGAGCGGGGCGCTCATCCGTTTGGCGCCAGAGGGTTGCTCAATCAGGCGTATCAGCGCTTGTCGAGTGGGTGACGGGACGGGTGAGCGAAAATACAGCGTCGTGCGCTGATGTTTCACGCTGTGGCAGAACTCGTTGAAACAAAACTGAGCATTGCGTAACACGCTTCTTCCTTGATGGTGTCAATAGGCTATCAATTTTCGATTTTCACATTACTTTCACATTTTTCCTATCCCTGGAACACTTTGGTTTTACCTGTCTAGCCACAACCCAGCCAGGCCATGGATAATCCGGCCGTTCAACGACAAGGTGTTGTATCCGTGGAAACGAAAAGCTTGATGGCCGAAGTGTTCTTCAGCCTGCCCACGCATATCTGGGTTCTGCCAGTGGCGGCTGTTATCGCCTATTTCGGATTGAAAATGGCCGAGGTTTCCAGCAAGCGAACGAATGCGCTTCGGCTCGCCACCTATGCAGCCCTGGTGCTGCTGGCAGTGGTCCCCAACGGCATTCATGCCGTCGCTGCTCCTCCTTTGCAAACCACTGGCGGAGCATTGCTACCTAACTATGCAGGGCTGTTCTATCTCGATGCCTTTTTCGTGTTCGCCGGCTGGGCCATCAGTGGCGTGATTCGCACCCGGACGTGAGCCGTGACAAGTGCGATACTGGCTTTTTGACGGGAGGCTCACAACACGGCGCGAACCTTTTCGAGCCGTTGGAGGTCCAGACCCAGGAAGCCGTCAAATCCATTACATAAGGCTTCGTATTGCCCTGTCGTGCACCGCTGGAAGACAAAGCCATGCCTGAAAGAGAAAAGCGCTACCGTGCCTACCACCTTTTGAGAGAACTCGATTCCTTGACCTCCTCGACCATGAACCAGATCGCCTACGGTCGTGTGGGCGGCGCCGAGTGGAAAGGGATGTGCCAGGCACACCGCAAAGCCTTCGAGGATTGGATGACGTTCGCCGAATCGTTGCTCGAACCGGGCAGCGACAAAACCCCGGACTCTTCCTGACCTTCACGGCAGGTGCAGCACCGGTTGTCCGATTCTCCCCCTTGACCAGTCGTACGTGGTTGCGTGCTGGCAACCATCCGCTATGGTGCCACTACCAACACACATAAGACTAAAGTCGTAGGAGGCGGCATGAGAATTCGCGGTGACGTGTTCTGGTCCTGGGCAGACCCCACTCTTCATCATCGAACGCATGACGAAACGCTCGACAGCGGCTCGTGTATTGACGTGCAGGTTCGATTGTCACGAACCGGTGCGACGCAGATGTTCATCGGCCTTTACGCACCGTCCGGCATGGCCTTGCATGAGGAGGCGTTCGACTCGCGTCCAGGCGAATCGATGACCCGGGCGCTGGCCTGGGGTGTCGGACGCGCCAGGAGGGTGGCAAGCGACCCGGCATTGCAGTCCGGTGGGCGCGCCAGCAAGCCCGCAGTCGTAGCAGTCTGCGGGGGGCGTTGAGTGGTCCACGCGCATTGGGAGCGTCACCGTCTTTGGGCAGACGGTGACGTCCCGTCACGCAGGTCAGTACAACAGCACATTCACCGTGGCGATCACGGTGACCAGAAACAGCACGCCCGCCGCTATTTGTAGCAGCGTCCCGACCACGCGACCGATCCAGGCCCTGAGGGTGCTTTCAATGGCCGGAGCAGGCGGCACGTGCGCTTCACCGCTTGGCAGGGTACTCAGACGCTCGGTGCGTCCGGTAAGCCTGCTGCCGATCTTGCTCATCAGCAACGCCAGGATGAACGCGACCACGCAACCGATCAGGCCATGGCTTTGGATGGTCTGGTAGAGGCTTAGCAGCAGAAACCAGCATTGACGCAGAAACTCAGCCATGGCGGCCACGTTTGTCGGCATACGGTGGGTTTCGGTTTGCCTTGGGTCAGGCGCCTTTCTGCCGATGACCCTGCAACAACAAACGCGATGTTTAACCCAGAATAGCTATTACTTTGGTATGTGCCAGTTTTCAGACAGTGGCCAATCGGGGACTGTAATTGACTGATGTCGTTACAGATATCCAATTAACCAGTCCAGCGGTAATTCCCAGGGCAAGAAAGCGGATGCACCAAGCAACCTCGAAGGGTAGAGTGCCTTGCACCAGTTTTTTCAAGCGAGCAGCTCCGATGTCCTGCGCCTTTACCTTCATTCAGTCTCCCGTTGGGACCCTCACGCTGGTTGCCCGAGGCGATTGCCTGGCTGCGGTGTTGTGGGAGCAGGAGCGGGAAAACCGTGTGCGTCTGGGCGCACTGCACCGGGACGATGGACATCCGACGCTACGGGAGACAGCTCGGCAGTTAGGCGAGTACTTTGCCGGCAGCCGCCAGGGTTTCGAGCTGCCGCTTGATTTTGTCGGCACGGACTTCCAGCGCCAGGTCTGGGCCGCGCTGCTGACCATCCCCTTCGGGCAGACCCGCAGCTACAGCGATATTGCCCGGCAGATCGGCAACCCAAGCGCCGTGCGGGCAGTGGGAGCGGCCAACGGACGCAACCCGATTTCGATCATCGCTCCGTGCCACCGGGTGATCGGCGCATCTGGTGGTCTGACCGGCTTCGCCGGTGGGCTGCAGGCCAAACAGTACCTGTTGGCCCTTGAAGGACGAGAGAGCCTCGCGTTGGATCTTTGAGCCCGTTCAACTCATCCAGAGCACGATCAGGCAACCAATCACCGCCGCCGCCGTCCCGACCACCAGGCTGTACTGCCGATGAGCACGCCGCGCGTAGGGTTGTGTTTCTCGCAGGAACTCTCCAGGTGTAGGAGCGTCCGGTCGGTGGCGTAGTCCTTCGGCCATCTCGGCCACTCGGCCATGAATCAACAGACCGACCAGGTAATGAGTGCAGGCGTAGCAGGCCAGCGCCGTGGCTAAGTACTTCATGGCGCCAGCGCGCCCAAGGTTATGGCTTGGGCAGTCATCGACGTGGTGTCCAGCAGCACCAGCCCCTGGGCGTGTTCATCCAATGCTGCCAAGAGATTCCCTTGGGGGTCCCAGGCGGCGGAATGGCCGGCGCCGACGAAGGTATCGGCCGGCCCTACACAGTTGGCGAGCAACACCGGCATGCCCAGACGCTGGGCAACGTCCGGGTAATGCCGAAAGCCTTCGTCTATGCCCTTGGTTGTCTTGGCCACGCTGACCATATAGATGTCTGCCCCTGCCGAACGAGCCTGCTCGGCATGCTCGATGAACATCGATTCGTAGCAGATGGCCGGTGCGATGCGCTGGTTGCCCACGGTGAACACCAACGGATGCTCGCCAGCGATGAAGAATGGCAGCTCATCATCGTGCAGGCGCTGTTTGGCATAGAAGTGGGGCGGGGCGCCAGGGCGCAGGATGGGCATGCCAATGCAAATCCCGGTGGGGGCCAGCAACGGTAGACCGACGGCCACCGCGATGCCATGGCGGTCACAGAGCGCTTGCAGCGGATCGAGCAGGGAAGTGTCCGATGGTTGCGCCAATTGTTGGGCCAGGGTGGGTTCATAGCCGCTCAAGGACAGCTCGGGGAATACCACCAACTCCGCCCCGCGTGCGACTGCCTGTTCGACGCAGTAGCGGTGACGCTCCAGATTGCCCGGCAGGTCGCCCTTGCCGGAGGCCAGTTGTACAGCACACAGTTTCATGGCGATTCCATCCATGGAGAAAGCGGGAAGGCTGAGAATACTATCGGCCAGCCCGCCCAGGCCACCCCGCGCTGAAGTGATTCAGGAGGCCGGGTGCGGGGCGAAGCGCTGACGGAACCAGTCGGTGAGCATGGCTTTTTCCGCATACAGACGATCGCTGCTGCTGGCCTGGCGGCCGGGGCGGCTGAGGTACATCTTGTCGCTGACGCGCTCCTGGGCGTGTTTTTCCGGTTGCCCGGGCTGGACGAGGGTGTAGCTCAGGTCGATGCTGGGCCAGGTGATCTCGCGCATGAAGCGCACATCGTAGGCCCGGCTGTGCCACGGCTCGAAGCGCCCGGCCAGGTCGATGTCGCGCACATCGATGCGCAGTTGCTGCCCAGGTTGCAGATAGCGCTGGCCGAGCCTGTGCAGATGCTCGGTGAGGGTCTTGATGACGTACGCATCAGCGCCCCTTTCGTAGCCATGGCTATCGAGGCTGGCATCGCGGAACTGCTCGGGATGATCGAAATGCACGTCCACCTGCGCGGTTGGTGCGCCTTGTGCCATGCTGTTGGAGGCCAGCAGCATCAAGACATAGGAGAGGGTGGTACGCATGATGCACCTCCACGGGCACGGACGGATCGCCTCTCTATTTTACGCCTGCCGCTGGGACAGCAGCAGAGGGTGGAAGCAATGAGCCGTTTTCGGCGGGTGAGTGCCAATAACCGTGGCCGCGATCTGGCCGTGGGCGACATCCATGGTCATTTCGAGCGGTTGCAGCGATGCCTGGACGAGGTGGGATTCGATCCTGAGGTGGATCGGCTGTTCAGCGTGGGCGATCTGGTGGACCGGGGGCCGGCCAGCGAGCAGGCGCTGGACTGGTTGGCGCAACCCTGGTTCCACGCGGTACAGGGCAACCATGAGGCGCTCGCCATCGCCCACCTGCGCGGTGGCAGAGTCGATCTGGAGATGTACCGCTCTGCAGGCGGGGGCTGGTTTCTCGACCTTCCTCGTGCCGAACAACAACGCTACGTCGAAGGCTTCGCGCAGATGCCATTGGCGATCGAGGTGCAGACGTCGCTTGGGCTGATCGGCCTCTTGCATGCCGATAGTCCATTTCCCGAATGGTCGACGCTCAAGGCTTTTCTAGAGGCTATGGACGATCCTGAAGTCCGAGAAGTCTGCCAATGGTCGCGTCGACGCCTGCGTGAGGGCGACACCGAGCCGGTCGGTGGCTTGCGCGCCTTGCTGGTCGGCCATACCCCAGTGCTGCGGGTCAAGCAGTTGGGCAACGTCTGGCACCTGGACACCGGCGGCTGGGCCAGCGGCTTTTTCAGTGTGGTGGACCTCAGGACGCTGAGCGTGATCAACCCCAGGCCAGGCGCATGAGCACCGCGCTGGCCAGCAGAATCAACAGCACACCGGAAGCACGCTCCAGCCACGGCAAGACTTGGGCGAAGCGCCGCAGCACCCGGCGATTGCCGATGGCCACCGCCACCAGCAGGTCCCAGCCCAGCACGATTGTGAACATCCACACACCATAGACGAGCTTCCAGCCCGCGCTGCTAGCTGCGAGCATGCTTGCCAGGCTTGCATAGAACAGAGCGTTCTTCGGGTTGAGGATGCCCGAGGTGAAGCCCATTCCCAGGTTCTGTACCCAGCCGTGACCAATACCGACCTCGGCCGATTGCAGGTCGCTGCGCCCGGCATGGCGCAGGAACAGCCCGCCGATAAACAGCAAGTAGGCACAGCCGGCCAGTTGCAACGCGATGAACAGCGCGCTGCCCTCCTGCAGAATGGAGACGCCGGTAAAGGCTATGGCGATGAATACGCCGTTGGCCAGGGCGATCCCCAGGCAAGCACCGCTCGCGGTGCGCCAGCCGGCGGTGGCCGAGGCGCGAGCGACGAGGAAGAAATCGGGACCAGGGGAGAGCAGGGCCAGGAAATGGGCTGCGGCGACGACGAGAAATTGCTCCATGGGTAGGCTTCTGTGGCAAGGAAAGCCGCAGTCTGTCGTCCCAAGCCTTGGGCGGTATTGAAGATAATTGCACGGCGTGTGCTCCAGCGCGCGGAGCGGGTGGGTAGGTTTACCCGCGTGCCCCGACGCCATGTCGATATTGTCCGGGGGTCATGCCCGCGTGCGCCTTGAACACCCGCTGGAAGTGGCTCTGGTCGGCAAAGCCCAGGCGATAAGCCACCTGCGCAAGGTCCTGGCCTTGGCCGAGCAACCCCCGCGCCCGGTTGACCCGCTCATTGAGCAGGTAGGCGTGTGGTGTGAGCCCCGTCGCGGCGCGGAACGCCCGGATCAACTGGTATCGCCCCAACCCGACGTGCCCGGCCAGATGCTCCAGGCTGATTTCGGCCAGCTCGCACGTCTGCAGCATGGCAATCAGCTCGCGCAGGGCTGGGGCGCTCAAGGCAGGGGGCGGGGCAGCATCCAGCGTCGCATGCGCAGCAAAGTCGTGGTCACCGATGAAGGCCACCAACGCGGCTTCCTTCTGCGAGGGTGCCGCGTCGGAAAACAACAATGCATTGAGCTGGCAGAACTGCCGATACACTTCAGCCGAACGCGTGATTCGCGCAGGCGCTCCAGGCTCGGCAGCGCTAACGCCTGACTCCAGTCGCAGGCGTCCCAGCCACTGCGCATCCACATGCACCATCTGATAGCTCCAGGCCTGGCCTGACTCGGGGTTGCAGGCATGCACCCGCTGCGCCGGGACCAGTACCAAGGTGCCGGGCGTCAGGCGCGCCTGGCCGTCGCCCGCGCCGGTGAACCAGCTGAGGCCGGCATCTACCGCACCGATGGAGAACGTCGGATGGCTATGGGCCTTGTAGCAGGCGCGGCTATGGCAGGCGCGCCGGCTTTCCACGAAGGGCAGGGCCGGGTCGCGCCAGATTTCGCTGTTCGAGAGGGTCATGCAGGGCCTGCTTCGCCGAGTGCCGGAGCACGCAGTCTAAACTGCTGGCCACTGTTCCGGCCATTCACTGCGCCACTGTACTTGACGCAATGCACACCCGGCGCGAGGCTGCCGAGGTCCCGAAGGAGAAGAAAAATGGACCTGTCGAGCTTGCTGCTGTTCATCCCCGCCTGTTTCGCCCTGAACATGGCGCCTGGCCCCAACAACCTGTTGTCGCTGCACAACGCCAGCCGCTATGGCCTGCGCACCGCCTGCATGGCCGGCATCGGCCGGTTGCTCGCCTTCAGCGGCATGATCGCCCTGGCTGCCATGGGCCTGGCGGTGGTGTTGCACACCAGCGAATACCTGTTCTTGATCATCAAGGTGCTGGGCGCAGCGTACCTGTTCTACATCGCCTGGCAGCTGTGGCGGGCGCCGGTGGGTGAGGCGGTCGTGGCGAGTGACCATCCACGTGGTACCTGGCGCCTGGCCCGTCAGGAGTTCTGGGTGGCAGCGGGCAACCCGAAAGCCATCCTGATCTTCACCGCATTCCTGCCGCAGTTCGTCTCGGTGGGCAGTGCCATGCCGGTCGCCGAGCAATTCCTCTGGCTGGGCGTTATGTTCCTGCTGCTGGAATGGGCGGCCATCGCGATTTATGCGGGCCTTGGGGCGTACATGCAGCGCTGGTTCGAGCGCCCAGGGCCGCGCCGGGTGTTCAACCGGGTCAGTGCGTCGTTGTTGGGGTGTGCGGGGTTGGGGCTTTTGGCGGCGCGGCGCTGAGGTCAGTCGCGATAGAACGTCTGCACCAGGTGATACCCAAACTTGGTCTTGATCGGCCCATGTACCACGCGCAGGGCCTTCTTGAAGATCACTTGGTCGATGGCGCCTACCAACTGGCCTGGGCGGACTTCGCCCAGGTCGCCCCCGCGTTTGCCCGAGGGGCAGGTGGAGAATTTCTTGGCCAGCACATCGAAGGCTTCGCCCTTGGCGATCCGTTGCTTGAGCTGTTCGGCTTCGGCAGCGGTCTTGACCAGGATGTGGCGGGCTTGGGCTTTCATGGGACACCTGTGCTTCGGGCAAAAAAGGGCGCCATTATGCCTGATCGCGCAGCTCTGCGCGGTCTCGGAATTGCGCCAGGGCTTCGGGGTTGGCCAGGGCGTCGGTGTTCTTCACCGGCAGGCCATGGACCACGTTGCGGATCGCCAGCTCCACCAGCTTGCCGCTGATGGTGCGCGGGATGTCGGTGACCTGAACGATCACGGCCGGAACATGACGGGGCGTGGTGTATTGACGGATCACCTGGCGAATGTGCTGGCGTAGGGCATCGTCCAGTTGCAGCCCCTCGCGCAGGCGCACGAACAGGACTACGCGCACGTCGTTGTGCCAGTCCTGGCCGATGGCGACGCTTTCGACCACTTCCTCGACCTTTTCCACCTGGCGGTAGATTTCCGCCGTGCCGATGCGCACACCGCCGGGATTGAGCACCGCGTCCGAACGGCCATGGATGATCATGCCGCCCTCAGCGTTCTGCTCGGCGTAATCGCCCTGGGCCCAGACGCCGGGGTACTGACTGAAGTAGGCATCGTGGTAGCGGCTGCCGTCGTTGTCACCCCAGAAGCCCACTGGCATGGACGGGAAGTTGCGGGTGCAGACCAGCTCGCCTTTCTCGCCGATCACGGGCTGGCCGTGCTCGTTCCACACCTCCACAGCCATGCCCAGGCCTTTGCACTGGATCTCGCCACGGCGTACCGGCAGCACGGGGTTGCCGAGCACGAAGCACGAGACGATGTCGGTGCCGCCAGACATCGAAGCCAGGCACAGGTCGGGTTTGATCTTGCGGTAAACGTAGTCGTAGCTGTGGGGCGAGAGCGGTGAGCCGGTGGACATGATCAGGCGCAGGCTGTTCAGGCGATGGCTTTTGGCAGGCTCGAGGCCTTCCTGCTCCAGGGCGGCCAGGTATTTGGCGCTGGTGCCGAAAGCGTGGATGCGTTCGGCGTCGATCAGGTCGAGCAGACGCTGTGGGCCTGGGTGGAAGGGCGAGCCATCGTACAGCACCAGGGTGGCCCCGACCGCCAGGCCGCTGGCTAGCCAGTTCCACATCATCCACCCGCAAGTGGTGTAGTAGAACAAGACGTCGTCGGCCTTGAGGTCGTTGTGCAGGCCGTGCTCCTTCAGGTGTTGCAGCAGTACGCCGCCGGCGCGGTGGACGATGCACTTGGGCACGCCGGTGGTGCCGCTGGAGTAGAGGATGTACAGCGGGTGGTCGAACGGCAGGGCGGTAAAGCGCGGTTCACCACCGGGTTGGTAGAAGCCGCCCCACAGGCTGACGCGCGGGGCAGTGAATTCTTCGCAGTGGGTGTGTGAGCGGGTGTAGGGCACTACCAACAAGTGTTCGAGCTGGGGCAGTTGGGCGGTGACCTGGTTGATCTTTTCGACTTGGTCGATGGTCTTGCCGGCGTACTGGTAGCCGGCGCAGGCGATCAGAAGCTTTGGGGCGATCTGACCGAAGCGGTCGATGATGCCGTGAAGGCCGAACTCCGGTGACGAACTGGACCAGATCGCGCCGAGGCTGGTGCAGGCGAGCATGGCGACCAAGGTTTCCCAGGTGTTGGGCATCACCGAAGCGATTCGGTCGCCGGCCTGGATGCCCAGGGCCTGCAGGGCTTTCTGCATGCCGGCCACATGGGCCGCCAATTGTGCGTGGCTCAGCACCTGGCGCTGGCCGTCCTCGCGTACGGCGACCACGGCGGGGCGGTCATCGCGCCGCATCAGCAGGTGTTCGGCGTAGTTCAAGGTGGCGCCGGGGAACCAGTGCGCATCCGGCATCTGTGGACCTTCGCTGAGGGCCTGGGCGGGCGGGGTGTGCCACTGGACGTGGAAATAGTCGGAAAGGGTCTGCCAGAAAGCCGGGCGTTGCTCGATGCTCCAGCGGTGCAGCGCGGCGTAGTCATTGAGCTGGAGGTTGTAGCGCAGGTTTACTTGGCGGCGGAAGACGTCCATCCGGCTGGCCTGGATCTGCGCCGTGGAGGGGCGCCAGAGCACATCGTTCATGCCGAAACCTCCCACTTTCGATGGAATCCAGAGTCTGTAGGAGCGGGCGAATCCGCTCCTGCAGGGGCTGCGCCTAAAGTGCCGATGCGCAGCCAAATGGCTTTGGCTTTTACTCCACTTTAGCCTTTTGTACGTCCGGCGATGCCGACCAGATGCGATAACGCACTTCGATGTCCTTGGGCACGTACAGCACGACCGGCAGCTTGCTGTTGTAACGCAGCATGAAGCCTTCACCGACCACCGGCACGAAGGCCTCGGTCTTCTTGCCGTCCGGGCAGGCCATCAGTGTGCTGGCGGGGCCACCGACTTTTTCCAGCCGGTAGTAGCTGTAGCCCCAGCCTTCGAGGTTGTGTTCCTCGAGGCTGCCGGCCAGGCGCTGGCGGTTGCAATCGACGGTGAGGGTCTTGCCGGCGAGGATTTCCAGTTGGTAGGCCGACTCGTCGGTTTGGGCCGGCAGGTGGATGACCTGCCGGGTGAAGCCTTTTTCCGCCTCAGGGTAGGGCGCGACGTCTTTGAGCCCGGCGGCCATCACAGGCGCGGCGGCGGCCAAGGTCAGGGAAAGAATCGCGGTCAGTGGGAATGGGCGCATAGGGCCTCCTTGCAATTGAAAACGAATGCAAGACCGCGCCAGATCCCGGCTGCCCCTCACTGGGCCAGCCAACCGCCATCGACGTTCCAGGCGGCGCCACGGACCTGGCTAGCGGCCTCGCTGCACAGGAACAATACCAGCTCTCCCAAGTGCTGGGGCGTTACAAAGGCCACGGAAGGCTGCTTTTCGGCCAAAAGATCGTGCTGCGCTTGCTGAGGGTCGACACCGGCTGCGGCGCGGTCGTCGATCTGTTTCTGCACCAGAGGGGTCAGTACCCAGCCGGGGCAGATGGCGTTGCACGTGACGTTGCTGGTGGCCGTTTCCAGGCCTACGACTTTGGTCAGGCCAACCACTGCGTGCTTGGCAGCCACGTAGGCGGCCTTGCCGGTGGACCCCACCAGGCCGTGCACCGAGGCGATGTTGACGATCCGCCCCCAGCCACGTGCCCGCATGCCCGGCAAGGCAAGCCGGATGCCGTGGAAGACAGCCGAAAGGTTCAGCGCGATGATCTTGTCCCAGGTCTGCACAGGGAACTGCTCCACCGGCGCCACGTGCTGGATGCCCGCGTTGTTGACCAGAATGTCCACGCCGCCGAACTCGCGCTCGGCCAGGGCGAACAGCGCCTCGATCTGGGCCACGTCAGACAGGTCCGCGGGGTGGTGGATCACCTTGACCCCGTGGCGGGCGATTTCGGCGAGTGCCGGGGCCGGGTCGCCGAAGCCATTGAGCAGGATATTCGCCCCAGCGCCGGCCAGCACCTGGGCGATACCCAGGCCAATGCCGCTGGTGGAGCCGGTGACCAGTGCTGTCTTGCCTTTGAGCGTCATGCAGATCTCCTTAGACGATGCCGGTGGCGTAGAAGGTGGCGATGACCACGAAAACTGCCAGGGTCTTGATCAGGGTAATACCGAAAATGTCCTTGTAGGCCTCGCGATGGGTCAGCCCGGTGACCGCCAGCAAGGTGATCACCGCGCCGTTGTGCGGCAAGGTATCCATGCCGCCGCTGGCCATGGCGGCCACACGGTGCAGGACCTCCAGCGGGATGTTCGCGGCGTGGGCTGCGGCGATGAAACTTTCGCTCATGGCCGCCAGGGCGATGCTCATGCCTCCGGAGGCGGAGCCGGTGATGCCGGCGAGCAAGGTGACGGTCACAGCCTCATTGACCAGCGGATTGGGGATGGCGCGCAGGGCATCGGCCAATACCAGAAAGCCCGGTAGCGAGGCGATCACCGCGCCGAAGCCATACTCCGAGGCGGTATTCATGGCCGCCAACAGCGCACCGCTGACGGCGCTCTTGGTGCCCTCGGCCAAGCGTTGGCGGATGGCGCCGAAGGCGCATACCAGCACCATCAGGATGCCCACCAGCAAGGCCGCCTGCACTGCCCAGATCGCGGTGAGCTTGGCCACATCGCTTTGCACCGGCGCACTAATGCCTGGCAGCTGCAACGTATGCGTGGCGCCATACCAGTGAGGAATCCAGTGGGTGAACACCAGGTTCATCACGCCCACCATCACCAAAGGCGACAACGCCAGCCAAGGGTTGGGCAGGGCCAGGTCGTCGGCGGTTTCCGGTTCGTTGCGCAGGTCATTGCCATAGCCTTCGCCGGCGCGCTGTGCCTTGTTGCGCTGGCGGCGCAGGTAAAGCATGCCGACGCTGAACACGAACAGTGTGCCGATCAGCCCCAGCCAGGGCGCGGCCCAGGCCGTGGTGTTGAAAAAGGTGCTGGGGATGATGTTCTGGATCTGCGGGGTGCCGGGCAGGGCGTCCATGGTGAAAGAGAACGCGCCCAAGGCGATGGTCGCCGGGATCAGGCGTTTGGGAATGTTGCTCTGGCGGAACATCTCGGCCGCGAACGGGTACACCGCGAACACCACCACGAACAACGATACGCCGCCGTAGGTGAGCAGCGCGCACACCAGAACGATCACCAGCATGGCCTGGCGTGTGCCCAGCAAGCCAATGGCGGCGGCGACGATCGAGCGCGAGAAGCCGGAGAGCTCGATCAGCTTGCCGAACACAGCACCGAGCAAGAACACCGGGAAGTACAACTTGATGAAGCCGACCATTTTTTCCATGAACACGCCCGTGAAGGTCGGGGCCACAGCCGCAGGGTCGGTGAGCAGGACAGCGCCGAGGGCGGCAATGGGGGCGAAGAGAATGACGCTGTAGCCGCGATAGGCAGCCAACATCAACAGGGCCAGGGCAGCGAGGGCGATGAGCACAGTCATCGAGGGTGTCTCCAAGTCGTTGTTTTTATGGTTGACCGAGGAGATAGCGGGATTCGTGCCAGATTTGTAACGTATTGATTTGTAAGGGTTTTATCGAATTATTGCCTGCAGGTGTCTCACAATCGAGACGGTTGGGGCTGCTGCACAGCCTGTCGCAGGCGTTGCCAACGCCCACAACAGGTGGCGCTTCGTCTCTCTCTGCAGGCGCTGGCGAGGCCTGCAATGGACCGCAAAAACGGTCCTACAACAATGTCTCTAGCTGGAGACTTAGGTCTCTTTATAGAGACTGAACCCCCAAGGCGATCATCTTCTTGTACAGCGTAGACCGCCCCAACCCCAGCGCCTTCGCGGCCTGCGGTACATTCCCGGCGCAACTGGCCAGGGCATCGGCGATCAATTTGCGCTCGAATGCCTCGCACGCCTCCCGATACCCCTGAGGTACTGCACCCGCTGGCGCGACGGGGCTCAACGGCCCCAGCGCCGAGCGCACATCGTCCACTCCCAGGCGCGGCTGATCCGCCAGCAGCGTCGCACGCTCCAGCACATTGCGCAGTTCACGGATATTGCCAGGCCAGGCGTGGCGTGCCAGCAATGCCTGGGCGTCGGGCTCGAGCTCGTACTGAGTGCCAAGCTCGGCCAGGATTGCCTCGCACAGCGCCGGCAGATCGCCCAGGCGTTCGCGCAGGGGCGGTACCTCGATGGGCAGCACGTTGAGCCGGTAGTACAGGTCGGCGCGAAACGCGCCGCTGGCCATGGCCGCCTGCAGATCGATGGAGGTGGCGGCAATGATGCGTACGTCGCTGCGCAGCATCTGGTTTGAGCCGACCGGTTCGTATTCCTTCTCCTGCAATACCCGCAGCAGCTTGCTTTGCAGGGCCAATGGCATATCGCCGATCTCGTCGAGAAACAGCGTACCGCCCTCGGCCAATTGCAGCTTGCCGCTGCGCCCCTTGCGGTCGGCCCCGGTGAAGGCGCCAGGAGCGGTGCCGAAGAATTCGGCCTCCAGCAGCGTTTCGGGAATGGCCGCGCTGTTGACGCTGACGAACGCCTTGTGCGCCCGGGCCGAGGCAGCATGGATGGCATGGGCCAGCAGCTCCTTGCCGGTGCCGGTTTCGCCCAGTAGCAATACCGGGGAATCGCTGCCTGCACCACGGCGCGCCCTGCGCTTGGCCTCCAGGCTCGCGGCGCTGGTGCCGACGAACTGGGCGAAGCTGTACTTGGCCTGGCGTGCGCGCAGTTGCGAGCGGGTCGAGGCCAGTTCCTGCTGCATGCTCGCGTAGCGCTTGAGCAGCGGGGAGAGGCTGCGCAGTTCATCGAACAGGGCAAAGCCGATGGCGCCGATCAGCTCGTCGCGATCGTCATGGATGGGCAGGCGCATCACCACCAGCGGCTCGTTGGGTGTGTCGAGCATGTCCAGCAGGATCGGCCGGCCATTGCTCACCACATCGCGCATCAGGCTGCCCGGGATCACCGCCTCGCAGGGCTGGCCAATGGCGCTGGCCGCATCGGGCAGGCCGAAACGCCGGGCGTAGCGCTCATTCATCCAGACGATCCGTGCCTGGCGATCGACGATCACCGTGCCTTCGCTGGACTGCTCGATGATCTCGAACAGCGAGCGGATCGCCAGTTGCCGAACCTGGGGATAGTCCTTGAGGCTGTCGCTTTCTTGCATGGGCTGGGCCTTTGAAATGCAGTGGCGGTGATTATGACGACTGTCGGCCAGACTGGCGAAGACCCATCGACCGCTAGGCCCGTGGATCGAACGCCTCACGCAGCGCATCGCCAATGAACACCAGCAACGACAAGATCAACGCCAGGGCAAAGAATGCGGTAAAGCCCAGCCATGGCGCCTCCAGATGCTGCTTGCCCTGGGTCACCAGCTCCCCCAGCGAAGCGCTGCCCGCCGGCATGCCGAAGCCAAGAAAATCCAGGGCGGTGAGGGTGGTGATAGCCCCGGTGAGCATGAACGGCACGTAGGTGAGCGTGGCCGTCATCGCGTTGGGCAGAATATGCCTGAGCATCACTTGCCCGTCCGACAGCCCCAGGGCACGCGCGGCCTTGACGTACTCCAGGTTGCGCCCGCGCAGGAATTCGGCGCGTACCACATCCACCAAGGTCAGCCAGGAAAACAGCGCCATGATCCCCAGGAGCCACCAGAAGTCCGGCTCGACAAAGCCACTGAGGATGATCAACAGGTACAGCACCGGCAAACCCGACCAGACCTCCAGCAAACGCTGGCCCAACAAATCCACCCAGCCACCGTAGTACCCCTGCACGGCCCCAGCGGCAATGCCGATCAGTACGCTGAGCACGGTCAAGGCGAAGGCGAACAACAGCGATACCCGTGTGCCGTACAGCACCCTGGCGAGCACATCGCGCCCTTGATCGTCGGTGCCGAGCCAGTTGCTGGTGCTGGGCGGGCTGGGGGTAGGCACCTGCAGGTCGTAGTTGGGCGTGTCGGCACTGAAAGGGATCGGTGCGAACAGCATCCAGCCGCCCTGTCCTGCGATCAACTGGCGTACGTAAGCGCTGCGGTAATCGGGCTGGAACGGCAACTGGCCACCGAACTGTTGCTCGGTGTAACGCTTGAGTGCCGGCGTGTACAGCTCGCCTTTGTAGACGAGCAGCAGCGGTTTGTCGTTGGCCACCAGTTCCGCGCCCAGGCTGAGCACCAGGATAGCGGCGAACAGCCACAGCGAGCACCAACCCAGGCGATTGCGCCGGAAACAGCGCCAACGACGAAGCGCGACGGGCGAAAACATCAGCGGCCCCTTGCATCGAAATCGATGCGCGGGTCGAGCACGGTATAGCTCAGGTCACCGATCAAGCGAATCAACAGCCCTGCCAGGGTGAAGATGAACAGGGTGCCGAACACCACCGGATAATCCCGCGAGACCGCGGCCTCATAGCTCAGTCGGCCCAGGCCATCGAGGGAGAAGATCACCTCGATCAGCAAGGAGCCGGCGAAGAACACCGTGATCAACGCCTGGGGCAGCCCGGCCAGCACCAGCAGCATGGCGTTGCGCAGTACATGCCCGTACAGCACCCGGCGCTCGCTCAGGCCCTTGGCCCGCGCGGTGATCACGTACTGGCGGGAGATCTCGTCGAGAAAGGCATTCTTGGTCAGCAAAGTGAGGGTGGCGAAGCCGCCGATCACCAACGCCCCGACCGGCAGCACCAAGTGCCAGAAATAGTCGGCGACCTTGCCCAGCGGGCTGAGCTGGTCGAAGTTCTCCGAGACCAGCCCGCGCACCGGGAACCAGTTCAGCGAGGTGCCACCGGCGAACAGCACGATCAACAGCAAGGCGAACAGGAACGAGGGCAGGGCATAACCGATGACGATCAGCGCGCTGCTCCAGGCATCGAAGCGGCTACCGTGGCGCACGGCCTTGCGGATACCCAGCGGTATCGACACCAGGTAAGTGATCAAGGTGGCCCACAGGCCGAGCGAGACCGTCACTGGCAGTTTGTCGAGAATCAGGTCGGTGACCTTGGCGCCGCGGAAGAAGCTTTGGCCGAAGTCCAGTCGAGCGTATTGGCCCAGCATCAGCCACAGGCGTTCGGGGGCCGACTTGTCGAAGCCATACTGGCGCTTGATCTCTTCGATGAGTTTGGGGTCCAGGCCGCGGCTTGCGCGGGACTCGCCATGCACAGTCTCGACCCGCGCCCCCGGCGTGCCGCCACCGATACCTTGCAGACGCGCCACGGCCTGTTCCACCGGCCCGCCGGGGGCGGCCTGGACGATCACGAAGTTGACCAGCAGGATCGCCAGCAAAGTCGGGATGATCAGCAACAGGCGACGCAGGATATAGGCTGTCATGGGCTGGCCTTCTGGCGCTCGGCCATCTGTGCATTGGTCAGCGGCGTCGGGCTGATCTCCCACCAAGTATCCAGGCCTTCATCGTAGGCCGGCTGGACCTTGGGCAGGCCGAAGCGGTTCCACCAGACGGTCGAACTGCCCGGTGGGTAGTAGTTGGGAATCCAGTAGTAATTCCATTGCAGCACCCGGTCCAGAGCATGGGCGTGGCGCAGCATGTCGGGCTGGGTGTCGGCCCGCACGAGGCCGTCGAGCAGGGTATCGACGGCCGGGTCGCGCAGCACCATGAAATTGTTCGACCCGGGGTCTTCGGCCGAGGCCGAGCCGAAGTAGTTGTACAACTCGCTGCCCGGGGAGAGCGTGACCGGATAGCCGGTGACGATCATGTCGTAGTCGCGGGCCATCAGGCGGTTGACGTACTGGGCGGAGTCGACATTGCGGATGTTCAGGGTGATGCCGATCTGCGCCAGGTTGCGTTTCCAGGGCAGCAGCAGGCGTTCGAGCCCCGACTGGCCATTGAGAAAGGTGAAGCTCAGCGGCTCACCGTTGGCGTTCACCAACCGATCACCGTCGGGGCGCCAGCCGGCGGCCTCGAGCAGGGCCAGGGCCTGCAGCTGTTGGGGGCGGATGATGCCCGAACCGTCGGTCACCGGCGCGCTATAGACCTGGCTGAAGACTTCATCGGGGATTTGGCCGCGCAACGGTTCGAGCAGTTTCAGTTCCTGGGCGTCGGGCAAGGCGCGGGCGGCCAGCGGGGTATTGGAGAACACGCTTTGCTGACGGATGTACAGGTTGCGCATCATCTGCCGGTTGCTCCATTCGAAGTCCCAGAGCATGGCCAGTGCCTGGCGCACGCGCCGATCCTGGAACATCGGCTGCTTCAGGTTGAACACGAAGCCCTGGGCCGTCTGAGGCTTGGACGGGCCGAGGTGGGCGCGTTGCAGGCGCCCATCGTCCAGCGCGTCACCCTTGTAGCCCAAGGTGAAGGCCGTGGCGGAGAACTCGCGGTTGTAGTCGAACCCGCCGCCGCGCAACACCTGGCGGGCGACTTCTGTGTCGCCGAAATACTCGATGCGGATGCTCTGGAAATTGTAGCGGCCTCGACTGGCCGGCAGGCTGGCGGCCCACCAGGTGGGGTCGCGCTCGAACGTGATGCTGCGGCCATTGTCGATCCGGCCGATGCGGTAGGGCCCACTGCCGACGGGTCTGTCGAAGCCGGCGCCGTTGGCGAAATCGCGGTGCTGCCAGTCGTGCTCGGGCAGCACCGGCAGGGTGGCGAGGTCCAGGGCCAAGGTGCGGCCATGGGGTTGTTTGAATTCGAAACGCACCTGCCGCGGACCCTCGATCGTGAGCTGGGTGACCTCGGCGAACTGGGTGCGATAGCGCAGACTGCCTTTGTTCATCAGCAGGTCGAAGGTAAAGCGCACGTCCTCGGCGCGCACCGGCTTGCCATCGGCGAACGTCGCGCGCGGGTCGATCTCAACGCGCAGCCAGGCGTCCTCTGGACCACGCTCCATGCGCCGAGCAATCAAACCATAGACGGTGTAGGGCTCATCGAATGAGCGCTGCGCCAGAGGCGCATACAGCCAGCCATCGACTTCGCTGACACCGATGCCTTTATCGATGTACGGCAGGACATGGTCGAACTGCCCGATCTCCAGGGCTGAACGCCGCAGGCTGCCACCCTTGGGGGCATCGGGGTTGACGTAGTCGAAGTGGCGGAAGGATTCGGGATAACGCGGGGCCTCACCGTAGGCGGTGAGTGCGTGGGTGGGGGCGGCGTGGGCTGCGAGGGCCGTGCACAGCAAGAGCAGACCCCACATGCACTGTGGGAGCAGGCTTGCCCGCGAAGGCGTCCGTGCTGGCAACCCGGTTGCCGACGGGACGACGTTCGCGGGCAAGCCCGCGCCCACAGAGGACATCACCGGGACCGCAGGCTCAGTCCTGACGGCTGGTCACTTCGAGCAGGTGGTAGCCGAACTGGGTCTTGACCGGGCCTTGCACGGTGTTGACCGGGGCGCTGAAGACGACGGTGTCGAATTCCTTGACCATCTGGCCTGGGCCGAAGGAGCCCAGGTCGCCGCCTTGGCGGCTGGATGGGCAAGTGGAGTTGGCCTTGGCGACTTCGGCGAAGTCGGCACCAGCTTCGATCTGTGCTTTGAGTTCGTTGCACTTCTCGAGGCTGCTGACCAGGATGTGGCGGGCGGTGGCACGGGCCATGGGGTACTACTCCTTGGGTGAAAAAAACAAGCCTAGCGCACTTGTTCGGCAAATGTCTCGCCAGGCTTGGTGTACCGGTCACAAACGCTCGGCCGCCCGGCGCAGCAGCGCCTCGGTGGCGTCCCAGCCCAGGCAGCCGTCGGTGATCGACACGCCGTACTTGAGCGGGCCCTTGCCCAGCGTCTGGCAGCCATCGAACAGGTGGCCTTCGAGCATCATGCCGATGATCGCCCGGTCACCTTGCAGGCGCTGCTCCAGCACCTCCTCGAATACCGCGGGCTGGCGGGCCGGGTCCTTGCCGCTGTTGGCGTGGCTGCAATCGACCAGGACACGCCCGGTCAGGCCGGCCTTGGACAGGCCCTGGCGTGCCTGGGCAATGCTCGAGGCATCGTAGTTCGGGCCCTGGTGGCCGCCGCGCAGGACCAGGTGGGTGTCAGGGTTGCCCAAGGTTTCGATGATCGCCGGGTAGCCTTGGGCATCCATGCCGAAATGGCGGTGCGGGTGGGCAGCGCTGCGCATGGCGTCGCAGGCGATGCCGACGCCCCCGTCGGTGCCATTCTTGAAGCCCACGGGCAGTGCCAGGCCGCTGACCATTTCGCGGTGGATCTGCGATTCGGTGGTACGCGCGCCGATGGCGGCCCAGCTGAGCAGGTCGTCGAAGTAGCCGGCGGCCATCGGTTGCAGCAACTCGGTGGCGATCGGCAGGCCACGCTCGATCATGTTCAGCATCAGCCCGCGGGACAGCGCGAGGCCGCCATGCATGTCATCGCTGCCGTCCAGGTGCGGATCGTAGGCCAGGCCTTTCCAGCCGACCGTGGTACGGGGTTTTTCGACGTAGGCGCGCATCACCAGCAGCAGTTTGTCATCGACTTCGCGGCTCAGGGCGGCCAGGCGGTCGGCGTATTCCAGGGCCGAACGTGGATCATGGATCGAGCATGGGCCGACGATCACCAGCAGGCGCGGGTCGAGGCCGTCGAGGATGGCGCGCACGGCTTGGCGATGTTGCTGGACTTGCTGGGTCAGGGCAGTGCTCAGCGGCATTTGCTGCTTGAGCAGGTGCGGTGAGGGCAGACGTTGGCTGACGGCGGTGTTGGCAGCCTGGGGTTGGGTCAGGGGCAGGGCGAGGTTCGACGATTGCATGGCGTTTTTCCCTGGGCGGACGGCGGGTTCAGGCCCGCGTGGTCGGCCCTATCGAGGTGTTCGACAGATATTCGGTTTATGACTGCGTGCAGCATTGCCACCAGTGGACGACCGAACGGAGGCGGCAGGCTGGCCCGAACGGGATTGGCTAAATCGCCAGGCGTAGGTGTCGGCGTAGTAATAAGCGATGGTGTTCATGTCTGTTTCCTCAATGTGAATCGGTGTTTTCCAGAAGCCTGAAACGCAAAACCCCCGGTCGGGGGGCCGACCGGGGGTTTGAGTATTCTCGTGTTCGGCGGCCCCTCGAAGGTGGGCGCCGTGTGGGTATCAGCGGCGCCTAGTGGCTAAACCAATACCCAAAATAAAAGCTGGCAACGGCCTGGCAGCCAGCAACGGCCAGCACTGGGCGCGCGGTGCGACCGGTGAGGTTGGCGTGGTTGCGGATGCTGTGGGTCATGTTGCTCTCCAATGAATGAGCCCGAGCTTACTGCACCTCAAACAGGATGTTCAATGACTAAATGCTATGGCTCCGATCATTTTTGCAGCCCATCCAAGGCTCGGTCAGCAAGCGGAGCTGGCGAAGCCTGCGATGGGCCGCATCCCTCGATGAAACTCAAAGGGCGTAATGCTTGAGTTCCCGCGCAATCAGCATTCGCTGGATCTCGCTCGACCCCTCGTAGATCTGCGTGATCCGCGCATCACGGTAGTAACGCTCAACCGGATAGTCCTCCAGATAGCCGTAGCCGCCATGCACCTGGATGGCCATGGAGCACACGCGCTCGGCCATTTCCGAGGCGAACAGCTTGGCCTGGGAGGCTTCGGACAGACACGGCTTGCCGGCACTGCGCAGGCGTGCGGCATGCAGGATCAACAGGCGCGTAGCGTTGATCTGCACCTGCATGTCCGCCAGCAGGTTGGCGATGCTCTGGTGTTCGTTGATCGGCTTGCCGAACTGAATGCGGTCGCGCGAATAGACCAGGGCCGCTTCGAATGCCGCCCGGGCGATACCCAGCGCCTGCGCTGCGATGCCGATGCGTCCGCCCTCGAGATTGGACAATGCGATGGCCAGGCCCTTGCCCCGTTCGCCCAGGATGTTGGCGGCGGGGATACGGCAATTGTCGAGGGTCACCGCGCAGGTATCGGAGGCGCGGATCCCCATCTTGTGCTCGCTGCGGTCCACCTTGAAACCCGGGTTGTCGGTCGGCACCAGGAAGGCCGACAGGCCTTTCTTGCCAGCCTCAGGGTCGGTCACGGCAAAGACGATGGCCAGCCCTGCGCGGCGGGCATTGCTGACGAACTGCTTGGCGCCGTTGATGACCCAATGGCCGTCGACCAGCTCCGCGCGGGTGCGCAGGTTGTGGGCTTCGGAACCGGCCTGGGGCTCGGTGAGGCAGAAGCAGCCGATCACCTCGCCGCTGGCCAGGCGCGGCAGCCAGGCCTGTTGCTGTTCGGGCGTGCCATAAGCCAGCAGCGGGCCACAGCCAACCGAGTTGTGGATGCTCATCATCGCGCCGGTGGCGCCGTCACCAGCGGCGATCTCTTCCACGGCCAGGGCATAGGCCACGTAGTCGGTATAGCTACCACCGAAGTCTTCCGGCACGACCATGCCGAGCAGGCCCAGCTCGCCCATCTTGCGCACCACGGCATCGTCGATCCAGGCGGCCTTTTCCCAGGCCTGGGCATTGGGCGCGATTTCGCCACGGGCAAAATCCCGGGCCATGTCGCGGATCATGATCTGCTCTTCGCTCAGTTCCAGGTCTTGCATCTGTGTACTCCCCGGCTCACAGGCCTTCGAAGAATTGGTTCACCCGCTTGGGATCGAGCCCGGTGAGGGTCGGCGGGTTCCAGCGTGGCTGCTTGTCCTTGTCGATGATCAGGGCGCGCACGCCCTCGATGATGTCGCCATACTCGAACCACTGACGGTCCAGGTGCAGCTCCATTGCAAAGCATTCCTCCAGGCTCAGGTGGCGGCCGCGACGCAGCATCTCCAATGTAACGGCCATGGCCAGGGGCGAGCGGCTTTCCAGCTGATCGGCGGTGGCCAAGGCCCATTGGTGGCTGTCGCCGATGCTCACGGTGCGCAGTTGCTCGAGCATGCTGGGCACGTCGGGCAGGGCGAAGAAATGGTCGATCACAGGGCGCAAACGGGCCAGCGGGGCATCGTCGAGTGTCTGGGTACCGAGCTTGGCCAGCAGGCCCTGGAGGTCCTTGAGGGGGTGGTCGCCGAATGTCAGTTTGTCCAGGCCAGCGTCCAGGGCGGCGATCTTGTCGCTCTCCAGGAACCAGTCGGCCAGGCCACAGTACAGCGCGTCGGCGGCCTGGATCTGTGCGCCGCTCACGCCCAGGTAGGTGCCCAGCTCGCCGGGTACGCGCGAAAGGAAGTAACTGCCGCCGACATCGGGGAAATAACCGATGGCCACTTCCGGCATGCCCAGGCGGCTGCGCTCGGTGACGACGCGCATGTCGGCGCCTTGGGCCAGGCCCATGCCTCCGCCGAGGGTGAAGCCGTCCATCAGAACCAGCACCGGCTTGCGGTAGTGGTGGATGCACAGGTCGAGGGCATATTCCTCGACGAAGAAGTCTTGATACAGGCTGCTGCCGGCCTTGTAGCTGTCGTGCAGCGAGCGGATGTCGCCGCCGGCGCAGAAGCCCTTGGGCCCTTCGCCGCGCAGCACCACGGCATGGACCTGGGGATCGGCCGCCCATTGGTCCAGGTGATGCTGCAGGCTGCGCACCATGTCGAGGGTGAGGGCGTTGAGGCCGGCAGGGCGGTTGAGCGTCAGATGGCCGATGTGATTGCGGATTTCGGCCAGGACATGGGCCTCGGAATGAGCGTGCGCGGTCATGATCGCGGTCTCCCTGCTTTGTTATTGATTTTCCAAGTGAAGTCTGGAAGTTGCGCTGGAGGATCGCAGGATCCTGTCATGCGAATATGCCATGCACAATTGGTAAATCTGCAGTGGGTTTCTGCATTTTTACCTGATGCGCTGCTTCCAGAGGCGTTTCTCCACAGCAAGCAGGGCCGTCTCAGTCGCCGGTCGCTTGCTTCGGGGTGTTGCCTGCAACCTCGGTTTGCGGCCGTGTGCGGCTGACCCACCAGCCGAACACGGCGGCGGTGAAGAACATGATCAGGCTATAGAGCGCTGCAGGCACGGCCATGGTCGGGTTGTTGAGCAGCGACGGGCTCAAGGCCAGCGCGATGGCCAGGGTACCGTTATGGATGCCGATTTCCATGCCGATCGCGATCGCCTGACGCCGTGGAATGTTCAGCAGACGCGGGACCCAGTAGCCCACGCCGAGGCTCAGCAGGTTGAACAGCAGCGCCGCGCCACCGACCACCGGCGCGTACTGGACGACGGTCTGCCAGTCCTTGGCCAAGGCCAGCGCGATGGTGAACGCCAGAAACAGCGCTGCCACCAGTTTCATGGGCTTTTCCATGCGGGCGGCGAATGTGGGCGCGGCGCGGCGGATCAGCATGCCCAAGGCGACCGGCAGCAGGACGATGGCGAACACCTGCATGACTTTGGCAAATTGCAGGGGAATGGCCTGGTCCGAGGCCATGAACCAGGCCAGCGACAGATTCATCAGCAGCGGCATGGTCAGGATGGCGATCAGCGAGTTGACCGCCGTGAGGGTGATGTTCAATGCCACATCGCCGTGGGCCAGATGACTGAACAGGTTGGCCGTGGTCCCGCCCGGGGAGGCGGCCAGCAGCATCAGGCCTACCGCCAGGGCCGACTCGAGGCCAAAACCATTGGCGATCAGAAAACACACCAGCGGCAGCAGCACGATCTGGCAGGCCAGGCCGATGATCACAGGTCTTGGGTATTTCACCACCCGGGTGAAATCGGCCAGGGTCAACGACAACCCCAGACCCAGCATGATGATCCCCAGGGCGATGGGCAGGATAGCGGTGAGCAACGGCGAGGCGGTCATGGCGGCATTCCTTTGGCAAGTTCAAAGGAGTCTAGCCGCAAGTTGGCGACAGCCCGATTGCAGGCCAAACGGCGATCACCGAGGCGATTTGCCGCTTGAAGCTTGCCTGCCGCCCCTCTAGCATGCCCGTTTTTACCGAGGATTAGCCCCCTATGCCGTTCCAGCAAGGTCTGCTCGCCAAACCCGTGCCGGCCCACGCCCGTCACCTGTTCTTCTCCCTGCACTCGGTCGAGGCGCTGCCCGCCGTGCTGGATGCCTTGCTGCCGCAAGTCGATGGCCAGAGCTTGATCCTTGGTGTGGGTACCCCCTTGGTCAAGGCGCTGGGCCGCGACGTACCGGGCCTGCGTGCCTTCCCGCAGTTGGATGCCGTGGTCGAGAACCCCAGCACCCAGCACGCCCTGTGGTTGTGGTTGCGCGGCGCGGAGCGAGGCGAGCTGTTCCTGCAGGCCCAGGCGTTGGAGCAGACGTTGGCCCCGGCGCTGCGCCTGGTCGATAGCGTCGACGGTTTCCTGCACCGCGGTGGCCATGACCTGAGCGGCTATGAAGACGGCACCGAGAACCCGGTGGATGACGACGCCGTCGAGGCTGCCATCGTCGCCAGCGAGCAGCCGGGTCTTGCCGGCTCCAGCTTTGCTGCGTTCCAGCTGTGGAAGCACGACCTGAACTACTTCAAGTCGCTGCCCCAGCAAGAGCAGGACAACATCATTGGCCGTCGCATGAGCGACAACGAAGAGCTGGATGACGCCCCCGCATCGGCCCACGTCAAGCGCACCGCCCAGGAAAGCTTCGCCCCCGAAGCGTTCGTCGTGCGTCGCTCGGTGGCCTGGGCGGACGAGCGTGGCGCCGGCCTTGCCTTCGTGGCCCTGGGCCATTCGCTGGATGCCTTCGAGGTGCAGCTGCGACGCATGAGCGGGCTGGAGGATGGCATCATCGATGGCCTGTACCGCTTCAGCCGTCCGCTGACCGGTGGCTACTACTGGTGCCCGCCGATGGGCGAGGCGGGGCTGGATCTGAGCCTGTTGCTGCAGGCCTGACGGCAATGGCCGCCGGCGAAGCCCGGCGGCCTTTCGTTACGCGCATCCTCCATCGGTGAATTGCGCCTCTTCGCACTCTCTAGCGGCTTCCCCCTGCACAGAAACAAGCTTGGCGCGCCAAATAAGCGCTCGCCGCTTATTTAATGCCACCGGTCTGGCAAGTGTCCTAATAAAGCGAATCCCCTTAAGTGGCCGTACTCCCACGTTATGTACGGCCCGGCGCCGTGCATCCCTTCAGCCACAAAAGGTGAAAGACCATGGCTAACAAAGAGACCAGCAAAAGCGGCAGCCAGGGCGGATCGAAAAACCCAGGCAACTTCGCTAACGACCGGGAGAAAGCCTCCGAAGCCGGCCGCAAAGGCGGGCAGCAATCCGGCGGTGGCCGGTCGAGCGACTCCAGCCGCAAGGGCGGCCGCTCGTAAGCAAGGCAACGCAGTGCCGGGCCTGCCTGGCACTGCGATCAACTGGCCAGGAGGACACGCCATGCGAATAGCTCCAATGCTTTGCCTGTTGGGCGGCCTGACGCTGCTCGGCGGCTGTTTCGATCGCGACGACGACCACCCGGCGAAGGATGCTGACCCCAGCAAGCCTTCGTTGCAAATGCAACAACCTGACAAGTCGGCCACCGAGCCTGCTCCCCAATCGCAACCGATGCCATCCCAGGATCCAGACAATTGATCGCGAGGAGTAAGGCATGAGGGTGATGACCTGCGAGACCACCGTCCCGGTGATGCCGGCCCCGAGCCAGAGCCTGGAGCGGCGCTACCAGGCCTTGTTGGCGGGGCGATGCACCGATGGCCAGCAGTGGCTGGAAGACCAACTCGATCGCGCCGACGCGCTGTCGGATGATCTGCCTGCTTCTCCTGCGCAGCTGGACCACTGGTCCGCCTGCCGTGCCGCCAGCGTGGCCGAGCAGTACGCGCTGTATCTTCAGGCACGGCGTCAAGGGGGGCCGCGCCGATACTTTGCCAATCGATCCCAGGCTTTGTGGTTTTTGCAACAGGTTGCGCCAACCAAGGCTGTCGACGGTGCTTGGCTGCAGGGTGTCCTGCATCATTGGCATGACCCGCGCTACCACGGCCTCATTCGTACCTACCTCGAAGAACTCGGCGAGGGCGACCCGCGTTGCAATCACGTGCTGATCTACCAGCGGCTGCTCAGTCGTGTGGGGTGTCAGGAGCTGTTGCCCTTGCCCTCGGCGCGTTATCTGCAGGGCGCTTTGCAATTGGCTTTGGGACAGCACTTCGATGCCTTCCTGCCTGAGGTGATCGGCTACAACCTGGGCTACGAGCAACCCCCGTTGCACCTGTTGATCACCACCCATGAACTGGCGGAACTGGGCATCGATGGCCACTATTTTCAGCTGCATGTGACCATCGACAATGCCGCCAGCGGTCATGCCCGCAAGGCGATCCATGCGCTACGCCAACTCTGGCCGGGGCAAGAGGGTGAGGCGTTCTACCGACGCGTCCGGCGTGGCTATCGCCTGAACGACCTGGACACCGACACGCCCAGCCTGATCGCCAGCTTCGACTTGGAGGGCGAACTGCTCGCTGCCTTGGAGCGCAAGCGCCTGTTCGGTCAGCGTATGCATTCAGACCATTGCCGGTTACAGGGGCGCACCCTCAACCAGTGGCTGAGCGCTCCGGGCGCCATGCCGGGCTTGCTCAAAGCGTTCGAGCAGCACGGTTGGGTGCGCCGCGGCGAAGATCCAGCCAACAGCCGCTTGTGGAAATTGATCGAGGGGCCTGACGCGGCCATGTTCGGCGTGTTCAGCGCCTACGAGAAGCAACTGTGGCACGACTGGATCGCCCAGCACTGGGAAGGCAACGCTGTGCGTCGCGTACTGCCAGGCAGTTGGCAGCTCGACTTCGCTCCGGATGATGCGTCGCTCGACCAGGCGCCGGTGCAAGACCTGATCGCGCGCATGGCCGGCAATGGCCACGCCTCGCCCGAGGGGCTGCGCGCCACCCGCGCCTACATCCAGGCCACTGGCCTTGCCCAGGAGGAGCCCTACTGATGCAACTGAACCCGGAACAGGTCCAGGCCGATCAAGCCCTGCTGCAATTGGGGCGGCGCCTGCGCGCGGACGGTTATCGCTTCACCTGCGTGACCCCTGCAACCCATGCCCGCAACAACGCCCGTGAAGGCAGCGAGCGGGCCCGCACGCTGCGCGACGTCTTCGGTTGGAGCCGGCCATTTGCGCCTGGGTTGATCTCGGCCGATGAGTTGCAGCAGTTGCAGGCGGCCCAAGTGTTGACGGGCGAGGGTGATCTGCTGCGCAGCACCGTGCGCTGGTCGAGCCTGGACGACTTGCTGCTGGTGCATTCGGCGTTTCCCACCGACGCCAGTGATGCGGTGTTCTTCGGCCCGGACAGCTACCGCTTCGCCCAGGTCATTCATGACCACCTACAGCGCACCCCGAAACCCGTGCAACATGCCGTGGACATCGGCTGCGGCACCGGCGTCGGCGCCTTGCTCATCGCCCGTGCCGCGCAGCATGCGCAGGTCAGCGCGGTGGACATCAACCCGCTGGCCTTGCGCTACACCGCCATCAACGCGGCGCTGGCCGGTGTGGGCAATCTCTCGGTGGAGCCGAGCGACCTACTCGACGGTATCAGCGGCACATTCGACCTGATCGTGGCCAACCCGCCTTATATGCTCGATGCCAGCGAACGCGTGTATCGCCATGGTGGCGGGGCGCTGGGCGCGCAGTTGTCCTTGCGCATCGTCGAACAGGCATGTGAGCGCCTCAGTCCAGCAGGCACTTTGCTGCTCTATACGGGGGTGGCCATCGTCGAGGGACGCGATGCCTTGCTCGAAGCCATCCGCCTGCGCCTGGCAGGGCCGCAATGGAGCTGGGTATACCGGGAAGTGGATCCGGACGTGTTCGGCGAACAATTGCTGGAACCGGGCTACGAACGGGTCGAGCGTATCGCCGCGGTGGCCCTGACCGTGACACGCAATGGGTGAGGGCGTGCAGCAGCCTTTGAGTTTTGGCATCGAGGAGGAATACCTGCTGGTGGACCTGCGCAGCGCGCGGGTGCTGGCCACCCCTTCGCTAGCGGTGGCCAGGCGCTGCCGAGAAGTCATGGGCAAGTATTTTGCCGAGGAGATGTTTCGCAGCCAGATCGAAGTCGCCTCGCCGGTGTTCACCCACCTGCACGAGGCGCAGGGCTTTCTGCTCGACAGCCGGCAGCGCCTTGGCAAGGCATTGGCCCAGGAAGGTGTTGGCCTTTACTGCGCCGCCAGCCATCCCAGCGCCCAGTGGTTGCGCCAGCGCGCCCGGACCACACCGCACTATCGCCAAGTGTTCGATGACTACCAGCACGTGGCCCGGCGCAGCCTGTTGTCCGGGCTGCATGTTCATGTGGGCGTGCCCCCCGGGTGCGATCGGATTCAGTTGATCAATCGCTTGCTGTACTGGCTGCCGCTGTTTCTGGTGCTGAGCACTTCATCGCCCTTGTGGGGCGGCCAGGATACCGGCTTCATGAGCTATCGACGGGTGATCTGCGCCGAGTGGCCGCACATGGAGCTGCCGGAGCCACTGGCGGATTGGGAGGCGTACCAGCGCTACCGGGCTTTGCTGGAGCGTACCGGTGCTTTGGCAAAGGAAGGGGACTTCTGGTGGGCGATTCGCCCGTCGCGGCGGTTTCCCACGGTGGAGTTGCGCATCTGCGACGCCTGTCCACGGCTGGAGGATGTGCTGTGTATCGCTGGCCTGTTCCGTCACCTGGTACAAGGCCTGGCGGTGGACCACTACGACGCCACGCCGGTCAACCGTGAAGTGCGCTGGATCACCCAGGAAAACTATTGGCGGGCCAAGCGCCATGGTCGGCACGGGCAGTTCATTGGCGTCCACGATCAGGCGCAGGTGACTGCCGAGGGCTGGCTGGCCCAGCTGCTGGCGCAGTTCCCGGCGGACACGCTGGATGCCCAGCGTGCAGCGCTTGAGGCCCAGCGCATCCTGCGCGAAGGCACCAGCGCCGACCGCCAGCTCCATTGCCTGGAGCAGGCCCGAAGTGGCGGGCGCGATGTGCGCCAGGCCCTGCATGCGGTGGTCGATCAGGTGTTGGCAGAAGGCGCCCAGCAGAGCGCTTCGAACCCCGTTGGCGAGTAAACCTGCGAAGAAGACGCTGGATGTCTAAGCAAACGCCAGAGATCTGGCTTATTGCTCTTTGATGATCGAGATCTTGCCGTTGCGTTCGACAATGGCGTAGCGGATCTGCTCTACCGTCTCGATACCCTGGCTGTCGCGCGCCGATTCGAGGACATCATCCTCGGTCAGGCGGGCCTTGCGCATTCGCCCATGCAAAAAACGCCCGTGCTCGACCACCAGCGTGGCATGGCCATCCAGCACCCGGGCCAGGCGCCTGGAATTGAGCTTGGCCAGTGACAGCCCGACGTCCAGCACGATCAAGGTGGCGATCACCAGCATGGCATTGATGAAGGAAAAGTCTTCGCCCAACAAGGCCTGCTGGGTCGCTTCGCCGATGATCATCAACAAGACGAAATCGAAGGTGGTCAGGTCGCTCAGGGAGCGGCGACCGGCGATGCGAAACAGCAGCATCAAGGCAAGGTACATGCCAGCGGCGCGCAGAATCGAGTCCATGGCTGCCCCCCTAGGGATAGATGAAACTGGAAAAGTGCACCACGCTGTCCGGCCCCAGGCTCACACGGCCTTCCAGGCTGCCAGGCGTGTCGGCGCGCAGGGTCAGATACAACGTCGCGGTGCCGTCGGTGCCGGTCTCCAGCTGCAGCGCAAGCCCCTGGCCCTCGGACCGGGAGCGCAACGGTTGGGGCTGCAGGGTCTCGAGGCTCGCTTCGCGAAACAGCTCTCCATCCAGCAGGACCTGTACCTGCCCGTTGTGCGGGCCACGTACCGTGATCTTCAGGTGTTCCGTCACGCCGCTGCGGCTCAAGCGCGCGTATTGCACCTGCACACGTCCGTCGGCGCTGCTGGCTTGGCCCTGGCTCAACGGGCCACGGCCAAACAGCCCCGCCAGGGCCAGCAGCATCACCAAGGACAACACGTACCAGCCGACCCGCTCGAAGCGCCAGACCCGCTGCTGCATGGCCATGTTTTCCTCGACCGGCTGGTGCCGTGAGCGCTGTTCATCCTCGGTCATGGTCAAGACTCCGCTCAGGCGCGTTCGCCGCGCAACCAGCGTTCATGGTAGTGCAGCAGCCGCGTCAGGCCATACAGCGCGCCCTGGCGCAACACTTCGGTGCGATCGCCGAAAAAGCGCTGGCTGCGGGTGAACACGGCAATCGATTCATCCTGAAACGCCCAGGCAAAGCACAAGGTGCCTGGTGCGATACCGTCGGTGCCGTCCGGGCCGGCCACGCCGGTGGTGGCGATGGCCACGTTGGCAGTGCTGTCCTTGAGCGCGCCGAGGGCCATTTCCCAGGCCACGGCCTCGCTGGTCAGGCCGTAGCGTTCGATGGTCACCGGGCTCACCCCAAGCAGCCGTTGCTTGGCCTTGGGTGAATAGACCACGTAGCCGCTTTCCAGCGATTCGCCCACGCCGGGATGTTCCGCTAGCAACGCGACCATGCGCCCGGCGGTGCAGGATTCGGCGGTGGTCAGCACCAGGGCGTGTCGTTTCAGGTAATCCAATACGTGCTGCACAGGGTCTTCGCGCATCGGGGTTGCCTCGTTGGGGCCTTTTGCGATGGACGCCGGGCTCGGGCAAATGGTTCAGACCGTTGCGCCTTACCACCCGTCGGTGCGTATGACGGGCCGAACAAACCTTCGATCCTGACGCCGTCTCGAAAGCTTTAGTGACCCATCGATTGGCCAAGTGAGGAGGCGCACCATGCCCAACAAACCCCGCGACCAGTTCAGCATGCAGAACCCGCTGACTCAGTATCCGCACCCGCCATTCCCCGACCAGACCCAGGCCCCACCGGGGCTGGATGCGAACATGCAGCCCAAGCCCGACCACGGCGAGGACACCTACAAAGGCTTCGGCCGCCTGGCCGGACGCAAGGCGCTGATCACCGGTGCCGACTCTGGGATCGGCCGCGCCGTGGCGATCGCCTTTGCCCGCGAGGGAGCTGATATCGCACTCAATTACATGCCCATCGAGCAGGCCGACGCGCGCGAAGTGATCAAGCTGATCGAGGCCGAAGGGCGCAAGGCCATCGCTCTGCCGGGCGATCTGAAAGACCAGCGTTTCTGCAGCGAACTGGTCGATCAGGCCCACGAGCAGTTGGGCGGCCTGGACATCCTGGTCAACGTCGCCGGCAAGCAGGAGGCCCGCAAGGACATCAGCCAGATCAGCCACGAGCAGTTCGATCACACGCTCAAGACCAATGTCTATGCGTTGTTCTGGCTGTGCCAGGCAGCGGTGCCGTTGATGCCGGCCGGCGCGACCATCATCAACACCGCCTCGATCCAGTCCTACCAGCCGTCGGCCACCTTGCTGGACTACGCCACCACCAAGGCCGCCATCGTGGCCTTCACCAAGGCTTTGGCCAAGCAGGTCATCGAGCGTGGCATCCGGGTCAATGCCGTCGCCCCTGGGCCGATCTGGACCGTGTTGCAACCCAGCGGTGGCCAGCCCCCGGAGAAAATCCCAGAGTTCGGCTCGCAGACCCCGATGAAGCGCCCCGGCCAGCCAGCGGAGTGCGCGCCGCTGTATGTGCTGCTGGCTTCCCAGGAGTCGAGCTACATCACAGGTGAGGTGTTCGGTGTCACTGGCGGCAACCCGCTTCCATGAGCCGGCGCGAGTAAACCTTCCCGGCGCCGTGCAGTCCTTGAAAGTAAGGGCCCTGTAGGTGCTTAGGGCCAAGGAGGTGGCTGATGAGCTTCATCTGCCTGTTGCGCGGCTGCCAGTGGGGCGCCGTCCTGACCTGTGAATTCCCCGGGCTGCAGTGCCAATGCTGCGAGCGCTGTGGCGCGTTGCGCTACTGCCGGCCCGGTCAACCGTTTGAACCTGGAACCTAGGAGCTAAGCCATGGCCCGGGCAATCTGGAAAGGCGCGATCAGTTTCGGTCTGGTGCACATCCCGGTCAGCCTCAACACGGCGGTGCGCACCGAGCGCGTCGACTTCGACTGGCTGGACAAACGCAGCATGGAGCCGGTGGGCTACAAGCGCGTGAACAAGGTCACCGGCAAGGAAATCGACAAGGAACACATCGTCAAGGGCGTGGAATACGAAAAAGGCCGTTATGTGATCATCAGCGAGGAGGAAATCCGTAACGCCCGTCCCGAGGCGACCCAGACGATCGACATCTTCTCGTTCGTCGATGCCTCCGACATCCCGTTGCAACACTTCGACACCCCGTACTACCTGAGCCCCGACCGGCGCGGCGGTAAGGTCTACGCCCTGTTGCGCGAGACCCTGGAGAGCACCGGCAAAGTGGCCTTGGCCACCGTGGTGCTGCATACCCGTCAGCACCTGGCACTGCTGCGGCCGCTGGACGAGGCACTGGTGATGATTACCTTGCGCTGGCCTGAAGAGGTCCGTGGCCTGGAGACCTTGGAACTGGACAAAAGCGTCACCGATGCCAAGGTCGACAAGCGCGAGCTGGACATGGCCAAGCGCCTGGTCGAAGACATGAGCGGGCCGTGGACGCCTGAGAACTATCACGATGCGTTTCGCCAGACCATCCTGGACCTGGTCGAGGAAAAAGCCGCCAAGGGCAAGATCAGCGTGGTGGAGAAGGGCGAAGGCGCGGCGGTGCAGAAGGGGGCCGATATCGTCGACCTTACCGAACTGCTCAAGCGCAGCCTCGGTGGTGGCAAGAAAGCCGCACCGGAGAAAAAACCGGCCAAGCGTTCGCGCAAGGCCTCCTGAACGAGGGCCGCATCGCGGTCCATCGCAGGCTACGCCAGCGCCCACGACAGCTGAGTTCGCGCACCTTCGTGGCGAGGCCTGAGATGGTGCGCGAAGTGGCCCTCGTCATCCTGGGACCGAACCCTCCAGGCTCGCCAGGTAATCCTTGCAGTTGAGACAGTAGCCAGTGCGCCGGTACCCGGCTGTCGGCATCGGTGAAGGCTAGCCATTGCGCGCCACGTTCGAGCATCCATGCCGCGTCCGTGCGGCGGGCGATGCCGACGTTGCCCGCATCCACCGCCAGGGTTGCCACACCATGGCGGAACGCAATCGCGGCACTGGCGTCGTTGCAACGGTCGAGCACCACCAGTATCTGCACCGTGCGGCCAGTGCGTTCGGCCTCGAGGGCGGCGCGTTTCACCGCGCGCAGGCAATGCCCCAGGCGCCGCGCCTCGTTGTGGGCGGGGATGACTACGCCGATCATGGGCAGGTCTCGTCCAGGTCCACCACGCTGGGCTGGCACGACCAATATTCGAGCAGAAAATCCGCCTCTTCATGACGCAACACTGGGTACAGCGGCAGGTGACGGGCGATCAGTTCGTGCACTTCGCGACCATCCTGCGGGCAGCCGACGATCGGGTGGCGCCAATGGCAGGCGAGCAAGCCGCCGTCATGGCTGAGGCTGGCCACCGATTGTTCGATTACCTGCAGCCAGTCGGTCGGGTCCAGGTAATAGCCGATCTCGCTCAGGACGATCAGGTCGAACTGGCCGCCGGGCCAATCGCCCGGCAGGCGGCCTTGTTCGACCTGAACGTGGGTGGCAGTCGCCAGGCGTTCGCGTGCAAGGCTCACGGCCGTGGCGTCGATGTCCTGGCACAGGAGCGTGGCGCAACGCTCAGCCAGCAGAATGCTCAGCTCGCCGTTTGCGCAGGCGGGCTCGAAGATGCGCCGATAACACTGTTGCGGCAGGCTGGCGAGCACCAGCTCGCGCTTGCGCCGCTCGTACCAGCGGGTGCGGAAGGCCCAAGGGTCGTCGCTGGTGGCGTACAGGTCGGCGAAATACTGCGCATCGAGGCTCATGGCGACTCCATTTCCATTCAAAGCAGAACCAGTTCAAAAGGCTGCAACAGGCACTCCAGCAAGGTGGGCTTCAATACTGGCGCTCGTTCGCCGTCAGGCTGCAGTTGGCTCAGGTGCGCGGACAGCGCTTGGCGCTTGCGGGCCAGGCGGGTTTCATCCAGTGCGATGCGGTGAGCACGCGGCCAAGGCAGGCTAGGATCGTCTGCGCGTGCCCAATGCCACGCCCAGATAGGCACCTCGGCCAGTTGTACCTTGCGGGCTTGGCAGGCCTGGGCGGCAGCGCGACCGACCGCTTCGTGATCGGCATGCCCGTCACCGCGCCAAGTCGTCAACAGCAGGTCGTCGGCCTTGAGCAGCTGGCTAAGGTGATTGACCAGAAAGGCTTCGTCGCGGGGCACTGCACCGTCCTTCAGGTGCAGGCGCTGCCAGTCCAGCTGTGCAAGATCAAGGCCCAGCAGCTGCAGAGCCTGACGGCTTTCCAGCGGCCGATGCCGGCGCAGGCGGTGCTCGGTCCACTGGCTGGAGCCGGGGTGACTGGCCTCGCCGTCGGTGACGGAGATCAACAGCAAGTCGTGCTCGCGCCCGGCGAAACCTGCGAGCAGGCCACCGGCCATTAGGATTTCGTCGTCCGGGTGAGGGGCCACCAGTACCAGGCGTCGCCCGGGTGGGCACAGTTGATCGGGCGCGATCCACGTGGCCCGGGCCAGATGCGCGGCCTGTTGCCACTGACGCCAGGGTGTGCCGCTGCTGTTACTGATCGGGTCGTCGGTCATAGCTGCCATGCTCCGGCCGGCACCTGGGCCAGTTGTTGCCCGAGCGCTGCCAGGTCCCGTTCGGCATGGCTCTGGCGCAGGTACACCGGCAGGTCGGCGCTCAACCGGGCGAAGTGGCTGCTGCGGCAAAAGGGTGTGGCACCCAACGCTCGGCCTACATGGTGGATGACCTGCTCGACCGCATGCTCGACCTGGGCGCGGGTGCGGCGCACCTCGAAGCTGGCGTCGGCGGTCGGCTGCCGGTCGATCCATCCGGCGCATTCGCGCAGCGCAGCGCGAGCACCGTATAGCGCGGCATCCACCGCACCCAGGTGTGCCTGGGCGTGGGCGTCCGGTGTCGGCTTGCGGCAATGCTCGCGCAGGTAATCCGCCAAGGCCTCGGCTGCGCCGTACCAGCAGGCGGCGATCCCCGCGCCGCCGTGCCAGAACCCAGGACGCTGGAGGTATTGCCCGGGGCGGCCCACGGCAATCCCCGGTGCATCGTCGAACCTGATCTCCACGCTGGTCGTGGTGGCCATGCCCACGGCTTGCCATTGTTCCACCTGGATACGCTGGTTGGGATGGGCCAGTTCGATCGCTACCAGCTGCGGTTGGCCGTCATCACCCCAGGCCGTGATCAGTGCCCGGTCGATCTGCAACGCACCGGAACACCAGGCTTTACATCCACCCAGTCGTACCTGATCGTCATGACGGGCGAGGATACGGGCCCGGGCATCCGGCGGCTCTGCGGCCCACACGCCCCAGACGCCGTCGCCGACCAGGTGCGGCGCACCACATTCGGCGAGGATCGCCAGGGCATCGGTGTGCCCTTCGTAGAGCTTGGCCAGGGCCAGGTCGCAGCCGGCAATGCGGGCGAGTGTCTGCCAGCGCTGTAGCGTGTGTCCTTGACCGGGCAGTGGCAGCAGGTCGAGATGATCGGCCTGCAAGGCCTGCATCAGCACAGGCAACTGGGTATCGAGGTTCAACGCCTGGGGGCGTTCGGTGAACGTGCGCAGCAGGCGGTCGAGGTTGGTCAGGTCGAAATCCTGGACGATGCTCATGTACTGGGCTCCCCCGTGGTGTTTTTCTTCCATCCGCGCAGGTTCATGGCGCATAGGCAGAACTGCAGCACGATCAAGGCCCAGGCCTGTACTTGCCAACCCCAGATCACCCACAGCACATTGCTGCTGATGAAGCAGCAGAAGCCCGCCCGGCGTCGACGTGGCTGACGGGAACCGATGCACCAGGCGGCCAGCACGGTCAGCAGCATGGCGGGCCATTGCAGAAGGTCGAGCAGTACCGCCATCAGTTCAGCCCCATCTGCTTGCGCATGCGAGCGGTGATCGACTGGCGTGTCTTGGCAAGATCCGCCCAAGGGTCGTCCACCTCCGCCAGACGCTCGGCCAGGTTGCCGATGTGCCATTGGTTGGCGCCCTTGAGCTGGGGTAACTCCTCGCGCCAGATCGGTACAGACACCGGCAGGCCCTCGCGGGCGCGCAGGGAATAAGCGCTGACCGTGGTCGCGCCTTTGCCGTTGCGCAGGTAGTCGATGAAGATGCGCCCGACCCGGTTCTTGGGGCCGGACACTGCGCTCAGGCGCTCGGGGAAGAGCCGGGCCAGGTATTGGACGATGGCGTGGCTGAAGTCTTTCACCTCATCCCAGCCTGCGCGGCGCGTCAGCGGCACCACCAGGTGCATGCCTTTGCCACCGCTGGTCTTGAGAAACACTTTCAGCCCCAGTTCGTCGAGCAGGGTGAGGGTCAGTTGCGTGGCTTCCAGCATGGCCTTCCAAGGCAGCGCCGGGTCCGGGTCCAGGTCGAGAACGAAGCGATCGGGTTTGTCGAAGTCCTTGTCGGTGCCGTTCCAGGTGTGCAGTTCGAGCATGTTCATCTGCACCGCCCCCAGAAGGCTTTCGGCACTGTTGAGGATCATCGCCGCCTGGCCAGCCTGGGCCTTGCTGTAGCTCACCACGTCTGGAATGTGCAGTTGCCCGGCGTTTTTCTGGAAGAACAGCTCGCCGCCCAGGCCCTCTGGGGCACGCACAAGGGCCACGGGGCGATCCTTGAGCTGCGGCAGGATCCACGGCGCGACCTGGGCGTAGTATTCGGCGACCTGGCGCTTGGTCACGCCGCTGCTGGCATCGATCACCCGGTCCGGATGGGTCAGGCGCAGGTCACCGAGCGTGGGCTCGGGTGAGGGCTTGGCGACGCGGGTCTTGGGCATGGCGCGCTCCAGGTCGATGGCGGTGGCGGGTTTGTCATCGCGCAGGCCATGGAACACCGAGTGGCGCACCACGCCGTCACGGGTCATCTGGGCATAGGCGACCTCGGCCAGCAGCTGGGGTTTGAGCCAGTGCACCCCGCGGGCATCGGCACCGGTCGGCGGCTTGGCCAGGGCGGGCTTGTCCACCTCCAGCGGCTTGAGTCGGGCGTGGATGCTGTCCAGTGTGGTGGTGCTAAAGCCGGTGCCGACCTTGCCGGCGTAACGCAGCTGGCCGCTGTCGTTGTCGTGCAGGGCAAGCAGCAGCGCGCCAAAGCCGTTGCGACTGCCCTTGGGCTCGGTATAGCCGACAATCACGAACTCCTGGCGTTGCTTGCACTTGAGCTTGATCCAGTCGCTGCTGCGCCGGCCGCTATAGGGGCTGTCGGCGCGCTTGCCGATCAGGCCTTCCAGCTCCAGGCGACAGGCGCTGTCGAGCAGCGAGTCGACGGGCTGGTCGAAGTCGGCCGAATATTTCACCTGCTCCGACTCACGGCCCTCCAGCAATTGCCGCAAGGTCTCGCGTCGATCCTGCAACGGCACTTGGCGCAGGTCCTGGCCGCCGAGAAAGGGCAGGTCGAACACGTAATAGGTGATGCGCTCGTCATGCTCGGTATCGAAGGCGTTCTGAAGGGCCTGGAAGTCGGCCAGGCCGTTTTCCCCGGCGACCACCACCTCGCCATCGAGCCAGGCGGACTTGAGCTTTAGATCGCGCAGGGCCTGCACCTGGTGCGGCATCTTCGCGCTCCAATCGTGGCCATTGCGGGTGAACAGGCGCACGTCCGACCCCTCGATACGGGCGAGGATGCGGTAGCCGTCGAACTTGACCTCGTAGCGCCAGTCGCCGGACGGCGGAGCATCCACCAGCGTCGCCAGTTGCGGTTGCAGATGCTCGGGCAACTCGGCTTTCTTGGCGTTGGCTACCCGTGTTCGGGGGCTGGCCGCGCGCTTGGCTGGCGTTGCCTGGGCCTTGGCCCGACGCGGCAGCAATGTGCGCTCGCTGAGCACGCTGTCGGGCTGGGCTTCGACGATGCTGTAGTCGCTTTCGCTGCGGGCTTGGTCGTCGTCGGACTTGACCAGCATCCACTGCTCTTTCTTGCCGGCCAGGTGGGTGCGGAACAGGTTCCAGACCCCGGCGAGCTTCTCGCCTTGCAGGCGGAAACGCAGCTTGCCCTTGGCATAGGCACTGCGAGGATCACCCTCCGGCTCCCAGACACCCCGGTCCCAGACGATCACATCGCCGGCCCCGTAGTGCCCTTCGGGGATATGACCTTCGAAATCGGCGTAGTCGAGCGGGTGGTCCTCCACATGGATGGCCAGGCGCCGAACCTTTGGGTCCAGCGAGGGGCCCTTGGGAATGGCCCAGCTCTTGAGGGTGCCGTCCAGCTCCAGGCGAAAGTCATAGTGCAGATGGCTGGCGTCGTGTTTCTGGATGCAGTACTGCAAGGCATGCGCCGGCCTGCCTCGGCGTCGGGTGCCGGCCGGCTCGGGCGTGGCGTTGAAGTCGCGCTTGCGCTGGTACTCCTGCAGGGGCTTGGCCATGGCGGGCTCCGGGAGGTTCGCGGGTCTCTAGATGTGGGAGGGAGCGTTACGCTTGAGAGTTCAGATTTTTTACCGCGGCTGCGCCGCCGGGCAGAAAGTCTGAATCATTGTCCAGCCCCGGCAGTCGACCGCATGAACCCACCTGACGGAGAGCCCAGATGCCCCAGCCAGACGATCCGAAAACCAGGACCCCGGTTGAAATCGACGATACCGAGGACCGGATGGGCAGTGTGCGTGAGCTGGATTTCAGCGACCGCCAAGACGAGCGCGAAGGCCGCGCGGGGGACGAGCGCCCGGCCCAAGAAGTCGCCCAGGAATACCCACCAGAACGCGTGGCCGAAAGCGGCATGACCGGCGGCGAAGCCCTGAGCGACAGCCTCCATGAAGACAACGTCACCCTCGACGACCTGAGCCCGGACACGCTCTACGACCAGACCGGCGCCCGTGACCCGCACGAACCCGGTGCCGGCGGCCCGGCAGACAAGACCCTGCGCAGAGTGCAAGAGCACGAGATCGGTGGCGGCATTGGCCTGGACGAGGCCGAACTGGCCCGCTCCGCACCCCTGGATGGCGAGCCGTGGACCGACGAGGTTTCGCCTACCGATGAAGACGATGAAAGGAGCTGACCATGACCGAGCAACGTTGTGCCTGTAATCATTGTTCCTGCACCGTGGATGCCAATGCGATCCTGCAGGATGACAAAGCCTACTGCTGCGAAGCCTGCGCCACCGGTCACCGCAATGGCGAGCCATGCCGCATGGCCGATTGCAACTGTGCCGAGATGGTCCAGCCCAAAGAAACCAACGTGGATAACGCGCTGGACGAAACCTTCCCGGCCAGCGATCCGATCTCGCCTTGACCGTCGTGGGGGCCGCCAGGCGGCCCCCTTGCTCAGGCCGCCCGCCGCAACGCGTCGATCAGCTCAGCCTTGCGCATGGTCGAGCGCCCCGGGATGTGCTGCTTGCGCGCTCGGTCCATCAGTTCGGTCTTGGTCATGTCTTCCAACTGCTGCCCAGGCCGAGGCACGCCACGGCGCGTTGCCGCAGCGCGTTTGGCCGACGATTCACGGGACTTTTGCTTGGCCTGAGGGCTTTTCTTCTGGCCGGAGCCGCCCTTGCGCTCCCCACCGCCCGACTGTTTGTTGACCGTGGCCCAGGCGCGGGACTCGGCTTCGTCCTTGGACACGCCCTTGGCTTCGTAGCTTTCCTCGATGTGCTCGGCCTTGCGTTTCTGTTTGTCGGTGTATTTGTCTTTGTCTCCACGTGGCATGGCGGTTATCTCCCTGGTGTTGGAAATCGCTGTCGACTACTACGGCTGAACGCTCGCCAAGCCCCGTCGTTCCTCGGTTTCGACCGACGGTCAATGGGTTTGCCAGATCCCGTCATTGCGTTCGCAGTCGGCGCGTGCCTGGCCCAGGCTCGGTGTGTCGTAGTAGTAGGTGATCACTCGGGCGTCCTTGGGCAGGGCCGGGCGTGTCGAAGGTTGGTCGCGCCCGGCAGCGTTGGGGTTGGCCAGCGACTCTTGAGTCAGCGGCGCGATGCAACTACCGACGCTGCCATCGGCGCAGCGGGCGACGGAGCGCTTCTGGGTACTGAGCATGTCCTTGCTCTCGTTGCTGCACGACCAGGCGATGGCTTCGGCGGGCATGTTGCTGTAGCTGTAGCAGGTGTGCCGCTCCACAGGCTTTACCGCGTCGCTGGAGGAGCGGGTGAGCACGTCGCAGGCCTCGGCCAGCGCCTGGGTGCTGGCCAGGCTGGCGAGCATCAACAGCACAAAGGGAAAACGCATCGGACACCTCCCGGCCCGGGGGCCTTCGTCAGGTCTTGCGCAAGGCGGCCTTGCCACGTTGGCGCAGGGTCTTGGCGCGTTTTTCCAGCACCAGGTAGATGACCAACGCCAACAACAAGGGAATCAGGTAGTAAAGGGTGCGATAACCCAGCAGTGCGGCCACCAGGCTGCCTTGGCCGAGCTGGCCATGCAGCAGCGCGAGGAACACCGCCTCCAGCACACCGAGCCCGGCGGGAATGTGCGCGACCACCCCAGCCACGCAACTGATCAGCAGAATGCCAAGGATCGATGGGTAGAACAGGTCATGGGGTAGCAGCCAGTAAATCAGTGCCGCCATCAACGCCCAGTTGCTCATGCCCAAGGCCACCTGGCACAGCGCCAGGCGCAGGGAGGGCAGGGTCAGCTCGTGGCCACGCAGGCTCCAAGTGCGGCGTTTGGCGAAGCCGCAGGCCAGCAAGTAGCCCAGCGCCAGAGCCAGCAAGGCGATGCCGATCAGTTGTAGCCCGGTGGCGCCTACCGCCCAGTTTTCCGGGAGCTTGACCAGGCGCAGGGCGAACACGCTGCCAGCCAGCAGCATGTAGCCGACCCAGTTGGTCAGCAGGCCCAAGGTGAGGATTCGGGTAATGGTCGGTGTGTCCAGGCCCAGCCGGCTGTACAGCCGATAGCGCAGCGCCACGCCGCCGACCCAGGTAGTGAAATTGAGGTTAAAGGCGTAGCACACGAACGCCACCGGCAACACCTGGCGCGCCGGCAGGTGGTGCCCAGTGTAGGCGCGGCCCAGCAGGTCATAGCTGGCGAACGCCAGGTAGCTGGTGAACGCCAGCACCAGGCCCACGGCCAAAGTGCCGGGTTTGTAGGCCAACAGCGACTGACGCACTTCGTTCCAGTCCAGGTTGCGCGCAAGGCTGTAGAGCAGCACGGGTATCAGGACGACGAACAACAGGGTCAGCAGGCGCTTGCCCCAGGTGTGCCAGGCTTTGCGTTCCATCAGGTGTTGCCCTCGTGATAGGTGCCTGAAGCCTGCGCGCCCGGTGTCACCGATTGCAGTTTCTGGCGGTGGGCAGGGAACCAGCCGGCAATCTTCGGGAAACGCCGGATCACGTGGAAGCACAGGAAGATCAGCGGTGCCCGCCACCAATAGCCTCGCACCATGCGCTCCAACGTCACCGCCTTGCAGTGCTGATGGGCCAGTTCGTCAAGGTGCTGGTAAAGCCGCTGGTTGAAGGTGCGGTCGCGGATCAGCAGGTTCGCTTCCAAGTTGAACGACAGGCTCAGCGGATCGAGGTTGCTCGAACCCACCGTGGCCCACTGGTCGTCGACCAGCGCGACCTTGCCATGCAGCGGGCGCTGGCAGTACTCGTGGATCTTCACGCCGTCGCGCAGCAGGTAGTTGTACAGCAGGCGCGACAAGGCCCGGACCCAACGCATGTCAGGCTGACCCTGCAGGATCAGCCTGACCTCGACGCCACGCCGGGCGGCATTGCGCAGCTCGCGCATCAAGCGGTAACCGGGGAAGAAATAGGCATTGGCCACCACGATACGCTGACGCGCCAGACGAAAGCCTTCGAGGTAGTAGGCCTCGATGTCGTTGCGGTGGCGGCCATTGTCGCGCTCCACCAGCACGGCGCTGGCCGGACCGCAAGGGTCGGTGACAGGCCGTACCTGGCTCGGTGGTTCCAGCACCGGGGACAACAAACGACGACTCGACGCATGCACCTGGGCGACCACCGGGCCTGTGACCTCCACGGCGTAATCCTGCTTGGCCATGGGGCCGAAGTCGCCCAGGTGATCGGCGCTGTAGTTGATGCCGCCGATGAACGCCCGCTCACCGTCGATCACGACGATCTTGCGGTGCAGGCGGCGGAACAGGTTGGTGCGCATGCCCGCCAGGCGCGGCTGTGGGTCAAAGGCATGAAAGCGGACACCGGCTTCGGTCATCGCCGAGATGAAGGCGTCCGGCAGGTCGGCCGTGCCGTAGCCATCGGCGGCGATTTCCACGCGAACACCGCGCCGGGCGGCATCGATCAGTACTTGCTGAAGCCGTTGGCCGACCTTGTCGTCATAGATGATGAAGGTCTCCAGCAGGATCTCTTCCCGGGCCTGGGTCATGGCCTGGAACACCCGTTCGTAGTAGGCCTCGCCGTTGATCAGCAGCTCGACCTGGTTGCCATCCACCCAAGGCCGCTTCATAGGCTGATCTGCGCGGCGAGTGGGGCGTGGTCGGAGAGATGCGACCACGGGTATTTGGACAACACCTGGGCTTTGCTCGAGGTGGCGTTGCGCAAGTAGATGCGGTCCAGGCGCAGCAATGGCAGGCGCGCCGGGAAGCTGCGGGCGGGTGTACCGAACGCCTCCACCAGGCGCTGCGAGAGCAGCGCATCGGCCTTGCGCCGCCAGTCGTTGAAATCCCCGGCAACGATCACCGGGGCATCAGGCGGCAGGCTGTCGAGCAGCTCCAGCAGCAGGCGTACTTGGTTCTGCCGATGGGCCTCGCGCAGCCCCAGATGCACGCACACGGCATGCACCTCTTCGTGTCCGGGCACTTCCAGCTGGCAATGCAGCAGGCCGCGTTGTTCGTTGCCGGCAATGGAGACGTCGAGGTTGTGGTAGCGGGTAATGGGGAATTTGGACAACAACGCGTTGCCGTGGTCGCCATGGGGGTAAACCGCGTTGCGACCATAGGCGAACTGCGGCCACATGCTGTCGGCGAGGAATTCATATTGCGGTGTCACCGGCCAGGCGGGGTGTCGCTCGGCGTGGTGCTGATGACTGCCGTGGACTTCCTGGAGAAACACCAGGTCGGCACCGGTGGCGCGCACCGCCTCGCGCAGTTCGGGCAGGATGAAGCGCCGGTTGAACAGGGTAAAGCCTTTGTGCACGTTGATCGTCAGCACGTTCAGCTGGCGCACGGCAGTGACCTTGTCGATGATGCAGCGGGGAGCAGGCATGGTCTTGTTCACAGTTCGACCTCCGGTTCCACCCCGGGCTCGGTCACCAGCTCGCCGGCAAGGCCGAGCTTTTCCAGCAGCCGCCGGGCGTCGTAGGGGGCATGGACTTTCTGGTCATTGTCGAAATAGCAGTAGATGTCCCGCGAGGCTCGCTTGTGCGGCGCGCGCTGGACGATCAACTCGGCGTCATCGGGCTGGCCACCCTGGCTCCAGGCCAGGATGCGTGTCTTCCAGCGCCGCAAGGCTCGGGCGGTATAGCCGCTGCTGTAGAGCTCCACGTCCCCGTGCAGGCGCATGTAGACGAAATCGGCGGTGACATCCTCGGCATAGGGCCACTTGCCGGCGCTGTCGGCCACCACCAGCGCCACGTTGTGGGCGCGCAGCAATTCGACGAAACCTTCGCAGAGAAAACTCGGGTGACGGATCTCCACCGCGTGGCGCAGCGGTGCATTGCCGTCGATATCGGTGCCGCCGTTGTCGCGCAGGCGTTCGGCGCAGTGTTTGGCACAGGCACGGGCTGCGGCGCGATCGTGGGGCAACTGTTGGAAAAATTCGGCAAAACGTGCTTCGTCGTACTTCATGCTCGCAGGGAACTGCCAAAGCACCGGGCCGAGCTTGTCGCCCAGCAACAATGGGCCTGATGCGAAGAAGTTGGCCAGCGGCTCTTCGATCTCCTTGAGCCTGCGTACATGGGTGATGTAGCGCGGCGCCTTGACTGAAAAGACGAAGTCATCAGGTGTCTCGTCGCGCCAGTTGCAATAACGCTCGGGCGTTTGCAGGGCATAGAACGAGCCATTGATCTCGATGCTGTTGACCGCACGCGAGGCGAACGCCAGTTCGTCGTCCTGACGTAGGCCTTTGGGGTAGAAGTCCTTGCGCCATGGGCCATAGCGCCAGCCGGAAATACCGATACGGATATCGCTCACGGTGCCTTCCTTCGCTCAGGGTGGTTTTGCGCGACGTGTGCCGCATCACTCTTGATGTGCGACCGGCAAGCCCTGGCGAGGGTTCAGGATGTTTGACGAGTGGCGCACGCTAGCTCAGCAAAGGGTGCAGGGCGCGGAACCCTTCGGCTTCTTCGACCAGCCAGTCATGCACGGCGCGTGCGCCTGGCTGGCTCAGCCCGCCAGGCGGGTAATGGAGCATGTAGCGCTTGTGGTTGGCGATCGGCACGCCGAAGGGCACGATCAGTGCGCCCCGCTCCAGCTCGTCGTTGAGCAGGGTGCGCCGGGCAATGGCCACACCGACGCCGGCGATGGCGGCCTCGATGGTCAAGTGGTTGCGATTGAAGGTGTGTCCACGGCGCACATCCAGGCTGCCGGCGCCGATGCCTTCGAGGTAGAACTCCCATTCGGCATATTCCGAGCTGCCACGCCAGGCGGTGATGTCGTGCAGTAACGGGTAGTGCACAAGGTCTGCTGGGCCATGCAGCGGCGGGCGGCCACGCAGCAGGGCGGGGGAGCAGACCGGAAAGATCTGCTCGTCGAGCAGGGGTGTCGAGAGCATGCCGGGGTAGCTGCCATCGTTGAGGTCGATGGCCAGGTCGAAATCCTCTGGGTTCAGGGCTTGGTTGCTGTCCTCGGCCACCAGGCGCAATTCGATGTCCGGGTAGCGCTGCTGGAAGCGGGGCAGGCGAGGGGTGAGCCATTTGGCCAGGAACGAGGGGATCGAACGCAGGCGCAGGGTGCCGCGGATTTCGCCGGCGTCCAGGCGCAGCAGTTCGGCCTCGATGTTGCCATAGGCCTCGGCCACGGTCTGCGCCAGGCGCTGGCCTTCAGCGCTCAGCTCCACGCCCCGAGCCCGACGCAGGAACAACCGATAGCCCAGGCGCTCTTCCAGTTGGCGCATCTGCTGGCTCACCGCACCGGGGGTGATGTGCAACTCCTGCGCGCAGCGGGTGAACGACAGATGCCGTGCCGCGCAGGAGAACACATGCAGCCAGACGAACATCTGGCCATTGAGTTGTCGCTTCATCGTTTAGCCTTGCTAAAGCCTTGCTTAGGAACTTTCGTTGGTCATTACCCGACGGACGAGTCAGTATCACGCAATATCGCAGTCTCGTTCAATTTTCTCGGAGGGGCGGTCGACGGCTAAACGGCCCGTCACGCCCAGGTATTAGCATGGCTATCAGTGTTTTCGACCTCTTCAAAATTGGCATTGGCCCGTCCAGTTCCCACACCGTGGGCCCGATGCGCGCGGCGGCGACTTTCGCCCAGGCGCTTCGCGAACGGGGTGTGCTGACGCAGGTGACGCGGGTCGAGGTGCGGCTGTATGGCTCGCTGTCGGCGACGGGCGTCGGCCATGCCACCGACCGCGCCTGCTTGCTCGGACTGATGGGCCAATGGCCAGATCGCATCGATCCGCAGAGCATCGAGCCGCGCATCGCACAGGTGTTGCAGGAGCAGTGTCTGATACTCGATGGCAGCCATCCCGTAGCGTTCGAGTATGCCCGGGACCTGCTGCTGCTCGACGAGAGCCTGCCTTACCACCCTAATGCCATGAGTCTGGAGGCGTTCACCGAACAGGGCAGCCTGTTCTCCCAGACCTATTACTCCGTCGGCGGTGGCTTCATCGTCGAACAGGCCGAAATCGATGCGCCCCAAGGCGATACCGACCTGGTCAAATTGCCCTACGAATTCAACAGCGCGGCTGAGCTGCTGGCCCTGTGCAAGGCCCACCAACTCAGCGTTGGCCAGCTGATGATGGCCAACGAGTGTGCCTGGCGGCCTGAGGCCGAAGTCCGGGAGGGGCTGCTGAAGATCTGGGCAGCGATGGGCGAATGCGTGAACAACGGCCTGCGCAACGAAGGCATCCTGCCAGGCGGGCTGCAGGTCAAGCGCCGTGCGGCCAAGCTGCACCGCAGCCTGCAGGAGCTGGGCAAGCCGAATGTCATCGGCTCGACCTTGAGCGCCATGGAGTGGGTCAACCTGTATGCCCTGGCGGTCAATGAAGAAAACGCCGCAGGCGGGCGCATGGTCACCGCGCCCACCAACGGCGCGGCGGGGATCATTCCGGCGGTTCTGCACTACTACATGAAATTCAACCCAGGCGCCTGCGATGACGATGTGGTCGCGTTCCTGCTGGCGGCCGCGGCGGTGGGCATCCTGTGCAAGAAGAACGCGTCGATTTCCGGCGCGGAAGTCGGCTGCCAGGGCGAGGTCGGATCAGCCTGCTCCATGGCGGCAGCGGGCCTGGCCGAAGTGCTGGGCGCTACGCCCGCGCAACTGGAGAACGCCGCCGAAATCGCACTGGAGCACAACCTCGGGCTGACCTGCGACCCGGTCGGTGGCCTGGTCCAGGTACCGTGCATCGAGCGCAACGCCATTGCCGCAGTCAAGGCGATCAACGCGGTACAGATGGCCCTGCGTGGCGACGGCGAGCACTTCATCTCCCTGGACCGGGTGATCCGCACACTGCGTGACACCGGCGCTGACATGCATGCCAACTACAAGGAAACCTCCCGCGGCGGGCTGGCCGTGGCGTTTGTCGAGTGCTGAGGCAAACCCTGCATCCAGCTTTGTTCGCGGGTAAACCCGCCGCCACAGGGATTGCGCAAGTCTAGAAAGCGGCGCAATCCCGGTGAGCCTAGCTTTACCTGCGACCGTTCGCTCTCCCAGATACGGGCTTATTTGAGCAATACCCGGCGCTTGGTCAGCTCCCCGTCGTCCCCGCCCGGCCAGTGCAGCCCCACCAACACCTCGGTCTGGCTACCGTCCAACGAGGGCCGCACCTGAAGCATGGCGAAGTTCTTCGAGCCGGCCATGGCGTACCAGCGCTCGCAGACGATGTCCTTGACGCCGGGCATGCTGCCGCCTGCGCTGATAGCGAGCTTCAGCACGCCAGGGGCCGGCATGCGAGAGATGGCACTGGAGGTGACCTGGAACACCTTGGCAGCCGGATAGCGCTTGTGCAGCAAGCGGAACACCGCCGCGCAATGTACATCGCCGCTGAGGAACACCACCGGCTTTGCGCTGTTGCCCAAGGCCTCGAACACCGCATCCAGTAAGCGTTTGCGTTCGCCCTGGTTGCTTTCATGGTCCCATTCGTCCATGCAATCGTCCTTGAACGATCCGATGTCGGCGTAGTTGGTCACGGCGTTGCGCCAGTGCATGACCGGCACCGGTGACACCACGAACACTGCGTCTGCTTTTTGCACCGGTGCGCTCTTGAGCCAGGTGGCAAAGCGCGCCATCTGCTCGCTGCCAAGCAACTTGCAGGGGTCTTTGGCCTCGATGTCGTGATGGCCGCGCATGTCCAGCACATAGAACGCCGACTTGCCTTGCTCGAAGGCATAGTCCCACTGGCAGGCGTCGGGATTGTCCAAGTCGATCGGCGTGGGTGGGTTGTGGCTGTGCTCGTACTCGTAGTACACCCGGCAAGCGGCGCGCCACATGAGATCCACCAGCATTTGGTTGGTCGTGGTGTTGTTGCTGCGCTCGAACAGCAGCGAGATGCGCTTGCGCCGTTCGACTTTGGTCAGCGAGCCCCAGCCGTCCATGATTTCGTGATCGTCCCAGATCATGTACTGGGGCAGGCGTTCATAGATCTCCCGCTGGGCCGGCACGTTCCAGTAGACCCGGTAGAACCAGCGGTAAAGGTTGCATAGGTAGCGCTCGATGCCCGCCTTGTCGTAACCCTTGCCTTTGCCCTTGCTGTACGCCTGCAGCAGTTCGTCCTTGTTGTCCTTGAGCCATTCCCAGATATCCAGGAAGCCGTTCTTCTTGTTGGTGTCCACGTACACCTGGTCGCCACCGCCGATGACGAAGCTGGCGCGCTGGTCGGCCAGTTGCTGATGCATCAGCGGCCAGGCACCGGCACTGCCGTCGGCACTGATCGGGTCGTGGCAGCTATAGAACCCGAAGGTGAGGGTGTCGGACGCCTTCGGAGGGGTCACGAAGAAGCGGGGCCGATCGCCGCCGATCTCGGTGCGCCGACCGATCTTGCCGGCGTCGGTTTCGTCGCTGATCAGCGCGTAGTAATAGGTGGTGCCGGGATTGAGGCCAGTGACGTCGAAGACGCCGGTGACATCGGTGTCGAAGTTCAGCGTCTTGGCCTGCAGATAAACAGGCGTGACGCCTTGGTCTTTGAAATACCGAGGGACGGGCAACTCGCCCAGGCGGACCATGTCGCCGCGCATCGGCTCGGTGGTGACCGCCAGGTACCAAGTGCCTGGCCGGTACAGGCGTACCCACAGGCGGGTACTGCTGGGTGTGGTGGCGCCGATCAGGGCGGCGCTGGAAAGTTTGGGGTATTTGCTTTCGTTGGAGGTGGGGTCAAGCAGGGGCATGGATCCATCCTGGGTTCTCACGGTGTTACCGGCCAGTAAAGCCGAGTTTTGCCGTTTCGCTTGTTCCGGAACTGGCCGGTGTCATGCCAATGTTCAATGCCAGCCCCCTCACGTCATGGGCAAGCCCACAGATCGGGTGCAAGTCGCCCAGGCCTGCACCTGATCTGCGGGGCTCTAGAGGGCGGTCAACCCAGCACTTCCCGCAACCGGTACCACAGCATCCCCAGGGCCAGCAGCGGCGAGCGCAGGGCCTTGCCGCCGGGGAAGGTCAGGTGGGGCACGGCGCTGAACACATCAAGGCCCTGGCTGTGGCCCACGGCGATGGATTCGGCCAGCAGTTTGGCGGTCCAGTGGGTGACATTCAGGCCATGGCCGGAATATCCCTGGGCGTAGTAAACGTTGGGATGCTGGTTCAACCTGCCGACCTGGGGAAAGCGGTTGGCAGTGATGCCGATCATGCCGCCCCACTGGTAATCGATGCGCACCTCGCCCAGTTGCGGGAACACCTTGAGCACTTTGGGCCGCATGTAGGCCGCGATGTCCTTGGGATCGCGGCCGGAGTAGTGGCAGGCGCCGCCGAACAGCAGGCGGCGGTCGGCCGTGAGGCGGTAGTAGTCCAGGCCGACCTTCTGGTCGCACAGCGCCATGTTCTGCGGGATCAGCGCCTTGGCGACGTGCTCGGGCAGGGGTTCGGTGGCGACCACGTAACTGCCGGCCGGCAGCACCTTGCCGCTCAGGCGCGGTTCCAGCTCGTCCAGGTGCGCATTACAGCCGAGCACCAGGCTGTTGGCGCGTACCTTGCCGCGCGCGCAGTGCAGGGTCACGGTGGGGCCGTGCTCGATGCGCTGCACTGGGCTCTGCTCGAAAATGCGCACGCCCAGTTGCTCGGCCGCGCGGGCTTCGCCTTGGACCAGGTCAAGCGGATGCAGGTGACCCGAGCCCATGTCCACCAGGCCGCCGGCGTACTGGTCGCTGGCGACCACCTCGCGGATTCGCTCGGGGCCGACCAAGCGGGTTTCGTGGCGGTAGCCCAGCGCGGCCAGATCGTCTTGCTCGTCCTTGAAGGCGGCGAACTGCGCGGCGGTGTTGGCCAGTTCGCAGAAGCCCCAGCGTAGGTCGCACTCGATGCCGTAGCGGGCAATGCGATCGGCTACCAGCTCTACCGAATCGATGCCGGCCTGCTTGAGGTAGCGCACGCCATCCTGACCGACGAAGCGGGCGAAGCCGCCGACGTCATGGCCAATGCCGCGGATCAATTGCCCGCCGTTGCGCCCGCTGGCGCCCCAGCCGATGCGCCGGGCTTCGAGCAGGATCACCGAAAGGCCACGCTCGGCGAGCTCCAGCGCAGTGTTGACCCCCGTCAGGCCGCCGCCGACCACGCAGACATCTGCGCTCAGCTCGCCTTCGAGCGTGGGGTAGGGCGTCGAGCTGCGTGCGGTGGCAGCGTAGTAGGACGCGGTGTGTTGGGTAGTAGGCATGGCTCGTGCTCGGCTCAGCGGTTGGACTTGATCTTGCTCCAGGAGCGGGTCATGACGCGCATGATCTTGGGGCTCGGGGTGCTGGAGACATACAGCTTGTCCAGCACGTCCTGGGACGGATAGATCTCGGGGTTGTGGACCAGGGAGGCGTCCATGTAGGCCTTGGCGTCCGGGTTGGCGTTGGCGTAGCCGACGGTGGCGCTGACCTTGGCGATCACTTGCGGGTCGAGCAGGTAGTTGATGAAGGCCAGGGCCTGCTCGGGGTTGCTGCTGTCCTTGGGGATGGCCAGCAGGTCGAACCACAAGTTGCTGCCTTCTTTGGGAATGCTGTAGGCGATCTTCACGCCATTGTTCGCCTCCACCGCGCGACTGGCGGCCTGGAACACGTCGCCCGAGTAGCCGAAGGCCACGCAGACATCGCCGTTGGCCAGGTCCGAGACGTACTTGGAGGAATGGAAATAGGTGACATAAGGGCGCAGCTGCATCAGGCGCGCTTCGGCCTTGGCATAGTCGGCGGCGCTTTCGCTACGGGGATCCATGCCCAGGTAGTTGAGCACGGCTGGAAAGAGTTCGTCAGGCGAGTCCATGAAGGCCACGCCGCACTGCTTGAGCTTCTTGAGGTTCTCCGGCTCGAACAGCACCGCCCAGGAATCGACCTTGTCGATGCCCAGCACTGCCTTGACCTTCTCGACGTTGTAGCCGATGCCGTTGGTGCCCCACAGGTAGGGCACCGCGTAACGGTTGCCCGGGTCGTTCTGCTCCAGTTGCTTGAGCAACACGGGATCCAGGTGTTTCCAGTTCGGCAGTTTGTCGCGCTCCAGCGGCATGAAGGCGCCGGCCTGGGCCTGGCGCGCCAGGAAATGGTTGGAAGGCACGACCACATCGTAGCCGGTGCGTCCGGCCAGCAGCTTGCCTTCGAGGGTTTCGTTGGAATCGAACACGTCATAGACCACTTTGATGCCACTGCTGGCCTGGAAGTCGGCCAGGGTGGTGTCACCGATGTAGTCGGTCCAGTTGTATACGCTGACGCTCGGCTGGGCCTGGGCGGCGGCGCCGAACACCAGGGCGAATGCAGCGGGAATCAGGGTTTGCAAATGACGCATGTCGACACCTCGTTGGTCTTGTTCTTTGAATGCGGTGTAACAAAGGTTTCACTGCCCAAGGGCAGCACGTAGTCCCGTGGGCGCGGGGGCACCCGTGAATGCGATGGCACACACACCGGTGCCTTCGCAGGTGACCCCGTGCCCACGGACGTGACAGGAATCAGACGCTCAGCAGCAGGAACTCACGCTCCCAGGAGCTGATCACACGCTTGAAGTTCTCGTGCTCGGCGCGCTTGACCGCCACATAGCCCTGGACGAACTGACGTCCCAGGTATTCGTGCAGGGTCTGACAGTCTTCCATATGCTGCAGGGCGTCTTCGATGGTGATCGGCAGGCGTAGGTTGCGCCGCTCGTAGGCGCGGCCTTGCACCGGCGCGCTCGGCTCGATCTTCTCGACCATGCCCAGGTAGCCGCACAGCAAGCTCGCGGCGATCGCCAGGTACGGGTTGGCATCGGCACCCGGCAGGCGGTTTTCCACACGCATGGCCTCGGGGCTGGAGGTCGGTACGCGCAGGCCTGCGGTGCGGTTTTCCTCGCCCCACTCGACGTTCACCGGTGCCGAGGTGTCCGGCAGGAAGCGGCGGAACGAGTTGACGTTCGGCGCGAACATCGGCAGCACCTTGGGGATGTACTTCTGCAGGCCGCCGATGTGGTGCAGGAACAGCTCGCTCATGCTGCCGTCTTCATTGGCGAAGATCGGCTTGCCGGTGGCGATGTCGACCACGCTCTGGTGCAGGTGCATGGCGCTGCCCGGCTCGTCGGTGATCGGCTTGGCCATGAACGTGGCAGTGACGTTGTGCTTGAGCGCGGCCTCACGCATGGTGCGCTTGAACACGGTGATCTGGTCGGCCAGATCCAGTGCGTCGCCGTGACGGAAGTTGATTTCCATCTGCGCCGGGCCGTCTTCGTGGATCAACGTGTCCAGGTCCAGGCCCTGGATTTCGCACCAGTCGTAGACGTCTTCGAACAGTGGGTCGAATTCGTTGGCCGCGTCGATGGAGAACGACTGGCGGCCGCTTTCGGCACGCCCCGAACGCCCCAGTGGGACTTGCAGCGGCAGGTCCGGGTCTTCGCAGCGCTGAGTCAGGTAGAACTCCATTTCAGGTGCCACGATCGGCTGCCAGCCCTTGTCGGCGTACAGCTTCAGGACCTTTTTGAGCACGTTGCGCGGCGACAGCTCGATCGGGTTGCCGTGCTTGTCGAACGTGTCGTGAATGACGATAGCAGTCGGCTCGATGGCCCACGGAATCTGGTACACCGCCGAAGGGTCGGGGCGGCAAACCATGTCGATGTCGGCCGCATCGAGCAGGTCGTAGTAGATGTCGTCATCGACGTAGTCGCCAGTGACCGTCTGCAGCAGCACGCTCTCCGGCAGGCGCATACCGCGCTCGTGGAGGAACTTGGCAGTCGGCGCGATCTTGCCGCGGGCGATGCCGGTCAGGTCGCTGATCACACATTCGACTTCGGTGATCCGGTGTTCTTTCAGCCAGGTGGACAGCTGATCGAAGGGGGCGTTCATACAGACCTCTTGGTTGGGTTTTATGGGCGAGTCCGCGTTGGAATCTTCCCAGGCGACGCGCTGAGGACTATCTTGGTCGCAGCCCCCAGGGGTGATCTATCCATTTTCTTCGGCAACAAATGCACCAAAAGAGTGCATAAGGGACACGCGCGTGACAACGCCCAATGCCTTGCAGGTCCAGGCTTTCCACACCAACGATGTGACCGAACAGGTGCGCGCGACCCCTGGCTGGCAGCAGCAATACCGGCAAATGTCCCCAGGGCATTTCAACGGTCAGTTGCGCTGCCTGGGGCTCGATGGCGTGGAGGTCTACGAAGAACGCCTCAATACTCGAGTGGAGCAGTTCTTCCGCGCTCCGAGCGGGTCGCTGGCGTTCTGCTTCGACCGCAGCGAGAACAGCCTGTACCTGCTCAACGAGGACAGCCGCAACATCTGGATCACCCCCGAGAACTACCAAGAGGTGGCCGTGGTGTTCGACCAGGCGTTCATGGCCCGTCACGGCCTGGATGTGAAACGCCTCGACGGGCTGTTCATGGTGCCGCTGGGCAGCGGCCAGAACGCGCTGTTCGGCAGTTGGCTGAGCGCCACCCTCACGCGACTGGCCGATGCCGACAGCCCGCTCGAAGGCCAGGCTTTGGCCGAGCAACTGCTCGAAGACTGTCTGTTCATCCTCGACAATGCCTGCCAGCGCCTGCAAGGCGACGCCTTGGGCAGACGCGACGAGGAGCGGGCGATCATGCGCCGGGTCAGCGAATGGGCCGCCGACTGCCCGGAAGAAACCCTCAATCTGATGGAACTGGCCCAAGTGGCCGGGGTTTCCCTGCGCCAGTTACAGCAGGCCTTCAAGGCCTTCACCGACATGCCGCCGGGGCAGTGGCTGCGCCTGCGCAGGCTCAATGGCGCGCGGCGCGACCTGCTGCGTCATGGGGCCGGGGGTGTCACCGTGGCCGAGGTGGCCATGCGCTGGTCATTCTGGCACCTGGGGCGGTTTTCCGAGAGTTATCGGCAGCTGTTTCAGGAGCTGCCGAGCGAAACCCTCAAGCGCGGGCGCGGGTAGTTTCGGGCGTCAGTCACCGTTCTTTGCCGTGGCAGGTGTCTGCAAGCGGCGGGTTTGCTCTTCGATGAAGGTCAGCAATGCCGTGACGTCTGTGTCGCCCAGGCGCAGGTTGGGCATCGCCAGGCTTTTGTATTGTGCGTACAGCAGCAGGGCCAGCGGGTCTTTTTCGGCCAGCATCCCGGGGGAGGGTGCCCCAATCCCGGTGCGATTCGCGGCTGTCGTGACGTGAACAAGGTGCAAGGCAGTCGGGCTTGAAAAATTGTCTACGCTAGAGCCAATCGCGCGATCGAAACGCGGTCGAGGCACAAGGAGCCGTGGCAATGAAGGGCTGGACCCTCTGCAAATCGTTGGTGCTGGGAATCTTGCTGTCGCTTTCGATGTTCTGTCACGCCGCCAGCGATGATACAGCCGTAGCGGTGGAAGGGGTCTTGGCGTCTCCCGCTGAGCTGAAGGTCGCCAATCGCACGCTCGTGGTGTTCCGCGCCACGTTGCTGGGGGAGACACCGGCGGCGCGCGTGAAGCGGGCGCAAGGTGTAATCGACGAGGCCTTGCAAGAGCCGGCCGAGTTGCAGGTCAGTATCGAGCCCATTTTGCACAGTTACCTGGTGCTATTGGGCAATCGCCGGGCGTTCATCGTCGCGCCCCTGGATGTGGCCCAGGATGGTGGGTCGGTGCGTGAGACCGCCGAACAGGCTGCGCAGACCTTGCGCCTGGTGGTCGAGGAAACCGGGCAGGCACGCAGCCTGGACTACCTGCTCAAGGCCGCGGGCTTTTCGGCACTGGCCACCATTCTCTACCTGGCGCTGGTCAAAGGCACCCGTGGTGCGCGGCGCAAGTTGCTGGGCCTGCTGCCGCCGTTAATGGGCAAGCATTCCCAAGTGTTGCGGGTGGGGCACGTGCCGTTGTTCGACCTGCAAAACCTCTACTACCTGGTGGATCGCTTGCTCTGGTTGCTGTACTGGCTGCTGTTGCTGCTGTTCAGCTACCAATGGATGAGCTTTGTGCTCTCGCGGTTTCCCTACACCCGACCTTGGGGCGAAAGCCTCAACGTGTACCTGTGGAACTTGGTCGAACACCTGCTCGGTGGAGTGCTCGACGCGATCCCTGGCATCGCGGTGGCGATCTCGATTTTCTTCATCGCCCGTGGTATCAGCGGCTTCACCAAGCGTGTGCTGGAGCGCATGTCGCGTCCCGGCACCTTGCGCTGGCTGACCGCCGAGACGCTCAAACCCACCACACGCCTGGCGTCACTGGGAATCTGGTTGTTCGCTCTGGTCATGGCCTACCCGTATCTACCAGGGTCCGACACCGATGCGTTCAAAGGCCTGTCGGTGCTGCTCGGGCTGATGATCTCGCTGGGAGCCACCAGCGTTATCGGGCAAGGCATGGCGGGCTTGATCCTTACGTACACTCGCACGCTGCGGGCAGGCGAGTTCGTGCGCATCGCCGATCACGAGGGCACGGTGATGGAAGTCGGCATGTTCACCACCACCATTCGCACCGGCCTTGGGGAGGTGCTGACCTTGCCCAACTCGATGATCACAGGCGCGGTGACCAAGAACTACTCACGCATCGTCCAGGGCCAAGGCTATGTGGTCGACACCGTGGTCACGATCGGCTACGACACACCTTGGCGCCAGGTCCACGCCATGTTGATCGAGGCGGCGCGGCGTACGCCGGGTATTGTCGAGCAGCCCAGCCCGCAGGTGTTCCAGACGGCGCTGAGCGACTTCTATCCCGAGTATCGCCTGGTCGCCCAGGCGATCCCCAGCGAGCCCAGGCCCCGGGCTGAACTGCTGAGCATGCTGCACGCCAACATCCAGGACGTGTTCAACGAGTACGGTGTACAGATCATGTCGCCGCACTACCTGGCGGACCCAGACCAGGCCAAGTTCGTCCCCCCGGAGCGCTGGCATGCCGCGCCGGCGGCGCCCAGGCTGGATGAATAAATCAGCAACGCGTATTGCCTTCACACACCTCATCGCACGCATGAGTAAGGACGCCACGTGTATTTTCGCCTTCTGCTGTTATCGCTGTTTCTGTTGGTGATGGGCCCCATGCCGGCCTTGGCCAAGGCTTCGGATATCGTTCCAGGCCCTGCCAACGAACGGGAGGGCTATGCCGATGCGTCCTCTTGCAAAGGCTGTCATGCCCCACAGGCCGCGCTGTGGAAGGATTCCGACCATGCCTGGGCGATGCGCGATGCAACTCCAGGCAATGTACTCGGCGCTTTCGACGGCCGCAGCTTCGACGAGGCAGGGGTCAAGGCGCGTTTCTGGCGCAAGGGCGAGCATTACTACGTCACGACTGAAGGCGCTGATGGCAAGATGGCGGATTTTCGCGTGCGCTACACCTTTGGCCACCGACCGTTGCAGCAGTATTTGGTGGAATTTCCCGGGGGGCGCCTGCAGGCGTTGACCCTCGCCTGGGACAGTCGCAGCAAGCAGGACGCAGGACAGCGCTGGTTCTCTCTGTACCCAGGCCAACGGTTTGCGCCGGACGACGCCCTACACTGGACAGGGCGCTACCAAAACTGGAACGGCATGTGCGCCGATTGCCACTCCACGCGCCTGCTCAAACACTACGATGACCAGCACGACCGCTACGCCACCACCTGGCAGGAGCAGACGGTGGGGTGCCAAGGCTGCCACGGCCCTGGGCAGGCTCATGTGGACTGGGCGAAGCAGGCGAACACCGACAAGCCACGCGCCACGGCAAGCGACATGCAACTGAGCGTGGACTTCAAGGCCTTGGATGGCAAAGGGTTGATCGAGCAATGTGCGTTCTGCCACAGCCGCAGGCAGTCACTCGGTACAGGGCAACAGCCGGGCAAGCCACAGCTCGACGCCTCGCTACCTGCAACCTTGCGTGAAGGCTTGTACCACGCCGATGGCCAGATCGATGGTGAGGTGTATGTCTACGGGTCCTTCACGCAAAGCAAGATGTATGCGGCAGGGGTCAGTTGCACGGACTGCCACGACCCTCACACCACCCGGGTGAAGCTCGAGGGCAACGCGCTGTGCCAGCAATGCCACAACCAACATCCACCCACCAATCGCTTTCCCAGCCTGCAGGCTCGCAACTACGACACCCCAGAGCACCATCACCATGTCCAAAGCTCTCCAGGCGCGCAATGCGTCAACTGCCATATGCCCAGCAAGACCTACATGGTCGTAGACCCACGTCGCGACCATAGCTTCCGCCTGCCGCGACCAGACTTGGCAGACAAGACGGCTAGCCCAGATGCCTGCACCGCTTGCCACGCTGACAAACCGCCGCGATGGGCCGCGACGGCCATCGAAGGGTGGTTCGGCGCGCCAAAGCGACCGGCCCATTACGGTGAGGCGTTCCATTCCGCCAGAACAGGGCAGGGCGATCGACTCAACCTGCTGACCGCCGTGATTGCCGACATCGGCAAGCCTGCCATTGTGCGTGCGACGGCCGCCCAGCAACTCGCGGAGATTGGTCCGCCTGCGATCACTCCACTGGGGTGGGCCCTGAACGCAAAAGATGGGGTAGTTCGCGCCTATGCCGCTGCCGGGTTTGCTCGCCTTCCCCCTCAGGCACGGATCAGACAGCTGCTTCCCTTGCTGGATGATCCGCTACTGGCCGTGCGCGACGAGGCGCTGCGAGGCCTGGCCGATGTTCCGCTTGACGCGTTGCCTGCCGAGCGACGCGCAGGCTTCAAGGCACAACTGGCCGACTATGAGCGGCGTCTGCGTGAGAATGCCGACTTGCCGGGTGGCCGGCTCAACCTCGCCGTATTGCTGCAGCGCGAAGGCCGAGAGCAGGAAGCGATCGCCCAGTACCGGGAGGCTCTACGTCTGGATACCCATTTCACGCCTGCCCGGGTGAACCTGGTGACGCTGTATTCCAACACGGGGCAACTCGATGCCGCCCAGCGGCAACTGCGCGAGGGTCTGGCGTTGGAGGGAATGCCCGCCGGGGATCATGGCAACCTCGCCTACATGCTGGCCTTGCTGCTGGCGGAGCAAGGCCAGGCTCAGGAGAGCGTGAAATGGCTGGACGTGGCGGCGAGGGAAATGCCAGGCAACGCGCGGGTCTTCTATAACCAAGGGTTGTTGCTGGCTCAATTGGATCGCCGCGATGACGCATTGCAGGCCTTGCATCAAGGGCTGGCCTCGTCACCGGACAACCCCGATCTGCTCTATGCCTTGATCTACCTGCACTCCAAAGCAGGGGAACTTGACCAGGTCGAACACTATGTGGAGCGCATGCGCCAAGTGGTGCCGGACGATCCGAGACTACCGCCGACCAAGCAGTGATAGGTCACTGCATAAGCTTTACACGACAGGCATCGGCGGGCTTTTCAATGGCGAACGATGGCCTGTGCGCTAGAGTTACCACCGATTCAGCGCAGCGATTGCCAGGACGTCAAGGAGAGGGACCGGGACCATGCGTGATGAGATTGCCAAGCTGCAAGCTCGGGTCGGCCAACAGGTACTTGGCCAGGAGCAGACCATCGGCCATATCATGCTGGCACTGTTGGCCAACGGGCACGTGCTGCTCGAAAGCCTGCCCGGGCTTGCCAAGACGCGCACGGTGAAGGCCTTGGCAACCCATCTGGATGCGCGCATGAGCCGTATCCAGTTCACGCCCGACTTGCTGCCTTCCGACATCACCGGTGGTGAGATCCTCCAGCAGACGGAAAATGGCAACCAGCTTCGCTTCCAGCCAGGGCCACTGTTCGGCAACGTGATCCTGGCTGACGAAATCAACCGCGCACCGGCCAAGGTGCAGGCAGCTTTGCTAGAGGCGATGGAAGAGCGTCAGATCACCGTCTCAGGCCAGACCCACCCGATGTCCGGGCTGTTCATGGTGCTAGCGACCCAGAACCCTATCGAGCAGGAAGGCACGTATCCCTTGCCGGAAGCGCAGATGGACCGCTTCCTGATGAAGCTGTTGATCGACTACCCCAAAGTAGAGGATGAAGCCCAGGTGTTGCGCATGGTGCGAAGCGAGGACTCGCACCGCGTGCCTCAGAGCGAGGTGGTACCGATGCCTCAGGAGACGATATTCGCCGCTCGCCGTGAAGTCGGTGGTGTGCATGTATCCGAGGCAATCGACCGGTATGTGATGGACCTGATCAACGCCACCCGCCATCCCGCTGACTATGACAGCGACCTGGCACGCTGGATCAAGGTCGGGGCCAGCCCTCGGGGAGGCATCAGCCTGGACCGGGTCTCGCGTGCCCATGCCTGGCTGCAGGGCAACGACTACGTGACACCGGACGATGTCCGTACAGTGCTGCATCCGGTGCTGCGTCACCGGCTGCTGCTCTCCTATGACGCCGTGGCCGACGGGATTGACGCCGACCAGGTGCTTGACCGCTTGTTGGACAAGGTCGCAGTCCCGGCCTGACAGGAGACAGCCATGTCTGGGCCCGTTATCGCCGATGGTTCGGTGTATGTGTCGCTCGAACAGCTGATGCTCTTGGAGTACCGCGTGCGCGACCTGAGTTTTCTCGCGCGACAGCCGTTGTCCAGCGTGCTGTCCGGCAGCCATGCCTCGCGCTTGCGCGGCCGTGGGCTGAGCTTCGATGAGTTGCGACAGTACTCGCCGGGAGATGATTTGCGTCATCTCGATTGGCGAGCGTCGCTGCGCTATAGCAAGCCGTTCGTACGTAGCTACACCGAAGAGCGCGATCGTCCGACATTATTGCTGGTCGATCAGCGCATGAGCATGTATTTCGGTTCGCGGCAGTGCTTCAAGTCCGTCACGGCCGCGCAGTTGGGGGCGATTGGCGCATGGATGGCATTTCGTGCCGGGGACCGGGTGGGCGGCTTGGTGTTCAATGACCAACACATCGAAACAGTGCGTCCCCTGCGCAGCCGCGCCCGGGTCGAGGCGCTGTGCTCGGCCATGGTCCGTCACAACCAGGCGCTGCATGCCGGCCACGTCGATGACGAGCAGCCGGAACAGCTTGATCGTGTATTGCGTCAGTGCCTGGGCATTGCCGGGCACGATCACCTGATCGTGGTCATCAGCGATTTTTCCGGAACGACTGACCAGACCTTGCAGCTGCTGCGCCAGCTGCGTGCCCATAACGATGTCCTGGCATTGCAGGTGTTCGATCCCATTGCTTTGCAACTGCCTGAAAAGGGCAGGGTGAGGGTGACCCAGGGGGAGCTGCAGGTAGAGCTGGAAATCGCCCGTCGCCAGGTTCATCGCCCGTTGGGTGACTTTCTTAGTGCAAGGCTCAAGGAGGTCGCCACTTTGCTGCGGCGCAGTCAGGTTCCCTTGATGATGTTCAGCACTGGTCGGGACAGCCTTGTGCAACTGAGGGCGGAGCTGGGCCGGTTATCGGCGGTGCCGCGATGAGCCGTACACCGGGCCCCAGCATCGACCAACTGAGCGAGCTTGGGCTGCCGGCCATGCCCACCAGCTATTGGCCCCAGACATGGGGCTGGTTGGCTTTGCTGGGCATGGTGGTGGTGGTCTTGGGGGCGCTGGCCACTTGGCGCTATTTGCATTGGCGGCGAAATCGTTACCGGCGTGAAGCATTGGCTTGTCTGGCGAGCCTGGAACAGGCTGTGCAAGACCCAGCCCGGCGCCTGGCGGCGTTACGCGAGATCCCGCCATTGCTCAAACGGGTCGCATTGTCGATGCCTGACGGTGCGCGCGCTACCGGTTTGCGCGACGCCCAATGGCAGGCATTCCTGCAACGCCACAGTTCCAAGCCGCTGCCTGCGTCCTTCGCCCAGCATCTGGCCCTGCTGGCGTATGCACCGGCCGATCGCCTGATGGCATTGGCTGACGAAGAGGTCCAGGCAATGTTAAATGCGTGCCGTCAGTGGATCGAGGTGCACCATGTGGCAGCTTGAATACCCCTGGGTGTTGCTGTTGCTGCCGGTGTCCTGGCTGGCTTACCGCTACCTGCCTGCCTACCATGAGTCGCGCAGCGCGATGCGGGTGCCATTCTTCGCCGCGATGAGCCGTGCCGTGGGCCAGGAGCCCGGGCGCGTCACCGTTGCCGGTGGTCGCTGGCAATTGCTTCTGGCTTGGCTGGTCTGGGTGCTGGTGTTGCTTGCCTGTACTCGGCCTGTCTGGGTGGAAAAGCCGATCGTGCGGGAGCAGCCGGTCCGCGACCTCATGCTTGCGATCGATATCTCCCAATCCATGGCAACCACCGACTACAGCACCCCAGAGGGGCAACGGATCGATCGTCTCCACGCCGTGAAGGACGTCGTGCGTGACTTCATCCAACGGCGCAAAGACGATCGTATCGGGCTGATCGTCTTCGGCACCGGTGCATATCCGCAGGCCCCGCTGACCCTCGATCACACCAGCTTGGGCATACTGCTCGATGAAGTGGGTATTGGCATGGCCGGACCCAATACCGCCCTAGGCGACGCTATCGGCCTTTCGATCAAGCTGCTTGATGGCGCCTCGGAGCAGGAAAAAGTGCTGATCCTGCTCACCGACGGCAATGACACCAGCAGCGCCATCACACCGGACCATGCCGCAGCCATGGCACACGACCGGGGCATCCGGGTGCACACGATCGGCATTGGCGATCCTGAGGCCAGCGGGGAGGCCAAGGTCGATCTGCAGGCCTTGCAGCACATAGCCCAGGTGACCGGTGGGCAATTCTTTCGCGCCGGCGACAGCGATGCATTGCGACAGGTATATGCCACGCTCGATCGCATCACGGCGCATCGGGTCAAAACCTTGAGCCATCAACCCAAACGCGATCTGTTCTGGTGGCCACTGGGGGCTGCGCTGATGTTTCTTCTGTTCGGTCACGGTCTGGCGGCAGGGGCGGGCCTGCGCGCCACATCCCACTCATCCGATGCGAAGGCGCAAGGCTGATATGAACATCGACCTGACGGCTTTTCACTTTCTGCGTCCGCTGTGGCTGTTGATGATTATCCCTGGGGTGCTGCTCCCGGTTCTGTGGGCGCGCCGTCATGACCTGATTCACCAGCTTGATGGGATCATCGCGCCGCATCTGGTCAAGCATCTGGTGATTGCCCCGCAGGACCGTCGCCGAGTACGACCGGTACACGTGCTCGGTGCAATGTTGGTGCTCGGTGCGCTGGCCGCCGCCGGGCCGACGTGGGAACAGGATACGCCGGCATTTCTGGACAACCGCGCGCCGCTCATCCTGGCCGTGGACCTTTCGCCTTCGATGGATGCGGACGATGTGCCGCCTTCGCGTCTGGCCGCGGCGCGGCATACCCTGCACGATCTGATCCAGCGACGCGCAGGCAGTCGCGTGGCGTTGATCGCTTACGCCGGTAGTGCCCACCTGGTACTGCCGGCGACCCACGATGTGGCGTTGCTCGACAGCTTTCTGCGAGTGTTGTCGAGCGACTTGATCGATCGTCCGGGGAAGGATGCCTTGGGGGTGATTGTCCTGGCCAAGCGCTTGCTGGCCGCCGAACAAGCACCGGGCACGCTGGTGTTGGTGACCGACGGGGCCGATGCGACTCAGTTCGATGCCATTGGCACACACTTGCAAGGCAGCGATTTGCAGGTATTGGTCCTGGCAGTCGGCAGTCAGGACGGCGTCGTGGTGCATGATGCCCAGGGCCGGCCCAAAACCGACGCGCACGGCCAGACTCAGCGCGCGCCGTTCGACCGTGTAGGCCTCGAAGGCCTGGCCAAGGCGGCTGATGCGCCGCTGGGCAGCCTGACCTTGAGCGATGAAGATCTGGATTGGATCGAATTGCATGCCCAGCGGCATTTCCAGTCCGTACAAGCGGCCGGGCAGCCGCCGCATTGGAAAGACGCCGGCTACTGGCTGTGCTGGCCGCTATTGGTATTGGCGTTGCTGGCCGTGCGCCGCGGTTGGCGGGTTCACTGGCTAGGCGGATGGTTGTTGGCGCTGCTGGTCGGGGCGACTGGGCAAACCGCCCACGCCGGGCCCCTAGCCGACGCGTTCTTCACTCCCGACCAACAGGGACGCTGGGCCTTCGAACATCGCCACTACCCAGACGCCGCACGCCATTTCAACGACCCTTATTGGAAAGGCCTGGCGGCCTACCGCGCGGCGCAGTTCGATGTGGCACTGGAACATTTCGCCCGCTTGGACACCGCATCAGCGTACTTCTACCAAGGCAATACGTATGTGCGTCTGTCTCGGTTCGACCAGGCAATCGCCGCCTACCAGCAGGCACTGAAACGGCAGGCGACCTTTCCCGAGGCCAGCGCCAACCTGGCCCTGGCGCAGGCCTTGCTGAAGGACCGCGACGAACAACAGCAGGCCGGACCGCCCAACGAGAAGGCTGACAAGATCGAATTCGATAACACCTCAGGCAAAGGCAAGACGATCCAGCGCAGCGCCGGGCAGGCCAGCTCCGATCAAGTGTGGTTGGACAACCTCAATACCTCGCCGGCCCAGTTCCTCAAGCGCAAGTTCCTTCTTCAGGATGCCGCCAGGGAGGCCACCCCATGAAATACCTGCTGTTGGTCATGCTGTTTCCACTGCTGGCCCAAGCCGCTGAACCCCAAGTCAAGGTTCGCAGCCAACTGCTGCCGGCGCAAAAGGTACTGGTGGGCGGTACCGTGGTGTTGCAGATCGATCTGCTGGTCGATACTTGGTTCAACGCGGCTCCTCGTTTACCGAAGCTGTCGTTGGAAGGCGCTGTGGTTTCCGGGCCCAGTGGCGAAGCCACGCACTTGAATGAACAGATCGACGGCAAGGCATTCTTCGGGCTGCGCCTTAGCTACCAGATCATCCCTGAGCAAGCGGGAGGGTATGACATTCCTCCCTTGGCGATCGAAGTGCAGCCAGGTCAAAGCAGTGGGCCACTCACGGTGCACAGCCAGGCGCTGCACTTCGTCGCAAGCCAACCTGCCGGCAGCGACCAACTGCAACGACTGGTGGCAAGCCACGTCCAGTTCAGCCAGACCCTGGAACGCTCACACACACCACTGCGGGTGGGGGACAGCGTCACCCGGCGCCTGCACGTGCAGGCCCTGGCGGCCCAGGCGATGTTGATCCCGCCTCCGGAATTTGCCCAGATCGACGGGCTCAAGCGTTACCTTCAAACGCCGTTGGTCAGTGAGCTGAGCGATGGACGAGGTGGGGTCAGTGGCGGGCAGCGGGAGGATGCCGTGACCTATGTGGTGACACGGACAGGTCGCTACCAGTTGCCAGCCATCGAACTGCAGTGGTGGGATGCTGCCACGGCACAACCTCGGACCGCCACGGTGCCTGCCCTAGAGCTCGAAGCGACCGGCGCTGCTACCTACCAGGCACCCTTTTCTATCAGCGACGATCTGCGCGCCTTGGGGCAAAAAGCCCAGGTACGGGTCGCAGGGCACTGGTTACTGGTGCTGTCAGCACTGGTCCTGCTTGCAGGGGTGGGCTGCTTCGGACGTCGCTGGGCAGTGGCGCTGCGCAACCGCTGGCGGCTGTGGTCCGAGCTGCGGGAGCAGGCTCGCCTGGCCTCGGCCGACTACGCCTGGCGCCAGGTCGCTGGACAGCTGTCCCAGGACCCACCCCAGCTCAGTGCATTGTATGTCTGGTACCGCCGTGTCACGGGATGTCGTGAAATGAGAACGGCTTCCCGTCCGCTACCCCTTGCTGTTTCCGAATGTTTGCTAGCTTTCTTTAGATCGCGCTATGGCAGCGGTCCGGCTGACCCACAAGCCACTGCCGAGCTTGCCCAGGTGTTGCCTGAGCTGCGCAGCGCAGTGGACCCGCCGCAGCGATCGTCGCCTGATCGCCATGCGCTGAAACCACTGAATCCCTGAAACGTGTCAGACCCTGCATTCATCAAGGAAAGCGTATGCATCTGAAGACCACCTCGCGTTCGATTCACTGGTTGTTGGTCCTGGCGCTGTTCCTGCCGGCGCTGGCGAGGGCGGCAGAGGCCTTGCCATCATGGAATGATGGGCCATCGCGTGAGGCGATCATCGATTTTGTCGAGGCAGTCAGTGCCGAGGGAAGCAAGGACTACGTGGCCCCGGCCCAGCGCATCGCGGTGTTCGACAATGACGGTACGCTGTGGAGCGAACAACCGATGTATTTCCAGGTGCTGTTCGCCATGGCCGAAGTCAGACGCCTGGCTGCGCACCACCCGCAGTGGAAAAGCCAGCAGCCGTTCAAGGCGGTGCTTGAAAACGACCAGAAGACCTTGGCCGCCAGTGGCATGAAAGGGCTGATGCAGATCGTCACCGCCACCCACACCGGCATTAGCACAGAAGCCTTCAGGCAGAACGCCCAGCGCTGGCTCGCCAGCAATGTTCACCCTCGTACCCACAGGCCCTACACCGAGATGGTCTTCCAGCCCATGCTCGAACTGCTCGCCTACCTGCGTGCCAATGGGTTCAAGACCTACATCGTTTCCGGTGGCGAAGTCGCGTTCATGCGTACCTTCGCCGAAGAGGTCTACGGCATCCCGCCCGAGCAGGTCATCGGCACCACCTTCGCCAGCCGTTTCCAGGACTTGGACGGCGAACTGACCATCCAGCGTCTTGCGCCGCTGACCCACAATGACGACGGTCCAGGCAAGCCGGAGAGTATCGAGGCCTATATCGGCCGCCGGCCGATCCTGGCTTTCGGCAACTCCGACGGAGACCTGCAGATGCTGCAGTGGACCATGGCCGGACCGGGCCGACGTCTGGCAGGCCTGGTGCACCACACCGACGCGGGCCGGGAATGGGCATACGACCGGCAAAGCGGGGTGGGGAGGCTGGACAAGGCCCTCGATGAAGCAAGACACAAGGAGTGGGTAATCGTGGACATGGCCAAGGAATGGAATCGGATCTACCCCTTCGATCAGGAAACACATCCATAACGCCAATACCCATAACCACAGCGGTGCAACGAGAAAACCTGTCAGGCCGTCGGCGTCTCGATGCTCAGGTAGTCGTGGAACACGACAAGCAACCAGAACGGAGAAGCACCAATGAAACACTCAGGACGGTGGTTATCGCGTCTCGCCCTCGCGGCGACCGCGATAGTGGGATGCTCAATGGCCTCGGCAGCGGACAAACCGAACATCCTGGTGATATTTGGCGATGACATCGGCCAAACCAACATCAGCGCGTATGCGCATGGTGTGGTCGGCTATCAGACGCCCAACATCGATCGCATCGCCAAGGAAGGAATGATGTTCACCGACTATTACGCCGAAAACAGCTGCACGGCGGGGCGGTCGACATTCATCACGGGCCAGTCGGCTTTGCGTACCGGCCTTTCCAAGGTCGGCATGCCTGGCGTCAAGGTCGGCCTGCAGGACCGCGACGTGACCATCGCCCAGGCACTCAAGGCCCTGGGCTACGCGACCGGCCAGTTTGGCAAGAACCACCTGGGCGATCGCGATGAGTACCTGCCGACCAACCATGGTTTTGACGAGTTCTTCGGCAACCTCTATCACCTCAACGCCGAGGAGGAGCCCGAGCGCCCCTACTGGCCGAAGGATCCAAACGACCCCTTCGTCAAGGCTGCCTCTCCGCGCGGGGTGATTCATTCCACGGCCGACGGCAAAATCGAAGACACCGGTGCGCTGAACAGTAAGCGCATGGAAACCATCGATGACGACACTACCCAGGCCGCAATCAACTTTATCGACAAACAGGCCAAGGCTGACAAACCCTTCTTCGTCTGGATGAACACCACGCGCATGCACGCTTTCACCCACGTGCGCGAAGCAATGAAAGGGCAGAGCGGCATGGTGGGCAACGAGTATGCCGACGGCATGCTCGAGCACGACGGCGATGTCGGCAAGTTGCTCAAAGCGCTGGATGATCTCAAGCTGACCGACAACACGATTGTCGTCTACACCACCGATAACGGGCCAAACCAGTGGTCTTGGCCGGATGCGGCCACCACGCCGTTCCGTAACGAGAAGAACTCCAACTGGGAGGGCGCCTACCGGGTTCCGGCCATGGTGCGCTGGCCGGGCAAGATCAAGGCAGGTGAAGTGACCACGCAGATGTTCTCGGGGCTGGACTGGTTCCCCACCTTGCTTGCAGCGGCAGGCAGCACGGACATCAAGGAGCGCCTGCTCAAAGGGGCTGATGTGGGCGGCAAGAACTTCAAGGTGCACCTGGACGGCTACAACCAGCTGGACTTCCTGACGGGCAAGAAGGACAAGAGTGCCCGCGAGGAATTCTATTACTTCAGCGATGACGGTGACCTTGTGGCCATGCGTTACAACGACTGGAAGCTGGTGTTCTGCGAGCAGCGCGCGCCCGGTGGCTTCAAGGTCTGGAGCGAGCCTTTCACCTGTCTGCGGGTGCCGAAACTGTTCAACCTGCGCATGGACCCATATGAGCGGGCCGACGTGGTATCTGACCAGTACTACGACTGGGTGGCGAAGAACGACTACCTGATCTTTGAAGGTACCCGCCGAGCGGCAGCCTTCCTGCAGACGTTCGTCGATTACCCGCCTAGCCAACGCCCGGCCAGCTTCAGCATCGACCAGATCCGGGCCGATGTGGACAAGCAGATCGAGGCCAAGATGAGCAAGGGCGCCAAGTAGGCCTCAACGGAACTGGATGCAGGCGTCGCCTGCGTCCGTCTTTCGGCCTGCGGCGAAGTTTCGACGCAGGCCTCTTTCGTACAATAAGGCTTTCCAATGCCCTCAGCCGCCAGTTCGTCTCGTTCGCACACACCTCGCCCGGCTGCTGCGCAGGTGCGCGCCCGGGCCCGTCTGAAGTTTTGGCTGCCGGCCTTGCTGATGTTCCTGTCCGGCGGTGCGGCACTGGTGTATCAAGTGCTCTGGGTCAAACAATTGTCCCTGGTGGTGGGGGTGGAGGTATATGCCGTCACCACGGCCATCAGTGCGTTTTTTGCAGGCCTGGCGCTCGGCGGCCTGGCTTTCGGGCGCTGGGCTGACCGCTTGTCCCGTCCAGTGATGCTGTATGCGGGACTAGAACTGCTGGTCGCGGCGCTCGGCCTTGGTGCGACCCTTTGCTTGGGGAAAGCTGCCGGAGCGTTTGCCCAGTTGGAGGCGAGCGTTGGGGCGTTGGCTTGGATGCTGCCTTTTGCGCTGGTGGGGTTCCCTGCCTTTTTCATGGGCGGAACACTGCCGGTGCTGGTCAGGGCCCTGGCGCCAAACTCGGACCAGACGGGGCGTGCCGGCGGGGGACTCTATGCCGCCAATACCGCAGGAGCCATCGCAGGGACCCTCGCAGCCGCGTTCATCTTGTTGCCGGGTCTCGGCGTGCTGGCCAGTGCATGTGTCGCAGCACTGTTCAATGTCCTGGCGGCCATCGTGGCGCTGCGCGTCGCACGCTTGAGCATCGCACCGGCGCCGCATACAGCCATGGCCAGCCGAGCCCATAGCGGTCCGGCCCGCTTGGCTATCGCTCTTTACTGTATCGCCGGTGGCGTAGCGCTCGGCTATGAGGTGGTCTGGACCCAATCGATCGTGCAGTTCATGAGCACGCGGGCCTTCGCGTTCGCTGTGGTGCTGGCCACTTACCTGTGTGGTTTGGTGATCGGCAGTGCGTTATATGCCCGGCAGGCCGATCGGATCCGTGACCCTTGGGGTATGTTCGGCCTGCTGATCGCCACCGCTGGGTTGTTGGCAATCCTTCAGGTCGCTGGACTCGGGCAGTGGCTGGTCGATGCGCAAAGCTTGGCCGAGCGGTGGGTACGCGTTATGGGTGGCAACGAACTTGCGGGCATGTCGGCACGCTTTGCGGTTGCCGGCGTGAGTGTGGTGCTGTTGCCGACGACTTTGTTGGGAGCCGCGTTTCCCTTGGTCGTTCGATTGACCGTTGACAGCGACCATGTCGGCCGCGATGTCGGCGTGGTTGTCGCCCTCAACACCCTCGGCGGCATTCTGGGCGTGATGCTAACCGGTTTCGTGCTGGTGCCGGTGCTGGGCCTGGTACGCAGCTTGGCGGTGCTGGCACTGCTCGCGGCGGTGGTGGCTGGCTTGGCCGTCTGGCGGGGCGTGCAGGTGAGCCGCGGGATGCGTGTGAGTGTCAGCCTGATGGGCTTGGCGACCCTGGCGTGCGGAATATTTACACCCCCACAGCACTTGGCGAACTTGATGCCGGCGACCCGCAGCGGCCAGCTCGCGTTCTATCAGGAAGGGCGCGGTGGCACCGTGGCAGTGGTGCGCCAGGGCACGGGCCAACGGCAGTTCAGCCGGCTGTACATCCAAGGTGTGTCGAACACCGGGGATGCGATGCCTTCGTTGCGCTACATGCGTCTGCAGGCCTTGCTGCCCCTGCTGATTCACCGGGGCGAGCCACGCTCGGCCTTGGTCATCGGCTTTGGTACCGGCATCACCGCAGGCGCGATGCTGCGCTACCAGGATCTGCAACACCCCGTAGTGGCTGAACTATTGCCCGAGGTGCTGAAGGCTGCGCCCTATTTTCGTGGGACCTTCGACGCCATCAACGACCCTCGCCTGGATATCCGCTTGCGTGATGGCCGCCGCGAGTTGCTGCGTAACAGCAACCGTTACGACATGATCACGCTGGAGCCGCCACCGCCGTCAGCAGCAGGCGTCGTGAACCTGTACTCACGCGACTTTTATGACCTGGCCGCCAGTCGACTGGCCGACAACGGGCTCGTTGCCCAGTGGCTGCCACTGCCGACCCAGAACGACGACGACAGCCGCTCGCTGGTGCGCAGCTTCATCGATACCTTCCCCTATGCATCGCTGTGGACCACCGAGTTCCACGAGATGCTGCTCATCGGCTCCTTGCAGCCGCTGCAACTTGATGCGTCGCGCATCCAGGCGCGTTTTGCCCAGCCGCAAGTGGCAGACGCCCTGGGCGAAGTCGGGATCGACTCAGCGGCAGCCCTGCTTGCGACTTGGATCACCGATCGCGAGGGCCTGGAAACCTATGCCGGCGGTGCACGCCCCGTGACCGATGACCAACCGCGCATCGAGTACGCCGCCTGGGTACGAGCCAAGGAAATCACTCGGGTACTGCCTGCGTTGCTGGCCTTGCGGCGAGATCCCCCTTTACTCAATGCACCGCCTTCGCTGCAGGCGGACGTCAATGACCAGTGGAAGCGTCTGAGGCGTTTCTATGATGTGAGCCTCATGGCCTACCGGGGTGACCGTCAGGGCTGGGCCAGGGAGGTACGTGCGGTCGTCCGCGAGGACGGGGATAACCCTTACTACCGTTGGTTTATCGGAAATCCGCGTTGACCCCATGGACAGGAGGTTTAGATGACCCTACGCAAGCGATTGCTTTGGCTGCTGGCGCCGCCTCTGGTGGTGGCGCTGGCGCTGATCTACGTCTTGGCCCATGGCCTGCTGTTGAGCCGGTTGGATCTGGAGGATGAGCAACGATTGATTGCCGAAGCCGCGCAGATGCGTGCATTGCTCAACAACCAGTTCGAGCGTGACCATGACCGTCTGCAGAGTTTTGTGCAGACCTTGGCGCCAGAGGCGGCGACTGGCGCAATCCTGCCGGTGCCGGAGGTGACTCTGGGCCGGATGAATGTCGATTTTCTCGTGCGCCTTGACGCGCAAGGCCACGTCAGCGCCGCGCAGTGGTTACCGGTAGACATGAGCTCATTGGTCTACCTCGATACCGGTTTGCACCCGAGCCAACAGACGTTGCGCGCTGATGTGCTGCATAGGGTCGAGCGTCTGGCGCAAGGCGGTGAGGTGCTGTCCGGGCCTGGGCAGTTGCTGGCCGTGCAGGGGGTGCCGATGATTCTGGTCGGGGTACCGGTCGATCCAGCAGGATCGACAAGCGCTGGGGTCTTGTATGCCGGGCACCTTCTCAACGGCACCCGCATCGCCGATTTGCAACGTCAACTCCAAGGCGTGCTGCATCTGTTGCCCTCCGAACCCGTCGAGGGTGAGCAACAGATCGCCATCAGTGCGCGTCAGGTGCTCGATGACACCCGTCAGCGGATCTTCCTGCTGTTCAACAATGCCACCGACAAACGCAGGCCTGCACTGGAGCTGACGCGCGATCGGTCCCTCTACGTGGAGGGCAAAGCGCAGATCCATCTGTTCCTCAGCGTGTCAGCCCTGCTGGCTGTACTGGCTTGGTTGCTGATCTACCTTGGGCTGGAGCGGTTCGTGTTGCGCAGGGTGTCGCGCATGCATCAACAGTTCTTAGGCATCGGCCCGGACACGGCCGGCCAACGCTTGAGTGATCGCGGCCAGGATGAGCTGGGGTCGCTCGCGCAGGAGGCCAATCGCATGCTCGATCGCCTCGAACAAAGCGAGGCCCGCGACCGCGCCATTCTACGAGCCATGCAGGAAGGCTACTTCGAGCTCGATACCCAAGGACGGCTGCAATCGGCGAACCCCGCATTCTGCCGGCTGCTGGGGCTGTCATCACAGGACATCACCGGGCGCAATGCCAGTGAATGGCTTGAGGAGTGCGACGAGGGCCAACTGCACACGCTGTTCGAGACGCACGGGCAGGGCGAGGTACCGGCATTCGCGGGCCGCATGTACCGCGCCGATGGCAGTGTTGGCCACTACGAAACGCACCTGTCGGTCATCCTGGACTCCCAGGCACAGCTGCAGGGCTATCGCGGCATCCTGCATGACGTCAGCGACCACGTCGAATATCAGAACCAGTTGTACGACATGGCCTATTTGGATGCCTTGACGGGACTTGGCAACCGCAAGGCGTTCTACGAACACCTCAAACGTAGCCTGGCCGATAGCAAAGGGCCGCTAGCGTTGTTGTTCATCGACCTGGACCGCTTCAAGCAGGTCAACGACACCTTTGGCCATGACGCCGGTGATGATTTGTTGGTGCACACGGCCAACCGCTTGCGTGATGCGGTGCGCAAACCGGACCGCGCCTATCGACTGGGCGGGGATGAGTTCACGCTGATCCTGCCGGGCACCGGCGAGCAGGATGCGGCGCGCCTGGCGCAGCGGTTGCTGCAGGTGCTGGGCGAGCCCGTACAGCTCGATGAGCAGGTGATCGATTTCGTCACCCCCAGCATTGGCATCGCGCTCTATCCGAAGCATGCGCGGGATCTGGATTCACTGGTCAAGGCCGCCGACCAGGCCATGTACGAGGCCAAGCGCCAGCGTAATCAGGTGTGCTTGTTCCAGTCGCAGCCTTTGGCGAACGTTATCGAGCCTGAACAACAGGGGCGTTCGCGCTGAAAAGGTCCTCTGACTCATTCCAGATACTGACCGCGCCATGTCTGATGCGCTGTGAGATCAAGCTGGCAGGTTGATTGTCGCTGTGGATAAGGGCAGAATTCCTACGTAATACGTGGTATGTACCACGGTACGATTTTAGGAGTGGACATGGCCCGGGTCGGCATCAACAAGGCGTCAGTGCAGCAGGCGCGACAGGCACTACTGGCCAGGGGAGAGCACCCGAGTATCGACGCAGTACGTATCGAGCTCGGCAACACCGGTTCCAAGACCACGATCCACCGGTATCTCAAAGAGTTGGACGGGCAGCCTCCAGCCCCGTTGGACACTGCGAGCCTGAGCGCCCAACTGAGCGGCCTGGTCGAGCAATTGGCCGAGCAGCTCAACGACGAGGCCCAGGCACGTCTGCGCGAGGCTGAAGCGGCTTTCGAGGCGCAGCGCGAGCAGCTGCAAGACCAAGTACAGATGGCGCAGCAGGCACTGGCGGCAGCGCAGCAACAGTTGCAGATTCAAGCGAGTGCGCTGCAGGCCGAATCCGAAAAACTGCTGACGACCCAAAGCACCTTGCAAGCGGAACAATTGCGCAGCGCCAGCCTTAACCAGGCACTGGAAGAGGTGCAGGTGCGCCTGGCCGACAAGCACGAGCAGGTGCGTTCACTGGAAGAGAAGCACCGCCACGCCCGCGAACAGCGCGAACAGGATCAGCGCCGCCATGAGGCGCAGGTACAGCAATTGCAGAGGGAGCTGCATCAACTGCAGCAGGACTTGCAGGTACGCCAGGAAGAGGCCACACATCTTCACCGGGACAACGAGCGGTTGATCGCAGAGCATCGTCAGACTGTGGAGCAGCGCACGGCGCTGGAGGCGCAATTGGAGCAGCGCGATGCCCAAGTGCAAGGGCTGCGCTCGATCCTAGCCCAGGCCCAAGGCGCAAGCGACGAGATACGCCGTCAGTTGCAGAGCCAGACAGTGCAACTGGAGCAAAAGCGCGAGCTGTGCGGCGAACAGGCACGCCAACTCGAGCGTCTGCAGGGCATGCTTGATGCGCGGACCGAGGCACTATCGGCCTGCGAGGCCCGGCTGGCGCAGAGGGAAGCCAAGCAGTGATGCCGCTGGGCATGGGAACCGGCAGACGAATCAAACTTATCCGCCAGGGCGGGTTCTTCCCTAGACACTCGCCTGGAGACTCGCCATGAACCCGTCTGATTCCCGCAAGCCCGACCAGGGGCCGCATTCCTCCGAAAACGCCACCCACAAGAACGATCTGGGCTTCGACCCGGACTCACCTGATCTCGAAGATCCACAAGTAGACCCGCAAGGGCCGGCCAAGCCGCCCCGGGATGACGAAAAGAAAGCGTGAGCGCAAAGGGCCGCAAGGCGGCCCCTAGCTCATTACTGGTCTACTTTCTTGGCTTCCTCGACCCCCGCGGACGATAGCTTGATCGGGTAGACGACGTTCAATTGGTGCTCAGCGTCCACATCGACACTGCCGTCCTGGATGAGGCCCTGTTCCTGCAGGGTCTTGAGCATCCCCGCCACGGCCTTTTCGCCGCGATAGTTATCCAGCAGCTCCTTGCCCAGCCCTTGCGGGTGGGCATGGAGCAGGCGGGTGAGGATTTCTGATCGCAATGCATCGTTACTCATGATGCGCCTCACGTTCGTTGCAGGTCATTTGCCGTATTTGGCCTGGAGTTGCTTGGCCTGTTCCAGGTGATGCTCGAGCTTAGGCAGGGTTTCGCTGGCAAAAGCCTTGAGCTCGGCCTTGTCGGAGGTGCTGGCTTCTTCCTTGAACAGCTTCACGGCTTTCTCGTGGGCGTCGACCTGGTTGTTGATGTAGGACTTGTCGAAGGATTCGTCGCGCCATTCCAGGATCACTTTCTTGACCTTGTCGGTCAGCGCGGCTTCATCCGGTGTGCTCAGGTCCAGGGAGCGGGCGATGTCGCCGAGCTTCTGGTTGGCTTTAGTGTGGTCGGTAACCATCTGCTGGGCGAAGGCCTTGATTTCAGGGCTTTTGCTTTTTTCTTGGGCCAGGTTGCCGGCCACGACTTCGGCGATGCCGGCTTCGGTCGCATCGTCGACAAAGTCATTGGAGCTGGCGGCCAGCACGTGCATCGACGCCATGCCGAGTGCGACGGTCAACCCGACGCGCTTGAGGAACAGATTGCTCATGTGTCACTCCTTATCCATTGGCGCGACCTCAGTGTCGCTTATGGTTGAGCGCAGCCTATGGGCAAAGGTTTGATTTTTCTGTGCCGTGGCGGCACCAACGGTCATTGGTTTGAACATTGGGGCAAGACGAGGCTCAGAGATTCAAAGGTTGCATCGAGGAGCGGTCCATGAGCATCGAACGTAGCATTCCGGAGCTTGAGGCCTGGTACGCCCAGTACGATGACGCGAGCTATCGGCGCGAATCGCCAGACGCCTACCATCATGAGCTGGTGCGTACCGCCGAGGCGCTGCGTGACGACGGCGCGATCGACTGGGACGACTGGCTGGCGCTCAAAGCCCTGGCCGACCAGGCCCATGTGCGCGCCCTCGAGGAAGCCGTGCAGGCCCATGTGGACGACCCTGACGCATGAAGACATTGAAAATTGCCACGTTCAATATCAATGGTATCCGCAGCCGCCTGCCAGGCTTGCTGGCCTGGCTCGAGCGCGAGCAGCCGGATGTGGCCTGCCTTCAGGAACTCAAGGCTGCAGACAAGGACTTTCCGCGCGAGGCGCTGGAGGCGGCGGGCTATGGCTGCCTGTACCACGGGCAAGCGTCGTGGAACGGCGTGGCCATCCTGGCCCGAGGCAGCGAACCGCTCGAAGTGCGCCGAGGTCTGCCAGGCATGGACGACGACAGCCAGAGCCGTTACCTGGAAGCCGCAGTGCATGGCGTCCTGATCGCCTGCCTTTATCTGCCCAATGGCAACCCTCAGCCGGGCCCCAAGTTCGACTACAAACTGCGCTGGTTCGAGTGCCTGATCGGCCACGCCAGAACGCTGCTCGACAGCGGCCACCCGACAGTATTGGCGGGGGACTTCAATGTGGTGCCCACCGACCAGGACATCTACAACACCCGCTCCTGGCTCAAGGACGCGTTGCTCCAGCCTGAATCCCGGGCGTGCTACCAACGCCTGCTCGAACAAGGCTGGAGCGATGCGATCCGCCAGTTGCATCCTGATGCGCAGGTTTTCACGTTCTGGGATTACTTTCGTAATCACTGGCCCCGCAATGCGGGCCTGCGCATCGATCACCTGTTGCTCAGCCCAGCGCTTTCTGCGCGGCTCCTGGCCGCCGGTGTTCACGCCTGGGTGCGCAACGAACCGAAGGCCAGCGACCATGCGCCGGCCTGGATCGAGCTGTCCGCACCCCCGCGTCACTGATCTATAGTCAAGGGCGGTAGGGTGCTGGACACAAGGGACTGTAATGGCAGCAAGCAGGAGGCAGGACGAGGAGGGACCGTTCGCCGTGACTGGCGAGGGCCGCGCCGTTGCCTTGTTCCGCCTGGTACTGAGCTTCATGGCGGTCGTGATGCTGGCCTTCGTGCTGATCGAAGGCTGGCGGATCTGGCGCGACTATCGGCATGCCTTCCTCAACGCCGAAGATGCGGTAACCAACCTGGCCCGGGCGACAGCCCAGCATGCCGAAGATGCCATTCGCCAAGTCGATGCGATTACGGCCGCACTGGCCGAGCGCATCGAGGGTGATGGCTTCGACCACCTGGACCGGCCTCGGCTGCATGCGCTGCTCAGGCAACAAAAAGCGATCATGCCGCAATTGCATGGGTTGTTCGTCTACGGCGCCGATGGGCGCTGGATCGTCACCGATCAACTGACCATCGCCCCGCGGGCCAACAATGCTGACCGCGATTACTTCATCTATCACCGCACCCACGCCGACCGAGGCGTGCGCGTTGGCTCGGTGGTGCGCAGTCGTTCCACAGGTGATCTGATCATTCCGATCTCACGGCGGCTGAACAACCCCGACGGCAGCTTCGCCGGCGTGCTGCTGGGTTCGATCAAGGTGGATTGGTTCGTGCGCTATTACGGCGACTTCAAGATAGACGAACGCGGTGCGCTCGTGCTGGCCATGCGCGATGGCACCATTCTCGTGCGCCGGCCCTTCGTGGAGCAGGTGGTGGGGCGCAGCCTGGCCGACAGCGAGATCTTTCGCAACCACCTGCCTTACGCCGACCAGGGTGTGGTGGAAGCCGTCGCGGTGGTCGACGGCACGCCGCGTCTGTATGCCTACCGGGCGTTGGCCAATTATCCATTGGTGGTCGAGGCTGGACTGTCGCGTGAGTCGATCATCGCGCCTTGGCGCCACGACATGCTCAAGTCGGCCGCGGTGTTATTGCTGTTGCTGTCGGGACTCGCGGCCTTCGGCTGGGTGGTGCTGCGCCAGCTGCGCGAGCGCATTGCCATCGAGCGCGCACTGCACCAGGCGCATCAGACGCTCAAATCCTTGGCCCTGACCGATAGCCTGACCGGCCTTGGCAACCGCCGTCGGTTGGATGGGGTGTTCGAGGCGGAGATCCGTCGAGCCCGGCGTCAGGCCTATCCCTTGGCCCTGGTGATGATCGACCTGGACTACTTCAAGGCCTATAACGACCGCTACGGCCATCTGGCGGGTGACCAATGCCTGCGGCGCGTTGGCGAGTTGCTGGGCCACGCATTGAAGCGCCCTGGCGACCTGGCGGTGCGCTACGGCGGCGAAGAGTTCACGCTGTTGCTGCCCAACACCGACGCCCAAGGTGCGGTGGCGATCGTGCAGGAGATACTCATGCTGCTGCGTCGGCAGGTGATCGAGCATGCTGGCAGCCCCTTGGGGCAGGTATCGGCCAGCGCCGGAATCGCAGTGGGCTCTCCGGGGGCGGAGGCGATCACACCAGAGAGCCTGACAGCCGCCGCCGACGCCGCCCTGTATGAGGCCAAGCGCCAAGGGCGTGACCGCTACAGCCTGGCGAGCAGTGCGCTAGCCAATTGCTAACCGCATGGCGCAACGCCCGGACAGGCCATAGGCCTGTTCACTGCGCAATATGCCCCGCAAGCGTTCATCCAACTGCGCAGGCTCCAGGATGGTGAACCCCTGGCGGGCGTAGAACGGCGCATTCCACGGTACATCAGTGAAGGTAGTCAGCGTGACACCTTGCAATCCACGGCTGCGAGCAGCCTCGACAGCCGTCTGCAACAAGCGGCGGCCCAGCCCTTTGCCTTGGGCGTGCTCTTGTACCGAGAGCTCCAGAATGTGCAACTCGCTGGCGGTGGTTTGCGCACAGATGAACCCGATCGGCACATCTTGCTCGTCCACCGCGACCCAACTGGCCTGCTGCGCGATGCAGCACTGATGCGTGGCGTCTTCCAGCACATCGGCTTGTGCCAGCCAGGCCAGTTCAGGCAAGCGCTTGAAGGCTTGAGCAGCGGAGCGTTCGACCGCTGCGAGCTGGGCGAGGTCGTGGCAGTGTGTGAGACGGATACGCATGGGGCTGTCCTTGGCGAAAAAGAGTCGGCTGAAAGTGTCTGTCAGGCCGACACAAGCTTCATGGAAAAACCTCCGAAGGGAGGGCCGGCAATGGTAACCTTGCCCACCTCGTTGCTCATCTCGGACTGTTACATGTTGTTCAATCTCGCCATCCTGTTCGGCACGCTAGTGGCCATGGAGGGCGTCGGCACGCTGGCTCACAAGTACATCATGCATGGCTGGGGCTGGTGGCTGCACCGATCGCACCATGAGCCGCACCTGGGCATGCTGGAGACCAACGATGTCTACCTGGTGGCCCTGGCGCTGGTCGCAGCGGGCCTGGTGGCGCTGGGCAAGGCGGGCTACGCGCCGCTGCAGTGGGTTGGCGGCGGTGTGGCGGGGTATGGCGTGTTGTATGTGCTGGCCCACGATGGGCTCTTTCATCGTCACTGGCCTTGCGCGCCCAAACCTGTGAACCGCTACCTCAAGCGCCTGTATCGGGCGCATCGACTGCACCATGCGATGCCTGGACGCAAGGGAAGCGTGTCGTTCGGATTCTTCTACGCGCCACCCTTGCGTGTACTCAAGCGTCAGGTGCAGGCCCGCAAACATCGCTAGGTTCAGGCCTTGCGGCGCAGCAGGACGATGAAGAACAGCCCGCCGATGGCGGCCGTGGCAATACCGATGGGCAGGTCCTGAGGCGCGATGAGTGTGCGCGCACCGATATCCACCCACACCACGAACAACGCGCCGAGCAGGGCGCAGGCAGGCAGCAGTCGACGGTGCTCGGCACCGACCAGGCGACGGGCGACGTGGGGCAGCATCAGGCCGACGAAACCGATGGCGCCGGAAAGCGATACCAGCACCCCCGTCAGCAGGGCACAGCCAACGAACACTTGAGCTCGCACACGGCGCGGCTCGAAGCCAAGGCTGACGGCAGTCTGTTCACCGCTCATCAACCCGTTCAATGCCCGGGCCAGGCTCATCAGCAGCACAAACCCAGCCAGCACGCAGATCGCCGGCAGCCAAAGCAGCGGCCACTGTGCCAAGCCCAGGCCACCGAGCATCCAGAACATCACCGAACTGGCTGCATGAGGGTCGCCGGTGTACAGCAGCAGGTTGGCCAGCGCCATGACCAGGAACGACACAGCCACCCCGGCCAGCAGTAGCCTGTCGCTGTCCAGTCGACCGCGCCGGCTAGCCACTGCCAGGACCAGCAACATGCTGCCCAAGGCGCCGACGAAGGCTGCCAGGGGTAGGCTGAAAGGGCCTGCAAAGGTGCCGATGAAAAGCACCACCAGCACCGCTCCGAGTACCGCACCAGAGCTGACGCCCAGCAGGTGCGGGTCGGCCAACGGATTGCGGGTGACGGCCTGCAAGGCACCACCAACCAGGGCCAGGCCTGCCCCCACCAATGCCCCGAGCAGTACCCGTGGGGCGCGGATCTGCCAGACGATTTGCGCCTGCCCCCGGCTCCAGTCGCCCATATCGGTCATACCCAACTGATACAGCGTGATGCCCGTGACCTTCGCCAGCGGCACATGGGCCGCGCCAAAGCCCAGGGACAGCAGGCAAGAGAACAGCACACCGATCAGCAGCAGCGACATCAGCAGGCGATAGCCCCCTGGGCTACGAACCGGCATCAGTGCGTTGCCTTGGCGAACAGTTGAGGATGCAGGGCCGCAGCCAATTGCTCGATGGCACTTGCGTTGTCCACCGATGGGGTGACCTGCAGGTACGACAGCACTACGAAGCGTCGCTCTCGAATGGCCTGTACCTCGCTCAAGGCGGGGTGATTTAGCAGGAAATCGCGTTTTTGCGCCCAACTCGTCGGCCCGTAGTCAACGATGACGATCACTTCCGGATCCCGCGCCACGACGCTCTCCCAATTGACCTGGGTCCAGCTGGCATTCACGTCGGCCATCACGTTGTCGGCACCGGCGGCCTCAAACAGTGCCTGGGGCATGCCGAGTCGGCCAGAAGTGGTGGGGCGGTCTTCGCCGCTGTCGTAGAGAAAGACGCGGGGTTTGTGTTGCACTGGGGCCAGTTGCGCGTGGACCTGCGCAACGCGCTGCTGCAGATGCTCGACAAGCACGTTGGCCCGCGGTTGAACGTCGAAGATGCGCCCCAGGTTGAGCAGGTCCTGGTACAGGTCCTCCAGGCTTGCCTGGCGCCGGGGCATGATCCATGAGCAGGATTCGCTCAACTCATACACGGGGATGCCCAGCGGTGCGAGGGTCTGCGGCGTCAGCGGGCCGCCCACGTTCATGCCGTAACCCCAGCCAGCGAACAGAAAGTCGGCCTGGGCATCAAGGAGGTTCTCCGGCGACGGATAGCGCGGTGCAAGTTCAGGAAGGCCGGTCAAGGCCTCACGCAGGGACGGGTCGAGGGTCTTCCAACCGCTGACACCGCTGTAGCCGACCATCCGCTCGCGCAGCCCCAGTGCCAGCAGCATCCCGGTGAGGTTGATGTCGTGACTCACAGCCCGCTGGGGCGCTTGGGTGAAGGTGATGTCGCGCTCGCAACTGCGCACGGTGACGGGGTAACTGTCAGCCCAGGCTGCGAAGGGCAGGGCGGCGAGCAGGGCCAGATGAGTCAGGCGTCGCTTCATGCGGGGGTGATCCAGGTAATACGTGGGTGGGGCGCCAATGGGTGGCGATCGACCAGGGCGCGAACACCAAAGACTTGCGCCAGGCGGTGCTCGGTCAGCACTTGCTCCGGTGTCCCTTGCGCGACGATGCGACCTGCATCGAGCACATACAGGCGATCGCAGAAGGCTGCGGCCAGGTTCAGGTCGTGGAAACTCGCCAACAGGCCTAGACCAGTACCACGCAGGTGTTCGAGCAAGGCCAGTTGGTAACGTGGGTCGAGATGATTGGTCGGCTCGTCCAGGATCAACAAGTGCGGTTGCTGCACCAGTGCCCGAGCCAGCAATACACGTTGCTTCTCACCGCCGGATAGCGGCGCAAAGCCCTGGTCGGCTCGGGCATGCAGGCCTAGTCGCTGCAGGCAGGCATCGATCAATGCCTGGTCGTCATGGCTGTCGAACCAACCTTGGTGCGGGGTTCGGCCCATGGCGACCACGTCGCGCACACTCAGGCCGAAATCTTCGGGAAACTCCTGCAGCATCACTGCCACGCGCTGGGCGACCCAGCGTGGGGACCGTTGCCAGATGTCTTCGTTTTCCAGCAGCACGCGCCCGCCATCGGGTCGGGTAAAGCGATAGGCGCAGCGCAACAGGCTGGTCTTGCCGCTGCCATTGGGGCCGATCAGGCCGACGAATTCACCGGGGTGGACTTGCAGGTCGATGTCGTCGAGCAGGCGTTGACCGCCGGGCGAGGGAGCCCAGTGCACGCTTTCCAGACGTAGGGTAGGGGATGACATGCAGACCAACCGTACCGGGGGGTGAATGAAGCCCGACTGGAGACGGCGCGCAAGGAAATCGCGGACAGTGGCCTGCCCAAGACGGCCCGCGCCCGCCCACCGCGGGTGTTGCCAACAGAGGTGACAGGCCGGTCTCCGGGCTTGCGAGGGGCTTGAGGCATTCACCTTCCCATGCCGGCGGCACAGTGGTGTATCGAATGCATCGCTCGCTTACCGTTGCGGGGGCAGCGCCGGACTGATCGCGCAAGGCGAGGCACCGGCTTCCCGTTTAATCCCCGGCACGGCGGCAGGGGACACCTGAAACTGGGGCGCATCTGAGCATTAATGGACGGGTCAGTCAACCGAACAGGGCGTTCTGGCTTTGCCGGCTTTCTTGCGTGACTGATTGTTACGCGATGTTACCCATTGCCCCAAGTACAGGGCGGTCTCTGAAAGCTGATTCGACTGCAAGGGGCTGTTTGAGAGGGCGATACAAGGGCACAGCATTTGCATTACCGAATCTACGAATTCGGACTGGAATAGACCATGAGTTCTCCACTGCACTGCTGCACCGTTTCGCCAGTCGCGGGCAACCTCGGCGTCCTGTCGGCTGCTGCCAGTGGGCTGGAGGGGTTCGTGACGGAAGTTGGGGGTGACATCGACCTGGTGCTGGGACGTGCCGGCGTCAATCCTGAAAGCCTGCGCCAACCCACACTCAGCCTGCCGCTCACCAATTACTGCCAGGTGCTCGAGGAGGCAGCCCGCCAATCGCACTGCGACAATTTCGGTTTGCATTACGGTCTGCAGTTTCAGCCTCAAGCCTTAGGGCTGCTGGGCTATGTCGGGTTGTTTTCCAGTACGTTGGAGGAGGCCTTGCGCAATTTCGCAGCAGCGTTTCCTTATCATCAGCACGATACCTTGATACGGCTGGCCGACTGCGGCGAGTGCTATCGCTTCGATTATCAGGTTCGGCACAGCGCCATCCTGGAGCGCCGGCAGGATGCCGAATTGACCATGGGCATGGTGCTGAACCTGATGCGCCACGTATTGGGCAAGGACTGGGCGCCATTTGCAGTCAGCTTCGAGCACGCGCGCCCACTAGACGGGCAAGCCCATCAGCGGGCGTTCGGCGCGCCTGTCTATTTCGATCGCAATTGTAATTCGATGCTGGTACCCAAGATCGACCTGAAGGACCAGATCATGCCGGAGCGCGATGCCAATCTGCTGTTTCTGGTCCAGGACGTGCTCCGGCGCTTGGGCGCACGCGATCAACGGCGCAACCTGCTGGACGAGGTGGACGCTCAGGTACGCCTTGCCCTGAGCGGCGGAGAGCCGTGCCTGGAAACGATCGCGCAGTCGCTGCAGCTCAGCGGCGCCGGATTGCAGCGCCATCTGCGCGAAGCAGGCGTGAGCTTCAGCCAACTGGTGGAGAAGGTGCGCCGCGAAGTGGCGGTGCATTACCTACGACAGCCCAAGCGGCCAGTGTCTGACCTGGCAGCGTTGCTTGGGTACTCCGAAACCAGTGCGTTCTCCCGGGCTTTTCGCCGTTGGTTTGGCGTTAGCCCGCGACAATGGCGTAGCCAAAAGCCTTGACGATTTGTTCGCAGGCTCATGCCTTGAATCCAGTCACGCTAAGCCCCGAATTGACTTTGTACGTAGAAACTCACTCGCAGGGTCAATTCTTGGTCTAGACCAGTTGTTAACATCAAGGTCGCAAGCTCCGGATACCTCCCGGCCGGCGCCTTGATCGAGCAGTGCAGGGTGGCAGGCCTACGTTGCGGTAATCACCAGAGGACAACAACATGTACAAGAGTCCTGAGAACGCCCGCTATTACTGGAAATCCCTTCAACGCTGGCGCGTCCAGATATTCATCATCACGTGGCTGGCCTATGCCGCGTTCTATTTCACCCGCAAGGCATTTTCAGTTGCCAAACTGGGCATCGCCGAAGACCCCACTTTCACGCTCGACAAAGCGGCTATGGCCAACCTCGACGCGCTGTACCTGGCTGCCTACGCCGTCGGCCAGTTCGCATGGGGTGTGTTCGCCGACCGCTACGGTACCCGCGTCGTCGTGCTCGGCGGGCTCGTGGTGTCGGCCCTGGCCGCGCTGGCCATGGGCACCTTCGCGACGTTGCCGATCTTCGCCAGCTGCATGGTGATCCAGGGGCTGGCGCAATCCACCGGCTGGTCAGGGTTGTGCAAGAACATCGGCAGCTTCTTCGCCACACGCGAGCGAGGACGTGTGCTGGGCTACTGGAGCACCTGTTATGCCTTTGGCGGCCTGGTCGCCACGCCGTTCGCCGGGTGGTGGGCCTATCAGATCTCCCATGACTGGCGCATGGCGTTCGTATCTTCGGCCGGTGTCGTTATCGTTGTTGCCGTGCTGTTCTTCCTGCTGCAGCGCAATCGCCCGCAGGATGTGGGGTTGCCTGCGGTCGAGGCGCAGGTCCAGCCGACCGGTCGAGACGACGTCCCCCGGGAGAACTACTGGACTGCGCTGCGCAAAGTGCTCGCCAATCGTACGGTCCTGGTACTGGGGATGGCGTACTTCCTGCTCAAGCCTGCTCGTTATGCAATCCTGATGTGGGGGCCGGTGATCGTCTACGAGCGCATGCCAAGCATCGGCAAAGTGGCTTCGGCCATCGTACCGTCCGCATTCGAAGTCGCCGGGTTGGTCGGGCCAATCCTGATCGGCATCGTCTCTGACAAGTTGTTCGGCGCTCGGCGCATGCCGGCTTGCGTCCTCAGCCTGATGGCGCTGACCTTGTGGCTAATACTGTTCGTGCCGACGATGCAAAGCGGCAACATCTATCTGGTCGTCGGCTTGCTGTTCATGATGGGTGTGACCCTGTACGGCCCTGACTCGATGATCAGCGGCGCCGCAGCCATCGATTTTGGCACTAGCGAGTCCGCGGGTACCGCCACAGGCTTCGTCAACGGGTGTGGCTCGGTTGGCGCCATCCTTGGCGGGCTGCTGCCTGGCTATTTCGACACCATTACCGTGTTCTTCGTCTTCACGGGCGCGGCGCTGCTTGCAAGCTTGCTGCTGGTCCCGTTCTGGAACAGTCGCCCGGCAAACCAGGCGGCCGACGCCCAACCCCTGGCAGCGCCTGCCACCGTCGCGTCTCGCTGATGCCGCTGACATTTCACCGGGCGAAGGCTGGAAGGGCCTTCGCACCACGAACCTGTATCTTGGAGGTGGCCAATGGCCCTCGCACTTTTTGACCTGGACGACACCCTTATCGATGGCGACTGCGCCAGTTTGTGGAGCAGCCATATGGCAGCGCTCGGCTGGGTTGACGGGCCCAGCTTCATCGAACGCGATCGCGAACTCATGGCGCTCTATGCGCAGGGCAAGTTGGCGATGGAAGCGTATATGACGTTCAGCCTGTCCCCGCTGGTCGGCCGAACGATAGAGGAGGTGGCCGAAGCGGTGGACCCCTTCGTGGAGGACATCATCACCCCGCGTATCCACGACGACGCCATGGCGTGCCTGGCGAGACATCGAGAGGAGGGTGACCGGGTGTTGATCATTTCAGCATCGGCACACTTCTTGGTGAGTCGTATTGCCAAGCAACTGGGGGTCGAAGAAGTGCTGGCGATTGATCTTGAACAGCAGCAGGGCAGTTATACCGGCAATACCTGCGGGATCTTGACCTATCGAGAAGGCAAAGTGGCGCGGCTGCACAGCTGGCTGCAGGAGCATGGCGAAGGGCTAGAAGGAGCTTATTTTTATTCGGATTCTCGCAATGACCTGCCGTTGCTTTCGCTGGTCGCCAAACCGCATACCGTCAATCCGGATCCAGTGCTGCGAGCGCACGCTGACGCGACGGGATGGCCGGTTTTGCGGTGGCGGTAGTGCAAAGTATGATGGGTGATTTATATAACTCAACAAAATGACTATTTAGTGTAGTTATATCCTGTAGTTATATATGGGGAAGGGTGTCCCGAACTCATTAATGCTGCGCCTCATTCAATTAGCATGGCCGACTTTCAAAAACGATTTTGCCGCCTGCAAGACCAATCCTGCAGACGCTAGCCAGGTCTTGGCTGCCTTGCCCGTGAGGGTAACGTCGATGAGTACGGGCAAGGCGATTACGTCCTCTATGTGCTGGTGGCCGATGCTGTGAGCGGCAAAGTCATTGCCCGCAGTTGCCATGAGGCTGCGATTGTCTCTGACGCGCTGAAGTTTTCAGGAGTGACTTGGATACTGCGCGATATCAGTTGGCTCCAGGGCTGCGAGCATTTGGCGTGCGTATCAGGTACACAGGCTTGTTACGGGTCAATCCGTTCAGCAGCGAAACCCTGAGTCTGTACGTGAGCGACGGTTCGCAGTTGCGCGAGATTCTGGCCGAAATGGTTGTCAGCGAGAGCCAAGGCGATTGGGATGGTTCTGTACCGGGCATTTCGGCGAGAAAAAGCGAACCCTGGCAGAGGATGATTGTGATGATATCGAAGGCAAGTCGACGACGAACACATTCAACCCGATGAACTGGACTGACCGTCAGGGCTATGGTGGAGATTTAGATCTGGCCTCCATTGATGCTCGCCAGTCAATACGATAGTGCGCATAATGTGTATTATGTTAAATTGTATTTATTCCAGATGGATGCTGCCTCCAATTCATCCCAGCTTTCAGGCAATCGTGAATTTTGCGATAGCCATATATGCCTGCGTTTTCTAATCTTCGGCAGATTGAGGCTCCACCGGCCATGCAAGCTATTGCGGGCTGCTGGTATTTACTCTTTCTGCCCTACCCTGATTCTTTTTTAAGTTGCGTGTGGCAGCGTGTAAGCAAAGAAGCTCAGTCCATCAAGATATCTATGAGCACTTGGGTAGGACTGCTCAGTTCCACGTCGCGTCGTGTGACTACTTCGTAAGGTTCACTTCGCGACATCAGTTGCAATGGCAGCCGTACCAACATGTCATGCTCCACGGCCACTTTCGCCACATCCCACGGCATGACGGCGAGCAGTCCGGCATCCTGCTGCAGCATCGACAATGTGGTGAAGGTCGATGAGGTTTCGATGGGATACTGCGGAAAGCTCAACCCGGCCTCACGAAACTCACGCTCGAGCGTAAGGCGCAGGGGCATGTTCACCGGAAACACCACCCAGCGCGAGTCAGTCAGCTGGGACAAGTTCAGGGACTGGCTGCCAGCCAAGGGGTGTGCCGGGTTGGCCACCAACACGAGTTGTTCCTGGTGCTTGACCCGGCTTTCGTAAGCTGCCGGTCGATGGCTGACGCTGGTTCGACAAATCACCACGTCCAGTCGTCCCTGATCGAGCAAGCTGAGCAAGCGGTCGCTGGTGTCCTCTACCACCGTGACCGACAGATCCGGCTGGGCCTCGCGCAAGCGCGCTAAACCCTCCACCAGCATCGGCACCGCCCCCATGATGGTACCCACCGAGAGACGCCCCCCGTGCCCCTGGAGGATCCCCAACATCTCTTCGCGCAGGTGGGCGAGATCTGTGTTGATCAAACGTGCGTAGCGCACCACGCAACGACCCAAGTCATTGGCCTCCAACCCTTTGTTGGTCCGCTCGAACAGCACTGCACCCAGGGTCGACTCGATCTCGTTCAGGGCCTTGGTGGCCCCAGGCTGGGTTATGGACATTGCCTCGGCTGCTTTGTGGATCGAGCCAAGTTCATCGAGGCTGATCAGGAGGCGCAACTGACGAAGGCGTAGTCGCGAAGCCATGGAAGTCAAAGATGGGAGCATAGGGGATCACTAAAAGTTATCGCGGTGTCAGCAGCTCTCATTAGGCAGCATCGACAGGGAGAAATAAAGTGGCCAGCAATTGATCTCACAAGAACAACAGGAGTCAGTATGCGTCTGATCCAATTTGAAACTGGCCATGCCCAGCGCCGTGTCGGGGTGGTCGAAGGCGACGTAATTCAGGTCGTACGCAATACCACACACATGCGCGAACTGGCCCTGGCGGCCATCCGCAACCGGCGCAGCCTGGGCGACGAAGTTATTGCGCGAGGCCTTGAGCACAGCGATGAGTGCTACGCCCAGATGCTGGCGGAGTGTCGCGTACTGCCACCGCTGGACCACGAAGATCCCGCCCATTGCCTGGTCAGCGGAACAGGCCTGACCCACCTGGGCAGCGCCTCGACGCGTGACAAGATGCATCAGCAGAAAATCGACGATGCCGCTGCTCTGACCGACACGGCGCGCATTTTCCAGTGGGGCATCGAAGGGGGGCGCCCTACCCCTGGGACTGCTGGCGTGCAGCCGGAATGGTTTTACAAGGGCGACGGTTCGATAGTGGTCCGTCCAGGCCAAGCGTTCCAGAGCCCGGCCTTTGCCGAGGATGCAGGTGAGGAGCCGGAGCTCGCCGGGCTTTATGTCATCGGCGACGATGGCCGCCCCTATCGACTGGGCTTCGCCATCGGCAACGAGTTTTCCGATCATGTGATGGAGCGGCGCAACTACCTGTACCTGGCTCACTCCAAACTGCGAAACTGCTCGTTCGGCCCGGAACTGCGGATAGGCGAGTTGCCGCGCCACCTGGATGGTGTCAGCCGAATCCTTCGGGGCAACAGCGTGATCTGGGAAAAGGCGTTCCTCAGTGGCGAGGACAACATGTGTCACTCCCTGGAAAACCTGGAGTACCACCACTTCAAGTATGCGCAGTTCCTGCGCCCTGGCGATGTGCACATTCACTTCTTCGGCACCGCGACCTTGTCGTTCGCCGACCACGTCAGGACAGCTGTCGGTGACGTATTCGAAATCAGCCTGCCGGAATTCGGTGCCCCGCTGCGCAACGGCATTGCCCTGTCGCCAGCGACCTTCGCACCTGGACAGGTGACGGCGCTCTGATTCAGCGGCGCTTAGCTGCGCCGGCATTTCATAAGAACCATAAGAGAGAGATGAGCATGAAGAATAGCCCTTACACGGCGTCACCCTCGTCGTCCCTGGCGAGTGCCGACACTGCCCGCCCGACCAACGTACGTTGGCGGATCTTCCTGATTCTCCTGTTGCTCGCTGCCATCAACTACATCGACCGCGCCTCGCTGTCGGTAGCGTTGCCGTTGATTTCGGCCGAATTCGAACTTACCCCGGCGCTGGAGGGCCTGATACTCAGCGCTTTCTTCTGGTCCTACGCTCTGATGCAGATTCCCAGCGGCATGCTGCTGGACCGCTTCCAGGTGCGCAACATCATCGGCGTGGCCACGGTCGGCTGGGGGGCCTTCCAGGCGCTAGGCGGCTTTGCCCACCACTGGATCACCCTGCTGATCACCCGTGTCGGCCTGGGCGTTGCCGAGTCGCCGATCATGCCGGCAGGCGCCAAGCTCAATGGTGCTTGGTTGACCCCGAACGAACGCGGCCGTGGTGCGACCTTGGTTGATGGCGGCGCACCGTTGGGCACCGCGCTGGGGGCGATCATCATCGCAGGCCTGATCACCTGGTTCGACTCGTGGCGCATCGCATTCATCATCGCGGGTGTCGGCACCATCGTCGTGGGTGTCTGGGCCTGGTGGTACATCCGCAACCATCCAAGCGAACACCCGCAGGTCAACACCGCCGAGTTGTCTTACATCACCCAGGCCAATGAAGCTGCCAGCAAGCACAACGGCAACCGCAAGGCCGTGCTCAGGGAACTGCTCAAGAGCCGTTCGGTGCTGTGCATGTTTGCCGGCTATGCCTGCTACAACAGCGTGTTCTACGGTTTGCTGACCTGGATGCCGAGCTACCTGCACAAGGCTCACAACCTCGACATCAAGGCCATGGGCGGCGCGACTTTCCTGATTTTCATGTGCGGCTTCGTCGGCGAGTTGGTCGGCGGCTGGATCGCCGACAAATGGAAAACCAACGGTGGCCAGCCGAACACCGTGATGCGCAGCATGTTCGCAGGTTCTGCTGCCGTGGCTGCCTTGTGCATCCTTCTGGTCGCCTATACCCCGGATGCCGTGAAGGTCATCGCCCTGCTCTGCGTCGCGCTGTTCTTCATTCGCTGGTGCGGCATGTACTGGTGCCTGCCGGCGATCCTTGGCGGCAAGTCCAAGGCGGGCGTGCTGGGCGGCAGCATGAACTTCTGCGGCAACATGGTCGGTGTTCTGGTGCCGATCCTGATCGGCCTGATCGTGCAGTTCACCGGTTCTTACTTCCTGGCCCTGATCTTCTTCGTGGTCATGGCGTTCGGCCTGATGCTGTTCTCGGGGCTGATCGACTATCGCGAACGCGGCCTGGCCTGAGTGCCGCGTCCCCTTGAGGTAAATGTCATGCAATTGATTACAAAGACGGGCAGTGAAAGTGCTGCCAATGCCGTGATTCGACTCAACCCGCTGGACGACGTGCTGATCGCCCGCCAGGCGCTGCCCAAAGACTTGCAACTGGAAGAAGGCGTGCGGGTGCGCGAACTGATCCCCGCCGGCCACAAGGTGGCCGCTCGCGATCTCGAAGCCGGCCAGCCCCTGCGCCGTTACGGGCAGATCATCGGCTTCGCCAGCCAGGCCATCGAAGCTGGAGAACATGTGCATGTGCACAACCTGGCGATGGGCGACTTCGCCCGTGACTATGCCTTCGGTATCGATGCTCGGGGCGTGCAAGCCCCCGTAGAAGACACTTTCATGGGAATCGTGCGCCCGGATGGCCGGGTTGCTACGCGCAATTACATCGGCATCCTGACCTCGGTTAACTGCTCGGCCACGGTAGCCCGAGCGATCGCTGATCATTTCCGCCGTGACATCCATCCCGAAGCTCTGGCGCCCTACCCCAATGTCGATGGCGTGGTCGCCCTGACCCATGGTGTCGGCTGTGCCGTCGACCCCGGTGGTGAAGCGTTGGCGATGCTGCGTCGGACCCTGGGCGGATACGCCGTACATGCCAACTTCTCTGCAGTGCTGCTGATCGGTCTTGGCTGCGAGACCAACCAGATTCCTGACTTGCTCGCTGCCCAAGGCCTCAAGAGTTGCAATGCGCTGCGCACCTTCACCATCCAGGGTACCGGAGGCACATCCAAGACCATCGCCAGCGGTATCGCCCAGGTGAAGTCGCTGCTCGAGGAAGCCAACCGCGTCGAGCGTCAACCTGTCAGCGTTCGCCATCTCACTGTAGGGCTGCAATGCGGTGGCTCGGATGGCTATTCGGGCATCACCGCCAACCCGGCACTGGGCAATGCCGTGGATCGCCTGGTGGCCGCTGGCGGCACCGCGATCCTCTCGGAAACTCCGGAAATCTATGGCGCCGAGCATTTGCTAACGCGCCGCGCGGTGAGCCAGCAGGTCGGCGAAAAACTGATCGCCCGCATCCGGTGGTGGGAAGCCTATTGCCAGCGCATGGGCGCCGAGTTGAACAACAACCCTTCGGCCGGTAACAAGGCCGGCGGCCTGACCACCATCTTGGAAAAGTCCCTCGGTGCTGTGGCCAAGGCCGGTTCCAGTGACCTGGTGGATGTCTATGAATATGCCGAGCCGGTACGCGCCCATGGCCTGGTGTTCATGGACACCCCCGGCTACGACCCGATCTCCGCCACCGGCCAGGTCGCAGGTGGTGCCAACCTGATCGCCTTCACCACCGGACGCGGCTCGGCCTACGGCTGCGCGCCCTCCCCCTCGATCAAGTTGGCCACCAACACGCGTCTGTGGGAAACCCAGGAAGAAGACATGGATGTGAACTGCGGCGGCATCGCTGACGGCAGCATGACCATCGAGGAGCGTGGCGAACACATCTATCGACTGATGCTGCGCATTGCCTCAGGCGAGCGCAGCAAAAGCGAGCAGCACGGCTATGGCCAGAACGAGTTCGTGCCGTGGCAGATCGGCGCTATCACCTGATTTCCTTGTTTACGCTTACAGGAGCCTTTCATGACCCGGATCCTCGGTCACAACTACATCGGCGGCCAACGCTCGGCCCAAGGCAACATCCAGCTCGAGAGCCTGGACGCCACTACTGGCGAACCCTTGCCAGGCCTGTTCAGCCAGGCCACCGAAATGGAGGTGGACGCCGCTGCCAAGGCCGCTGCGGCCGCCTTCCCGGCCTATCGCAGCCTGCCCGCTTGGAAACGTGCGGACTTCCTGGAGGCCATTGCCGATGAACTCGACGCCCTGGGGGAAGACTTCATCGCCACGGTGTGCCGCGAAACAGCGCTGCCCAACGGTCGCATCTTGGGTGAGCGTGGTCGTACCAGCATGCAAATGCGCCTGTTCGCCAAGGTCTTGCGCCGTGGCGACTTTTATGGCGCCCGCATCGACCGTGCGCTACCCCAACGCCAACCTGCAGCTCGCCCGGACCTGCGCCAATACCGCATCGGCATTGGCCCGGTCGCGGTGTTCGGCGCCAGCAACTTCCCATTGGCGTTCTCCACCGCCGGCGGCGACACTGCCTCGGCGCTGGCCGCTGGTTGTCCGGTGGTGTTCAAGGCCCACAGCGGCCACATGGCCACCGCCGAGTGGGTGGCCGATGCCATTCTGCGTGCTGCTGAGCGCACCTCGATGCCAGCGGGCGTGTTCAATATGGTCTATGGAGGCGGCGTAGGTGAATGGCTGGTGAAACATCCGGCGATTCAGGCGGTCGGCTTCACTGGCTCGCTCAAGGGCGGCAACGCCTTGTGCCGGATGGCCGCCGAGCGGCCGCAGCCAATCCCGGTTTTCGCCGAAATGTCCAGCATCAACCCGGTGATCGTTCTGCCCGAGGCGTTGCGCGTACGCGGCGAGGCGATCGCACGCGAGCTGAGCGCCTCGGTCACTCTGGGATGTGGGCAGTTTTGCACCAATCCAGGCCTGATCCTCGGCCTGCGCTCCCCTGCATTCAGCGCTTTCGTCGAGCAGCTCAAAGCCCAGATGGCCGACCAACCGGCGCAGACCATGCTCAATGTCGGTACCCTGGCCAGCTACCGTCAAGGCTTGGAGCACCTACACGCCCACCCAGGCATCCAGCACTTGGCCGGCGCGTCGCAAGGGATGCAACAAGCCTCGCCACAGCTGTTCACAGCTGACGTCAGCCTGCTGCTTGAAGGTGATGAGCTGTTGCAGGAGGAGGTTTTCGGCCCCGCGACCTTGCTGATCGAAATCGAAGACCAGGCTCAGCTGGCCGATGCTATCAAGGCCCTGCGTGGCCAACTGACTGCGACCCTCCTCGGCGAACCGTCCGAGCTGCTGGCCTATGGCTGGTTGAGCGATCTGTTGCAGGAAAAAGTCGGCCGACTGCTGCTCAATGGCTATCCAACCGGTGTGGAAGTCTGCGACGCCATGGTACACGGCGGCCCCTACCCCGCCACTTCTGATGCCCGCGGTACCTCTGTAGGGACCTTGGCCATCGATCGCTTCCTGCGGCCAGTGTGCTTCCAAAACTACCCCGATGACCTCCTGCCCCCTGCGCTGCAAAATGCCAACCCATTGGGCCTTTTGCGACTGATCGATGGGGAATATAGTCGGGAAGCGGTGGCAGTTTAGCCTGCGCTTTCAGGAGCCATCATGAAAAGACCCCGCCAGTTGGCGGGGTTTCGATCCGACGGCGCGATTATGCAGCGCGCGTCCCACGTTGGATCACCCACTGGATCAACAGCGAGCCCCTGACCCTGGAACAGCTGCGCGGACAGGTCGTTCTCGTCGAGTTCTGGACCTATGACTGCGTCAACTGCCAGCGCGCCCTGCCCCATGTGCAGCAATGGCACGAACGCTATCGCGATCAGGGGCTGGTCGTCATTGGTGTGCACACGCCCGAGTATGCACATGAACAGGTAACGGCCAATCTCGATGAGGCGGTAGGCCGACTCGGCATCACCTATCCGGTCGCCCAGGACAATGACTACAGAACTTGGAACGCCTTCGGCAATCGCTACCGGCCGGCCCTCTACCTGATCGACCAGGGCGGTCGGATCGTCTACCAGCACTTCGGCGAAGGTGCCTATGCCGAAACCGAAACCAAGATTCGGCAACTGCTTCAGGTCACACACTGAGAGAGGAATAGAAACCGGGCGACGGGATATGCCATCCCGTCGCCCTGTGGCGGTCTCATGTCATGCCCTTCGCCGGGCAGGGATCACTGCTCCAGCACGAGCAGCGGTTTGCCTTTATTGACGATGTAAGTCGCCAGCTCAGAGGCCTTGCCCCCACCGACATTGGTGGCGATATGCGGCGTGCCGGCTGGGATGTAGAGGGACTCGCCGGCCTTGAGAATCACCGGCGCCCGCCCCTTGAGCCGATACTCGAAGGTGCCCTCGATCACGTAAGCGACCTCCACTCCCGGATGTGAATGATTCGGCGACGCCACTCCCGGGTCGAAATCGACCCGCGCCTGAATCACTTCGTGAACCGAGTCGCCAAGATCATCGCGAGTCAGATCCGTGCGCTGGATACCTTGTTTCCAGTTGGCGCTCCTAGCGCTTTCGGTCTGGTGCTGGTCGGCCTGGGCAAGCGCGGCAAATGCAGTGAACGTCACGACGGCGGCGAGCACATGGGGATAACGCATGGTCGTCTCCTTTCAGAGCAGTCATAGGGAGGCGCTACTCTAACCAGTCGCCGTAGCGTCGATATTTCGAAAGGGTGCAGATTTATATGCCTGAGTGTGCGCAAGGACTTGAGATACATAAGGGTACAGTCGGCAAGTTGACCTTCTACCCGCGCACTGACTACAGCGGCTTTCGCGCTCTTTAACTGTATTCACTGAGTAGCCCTTCGACTTCGACAAGGTCTAAATCGCTGATGTCAAATCCGCGCTACGCGGCTTGCGGGTCATCAGATGGAACAAGCAAAAGGCACTTATAGCGAATGCACCCTGCAGGCCTAACATCGGCGACGCAGTGCCATCTTGCAGCGCGCTCAGCAGTAAGCCACTGCAGGTAGCACCGAGCATCTGAGAAAAGCCCATGAGACCAGCCGCAAGCCCAGCACGATGAGCATTGGGCATGACAACGCCAGCGACCGACGCAGGGATCAGCATGCCACCCCCCAGCGTCACCAGTACCTGCGGCAGGGAGACGCCCAGCACCGACAGACCTAGTACAGAGTGCACCAGAATAGAGAGTGCGGCGCCGGCAGCAACCAGACTGATGCCAAACCCCACAATGCGCTGCGGCCCCAATTGCATGATCTTGCGCTGGGTGAACAGGGCACCGGCGATCAGGCCCGAAATGGTTATCCCAAACACCATTCCGTACTGCGCCGAGCTCAGTCCCAGCAAATGAATGTAGACCGCGGATGAGCCTGCTATCACAGCGAACATCGCTCCGTAGGTGCCCGCAAGGGTCAAGGCCAGGGCACGACTGGAACGCTGTTTTAGCAGGGAGAAGTAGTCACGTGCCAAGGTCGCAGGATGCCCCGCTGTAGGATCAAGGCTGAGATTGGACTCACGGTAAAACGCTATAACCAAAAGCAACGCAGTGCTACCTATAGTCATCGACGCCAGAACGGGGGCGTGCCAGCCCCCCCATTGGGTCAGCAGACCACCGACCACCGGAGCCAGGGCAATTGCGCTGAGCATACCAATGACCGTCAGCGCCAAGGCCGGCGCGGCCTGAGCCTTCCAAGCATCGCGGACGATAGCTCGGGCCAGGACCAAAGCGGCGCAGGCTCCAAGACCTTGGGCCACACGTCCGACGATGAAGCCGATCATGCTGTCGGCCAGAAGCATCAAACCAGTGGCGGCCAAGTAGAGCGTGAGACCGCCGATCAGAACCGGTCGCCGGCCAATCCGATCGGATAGAGGTCCGAGCAGCAACTGTCCCAGACCAAATGCAGCGACAAAACCGGACAACGCCGCAACGCTGGCTCCAGGCATCGCACCGAGGCCCTGTTCAATCCTGCTCAAGGCAGGGATCAACAACTGTGTGGAGATTTCCCCCAGCGCAGTAAGCACCACCAGGATTGCAAGCAGCAGGCGGGACGGGTTCATGGCTTGGTTCCTTCTGCGGCTTTCAATTCCAGGATAATCAGCTGCCATTCCATGGCATTCCTGCCGTCGTTGCTAAGGGCGAGCGTCAAAACGCTTTTCGCATCGCACTGCACCGCTTGTCGTTCATTACTCATCGAGCACACCTCAATTGGTCGTACCGTACCCGGTGGGTCGGAAAATATGATGACCATAATATATACACGAAATTTTATTATGCCTATCATATTTTGGACGCGTGGTGCTCAGCCCCACGACCGCCCTACACCCAAGGATCGCACTATGAAACACCTTGCCCTACTTGCCCTGGTTTCTGTATCTGCGCTGGCTTTAAACGGTTGCGACAGCCAAGCCGACACCTTGGCCTTCGCTGCCCAACCACGGGCAGTGATCGCAACGCATGTGCAACCGGCTTCCCAGCAAGACTCGCTCTACACCGGTGTGGTGGCCGCTCGCACGATCAGCGACCTTGGCTTTCGGGTTAGTGGTAAGGTCATCGCCCGCAAGGTCGACCCGGGCACTCGTGTCAAGCGAGGTGACGTGCTACTGGAGCTGGATAACACCGACTTCGAGCTGGCTCTGCGTACAGCACGTAACCGAGTTACCGCCACCGCAGCCGAGTTGCGCCAGGCTCATGATGATGAAGCACGCTACCGTCGCCTGATTAGAACCGGAGCGGTCTCTGCGCAGACCTATGACCAGGCCCATACTCGTCTTCGGGTGGCCGAAGCCGAGCACGCCGCCGCCACCTCGGAAGCGGCCCAGGTTGAAAATCGTAGAACCTATTCCACCCTGAAGGCCGACGGAGACGGGGTGATCACCGATGTACGGGTGGACCGGGGTCAGGTTGTCGCCGAAGGCCAGATCGTCGCCAGCCTGGCCCACGACGGTGCCCGCGAGGCGGTGATAGATATTCCGGAGACCCAGCGAGCGCTAGCCGATCATCCGGCCCGGGCCTATCCCTACGGCGCCTCCGGAGTCGCCATATCTGCCTCCCTGCGAGAGCTTTCCGCCGCAGCGGATACCATCACGCGGACTTTCCGTGCCCGGTACACCCTAGGGGATGAATCTACAACCCTGGCTATCGGATCTACCATCACCTTGCGCCTCGATAGCACGAGCGAGCAGCAGTTGATGCGTGTCCCACTAGGTGCCCTGCATGACAGGGGCCAAGGCACTGGCGTCTGGGTCATTGGTAACGACGACAAGATCGATCTGCGCTCCGTCAAGGTGGTGCGACTGGAACAAGAAGAAGCGGTACTGCAGGGCGGCGTGCAGCCGGGTGAACGCATAGTCGCCCTCGGTGCAAACCTGCTCAGCCCCGGCGACAGCGTGCGTCAACTGCCAGGGCCCTCCCTGGCCCTGGAGCACTGAAATGAGCCGCTTCAACCTCTCCGCTTTCGCGGTGCGCAACCAGGCAGTCACCCTATTCCTGATCCTCGCCACCCTGGTTGCCGGGGCCATAGCCTTTGGCAAGCTGGGGCGCGCCGAAGACCCATCCTTCACGGTCAAGACCATGACCATCACTGCTGCCTGGCCGGGCGCCACCGCGCGAGAAATGCAGGAGCAGGTTGCTGACCGCCTGGAAAAGCGCCTGCAGGAGCTGGACTTCTACGATCGGGTGGAAACCATCGCCCAGCCCGGCTTCGTCTCCATGAAACTGCAGTATCAGGACTCTACCCGCCCGGGCGACATCCAGGCACTGTTCTACCAGACCCGTAAGAAGCTCTCCGACGAGGCCAAGCGCCTGCCCCGTGGCGTCATCGGTCCGTTCTTCAATGACGAATATTCCGACGTCTATTTCGCCCTCTACGCCCTGGAAGCCGGGCGAATGCCGCACCGCCAACTGGTGCAGATGGCCGAGGATCTGCGCCAAGGCATGCTGCGCCTGCCCGGTGTAAAGAAGGTCAACATTCTCGGCGAACAGGCCCAACGCATTTTCGTCGAATTCTCCTACGAGCGTCTGGCCACCCTGGGCCTTAAGCCGGAGCAGATCTTTGAAGCCCTGGGCAAGCAGAACGGTGTGGCCCCAGCCGGCTTCGTCGAGACCAGCGGGCCGCGCGCCTACATCCGTCTGGACGGTGCTTTCGACAGCCTGAAGCTGATCGAGAATGTGCCGATCAATGCGGGCGGCAAATTGCTGCGCATCGCTGACGTCGCAACGGTTAAGCGTGGTTACGAAGACCCGCCGACCTACCGCATTCGCCACCAGGGTAAGCCCGCTCTGATGCTAGGCGTGATCATGGAGCCGCACTTCAACGGCCTGGAGCTGGACAAGTCGCTGCAAGCCGAAGAAGACCGCATCCATGCCGAACTGCCGCTGGGTGTGATGTTTGACAAGGTTTCCGACCAGGCCGAGAAAATTCGCATCGCAGTGAACGAGTTCATGCTCAAGTTCTTCGTTGCCCTCGGCGTGGTCATGCTGATCAGCCTACTGGCTCTGGGCTTTCGCGTGGGCCTGGTGGTGGCCGCCGCCGTGCCGCTGACCTTGGCCATCGTCTTCGTCATCATGCTGATGACTGGGCGCGAGTTCGACCGCATCACCCTTGGCGCGCTGATTCTATCCCTCGGCCTGCTGGTTGACGACGCAATCATCGCCATCGAAATGATGGTGGTGAAATTAGAAGAAGGCTTCGACCGCATCCAGGCCGCCACCTTTGCCTGGACCTCCACCGCAGCCCCCATGCTTACCGGCACCCTGGTAACCGTGATCGGCTTCCTGCCGGTGGGCTTTGCCAAATCCGGAGCCGGGGAGTATGCCGGCAACATCTTCTGGATCGTCGGCTTCGCTCTGCTCGCCTCCTGGCTAGTGGCGGTATTTTTCACGCCCTACCTTGGAGTGAAGATGCTACCGAAGATCCAGCCAGTCGCAGGCGGTCATGACGCGATCTACGCCACAGTTCTTTATCAGCGCCTGCGCGCCCTGATTACCTGGTGCGTGAACCACCCCAAGACTGTTACCGCATTGGTGGTAGCGGCCTTCCTCGTCAGCGGCCTGGGCATGGGTGCAGTGAAAAAGCAGTTCTTCCCCAACTCCGACCGTTCCGAGCTGCTGGTGGAGGTGTACATGCCGCCAGGCAGCGCGTTCGTGGCTACCGAAAGCGTGGTCGCCCAGGTGGAAAACGCACTGCTGGAAGAGCCCCAGACGAAACTGGTAGATGCTTACGTGGGCGGCGGCGCGCCGCGCTTCTTCCTTTCTTTAAATCCCGAGCTGCCGGACCCGGCCTTCGCCAAGATCATCGTGCAGACGGCGGACTCCAAGTCCCGCGACGCCCTGCGCGAACGCATGCAGGCACGCATCGCCGCTGGCGAGTTTCCTTCCGCGCGGGTGCGAGTCACTCAACTGGTGTTCGGCCCGCCGGTGCCTTTCCCAGTGGTATTCCGCGTATCCGGCCAGAATCTGGAACAGCTTCGGCACATCACCGAAGAGGTACGCCGAGTGGTAGCCTCCAACCCCATGACCCGCGATACCTTCATCGACTGGGGCGAGCGAGTCAGCGCCTATCGCCTGGTACTGGACCAGGATCGCCTGCGTCTGCTGGGCTTCACACCCGATGAGGTAAAGAGCCAGCTCAATGCCCTGCTCACCGGCAACCCAGTGACCGAAGTGCGCGAAGGCACCCGCACCGTGACGGTGATGGTGCGAGCACAGAATGTCCAGCGGGAGAATCTCGGCGGTATCGAGGGCCTGACCATCACCAACGCCGCCGGCGTTTCGATTCCGCTGGAGCAGGTGGGGCGCTTCCAGCCGGTGATGGAGGAACCGATCCTTAAACGCCGCGACCGCGACCTGACCTTCGAGGTACGAGCCGACATCCTCAAAGGCACGCAGCCGCCGGACGTAGGAAAGGCCGTGTACGCTGATCTGCAGCCGCTAATCGCCCAACTGCCGGCTGGCTATCGGGTGACTATCGGCGGTCCGGTGGAAGAAAGCGCCAAGGCCAACAAGGCTCTGGCAGTCCTGTTCCCGGTGATGATCATGCTGACGCTGGTCGTGATCATGTTCCAGGTGCGCTCCTTCGCCCTGATGTTCATGGTGTTCGCCACCGCACCGCTGGGCTTGATCGGGGCGGTTCCTGTGCTCCTTCTGTTCGATCAGCCCTTCGGTTTCAATGCCATCCTGGCGCTGATCGGCATCGGCGGCATCCTGATGCGCAACACCCTGATCTTCACCGACCAGATCGAGCAGGAGCAGGCCCACGGCCGCCCCCTGCACGAGGCGATCATCGAAGCCACGGTGCGCCGCGCCCGGCCGGTGCTGCTCACTGCACTGGCCGCCGCGCTGGCCTTCATCCCACTGACCTTCTCGGTGTTCTGGTCGTCCCTGGCGTTTGTACTGATCGGTGGAATTCAGGTGGGCACGGTGCTGACGCTGCTTTATCTACCGGCACTCTGCGCTCTGGTGTTGCGTGCCAATCGCGGGGCCAACGCCAGCAACGAGCCTGAGTGGGAAAAGCTGAGCGTGCAACAGGCGCCTCTGGATACACACCAAGGTGTGTGAGCGCCGGCGAGATCCTGCACGTCGACGGTAGTCAGAGCGCAGGCCATTGATTGACAGAATGCTCATCACCGGCACATTCCGGTGATGAGCAGATTCCCTGTGGAGTCTGGTTTTTTAGAAGTCGAATGCGCTGCGATAGGCATAAACACCTGGTCCGCCGCCTGTGAACAGGAACAGTAGGTTAGCCCCCTCGATGAAATCTCCCGCCGCTATGTCATGAAGCATGCCGGCAAAGGCTTTTGCAGAGTAAACCGGATCAAGCAAGATACCTTCGGCCTGAGCCAGGGATGCAATTGTCTCAAGAGCCTCAGCCGTCGGAATCCCATAGCCTTCTCCCCGGTGATTCCCATCTACATCGATCTGATTGGGCGCGACCTCTGAGAACCCGACCAATGCCAGTGCGTCGTTAGCGAGCTTCAAGGTTTGCTGCACCGCCTGTTCTTGGTCTCCCAACACTGTATAGGATCGAATGATCGTCGGGGAGCGTCCACGCGTGACGAAACCTGCGGCTAGACCCGCATGAGTTCCCGAGCTGCCGTTAGGCAGAAGAACCTTCTCGAAGCGGATGTCGTTATCCCGTTCATACTGCATTATCTCGTCACTGCATTTGGCGTAACCCAGCGCGCCAAGAGGTGACGATCCCCCCATAGGGATCAGGTAGGGTTTCTTGCCCTCTTCTTTGAGCAGCTGGATTCTTTTATCTGCGAATTCGGCTGCCTTCTCCCCTAGCGGAAGTACATGGAGCTTGGCGCCATAGATCTGATCAAGCAGCACGTTGCCGTTGCTTTCGTATTCTGCATCATGCCGCGGCACCACCCTGCCGAGGACCAGTTCGCAGTCCAAGCCGAATCGCGCAGCAGCAGCGGCAGTAAGTCGTGCGTGGTTGGATTGGAGTCCGCCAGTCGTGACGATTGTGTCGCATCCTTGTGCAATCGCCTCACCTAACAGGAACTCAAGCTTGCGAAGCTTGTTGCCACCCCCGGCGAATGCCATGTGATCGTCACGTTTGATGTAAAGATTGACTCGCTTGATACCCAGTCGCAGTTCAAGCTTTTGTAGCCGCTGAATCGGAGTGGCCGCCTCGATGAGCGCCACTTTCTCGAAAGCGTCCAGTACATCCTTTTGAGCATCCCTCATTGATATGTGCTCCGGTTGGTATTTCACTTTGATAGCGGATCCAGCCCCCACAAAATCAATCCCCGGAAACCTGGGAAAGTGCCGGGCGATCGGACTGCGGCTTGAGATGCAAAGCGCATCTTTGTAATTCAACGTACTGTGAGACACCGCAACGGTGACACTGCCGACTGGCAATTGTCATCGGATAGCTCTCGGTCCCTCGCCGATCGTAGCGCTCGACTCACGGGGTGCAAGCGCATTGATCACGGCGGCCGCAGTGGACAGCAGGATGCCAACAGCGGCAAGGCCGATCCAGCCGGCCCGGTGCACGCCATAATTCCCTAATGCGGCGCCGATCGCTCCCCCCAGAAAATACGACCCCATGAATAGGGTATTGAGTCGGCTTCTGGCCTCGCTCCTCAGAGTGAATACGCGTGCCTGGTTGGCAACCAGCCCTGCACGATTGCCCATGTCGAGCAGCACCATGCCGAGGATCAGCCAGCCAAGATCTCGCCCGCTCGCTGCAATGCAGGCGAAACCCAGGACGAGGGTCATTGCGCCGGCGAGGACCATGGTGCGTGCGCCCACGCGATCGGTCAGCGCGCCAATATGAGGTGACGCGACGATGCCCAGCAGCGCGACCAGCCCAAACAGACCAATGGTGGCGGAGTCGAGTCCGTATGGAGGTTGTGCCAATAGCGCGGCAAGCGAAGCCCACAGTGCACTGAATGCGGCGAACATCAGCAGGCCGCTCGCCGCGCAGTAACGCAGCACGCCTTCCTGTTTGACCAGGCTGCCTAACGAACCCAGGAGCTGCCCGTAGCTTATCGTCTGCAGACTGCTGGTGGCGGGCAGGCGCTTGGCAACGATGACCAGCAACAGGACATCGCTGAGCGAGGCCAGAACGAACACGGCTTTCCACCCGGCATGTGCGCCGGCGAAGCCTCCGAGCATGCGCGCCAGTAAAAGACCTGCCGAGAGGCCGCTGAGCAGGCTCCCGACGATGCGACCTCGCTCAACTGGAGTGGCCAACCCCGACAGACAGGGGATGATGAGCTGCGCAGTGATCGCTGTCACGCCGACAAGAAAGCTGCTCACGCACAGCATTGTGAAAGTCGGCGCTACAGCGCAAAGAAGTAAGGCAACGGCATTCCCCGCGATGGCCAGCAGCGCGAGTTGGCGTGGTTGTCGACAATCGGCGAGCGGCACGATGAACAGCAGGCCTAGCGCATAGCCAAGCTGCGTCAGCGTGGCGATCAGGCCGGCCTGTGTCGGCGCCAGGCCAAAGGACGCGGCCATCTGGGGCAGAAGCGGCTGGTGGTAGTAGATAGTCGAGACCGCCAGCGCGCAGCACAGGGCCATAAGCGTGACAAGGCGGCTGGAAACTCCCATTGGCGATGCGCAAGAGGCAGACATGACGCAGCCCCTTCACTGCTGCTGCAAAGTCTGCACGAGCCCGCGGGTGTCGACGATGCTGTGCGCAAACGTCGGCCCGTTCAGCTCGTGCGCCGCGTGCATCATTTCCTTGTTGAAGGCGGCTGTCGCATCGCGTACCAGCGTGACGTGATAACCCAACTCCATGGCGAAGCGTGCGGTCGATTCGATGCAGGTGTTCGCCAGCAGGCCGACGACGATCACGTGTGTGATGCCTCGCTGCTTAAGCTGGAAGTCGAGGTCGGTATTGGCGAACCCGCTTTGTCCCCAGTGTTCCTGGATGATGATGTCGCCCTCCTGTGGCACGAAGTCAGGATGCCATTCGCCGCCCCAGGACCCCTTGGCAAAGGTGTGACGTTCCTGGATCAGGCGTTGGGTGGGATTGGGGTGATCCCAGCGGGTGTAGTCGCCGGGCTGCCAGCGCCGATGAGGTACGTAGTACACCTGAATTGCTTGTGCTCGCGCGGCGGCAACGGTCGTGCGCAGGTTGTCGAGCAGTCGAACTTCATCCGCGACGCTTCTGAGCATGGAATAAAGCTTGCCGCCATCGGACAGGAAGTCGTTGTAGGGATCGACCAGCAGCAGAGCGGTCCGCTCCGAGGCATACACAGGATGGGTCATGATAGTGCTCCAGATGAAAGGAGAAGCGATCTAGGACGTTTGCTATACCGACAAATGCCGCGCTGCGACAGCGCAAGCCGCATAGGCTTCATATTAACTATGATAATCATAGTGTCAACGGGAATGAGGCTTTGAGCGTTAATCCATGCGACATGCTTAACCTGGCTGCGTTACTATGAAAACAATAGTTTCTACGGAGAAAACAGCGTGATGCCGAGGCTGGACGTGACAAGCGATACGGTGTGCCCGGTGGCACGCTCGATGGAATTGGTGGGCGACAAATGGACCATTTTGGTCCTGCGTGAGCTGTACATGGGCGCGACACGCTTCGAGGAAATGCAGATCCAGACCACCGCTACGCCCCAGATGTTGACTTCGCGCCTCAAAGCGCTGGAGGCGAATGGCCTGGTCGAACGCCGGCCCTACAGCGAGAAGCCGCTGCGCTACGAATATCATCTGACCGACAAGGGCTGGGACTTCTATCCTGTGATTTACGCGCTGCGCGCCTGGGGTGAGAAGTGGTGCAAGAACCCGGATGAGGGGTTGGCCGTGCATTTCGTGCACCGCGCCTGCGGCCATGATGTGGGTGTGGCCAGCGTTTGTCCTCACTGCGGCGACGCTGTGGAACGCAAGGACCTGGAAGCGCTGGTCAGCGATCGTTTCATTGCCGAACGCGAGTCTCGCCGAGAAGCCTTCAAGCGGAAGTAGCTGAGGCTAAGACGACGTTCCTGGAGCGGCGGTGCAAGCTGCAAACGTCTACTGGGTATAGATCACTACCCCGATCCAGTCGGCGACGCTGTAGTGGCCGGGCTCGCGCTATATTCGCGTGCGAACTCGATGAAGGCTTTCAATGCTGCTGGCACCTGCCGCCGGCTTGGGTAATACAAATGCAGCCCCGGATAGTAGTGGCACCAGTCGCCCAGAACCTGCTGCAGATCGCCTCGCTCCAGATGTTCCTTGACCATGTCCTCGAACACATAGGCCAGGCCGATACCTTGCAAGGCAGGCGCCAGCATCAGGCTGACATCACCCAGTATCAACGGGCCTTGGACGTCGACCTCCAGTTGGACACCTCCCCGCTCGAACTCCCAACGGTAAAGTGCGCCACTGGGAAAACGGTGTCCGATACAAGGTAGTTTTTTCAGGTCTTGTGGATGTTGCGGAATGAAATGGCGTTCGAAGAACTCGGGCGAACCGACCACCACCGAGCGCAGATAAGGACCAATGGGCAATGAGACCATATCGGCCTGTAACCGCTCTCCCAGGCGTACACCGGCATCGAAACCGGTACCCACCATATCCACCAAGGCATCGTCGCTGAGAATTTCGAGGTGTACGTCCGGGTACGCGACCAGGAAACGCTGGGCCAGTGGCAGCAACGCAAGTTCCGCTGCGGCGCGTCCGGCGGTGATGCGCAGGTTGCCAGACGGTTTGTCGCGGAAATTATTGAGATCTTCCAAGGCGTCGGCGATGTCACGGAAGGCCGGTTGCAGCCGCTGGTAAAGGCGCTCCCCGGCCTCGGTAAGGGCGACGCTGCGAGTGGTGCGGTTGAACAACCGCACATCCAGGCGGGTTTCCAGGGCCCGCAGCGCATGGCTCAGGGCCGAAGGTGTAAGCCCCAATTCGACTGCCGCACGACTGAAATTCAGATGGCGGGCAATGCACAGGAAGAGCGACAGATCGGCGGTACTGGCTGGCTTCATTGATGAAAATTACTCAAAGGCCCATGCGATATTCATGGGATTATCACAGTAAATCAAAAATCTTAAAGTTCGCTCAACTCATCGAGAAGGCCCCGCACGGTGCAGGGTCGGATACAGGAGGAGTTGACATGCGTACTTGGCTCATTACCGGCGCTTCCCGTGGTTTCGGCACCCTGATCGTCCAGCAGGCCCTCGCGGCAGGCGATGCAGTCATCGCAACGGCGCGTAAACCGGAGGACATCGAGGCCCGTCTTGGTCAGCACCCGAACCTGCTGGCCGTGCGCCTGGACGTGACCGGCGAAGAAGAGGCTTACGCAGCGGTCGCTGCTGGCATCGAGCGCTTTGGGCAAATCGACGTGCTGGTCAACAATGCCGGGTTCGGCGTGCTCGGCGCGGTCGAAGAAACCAGCGCCAGCGAAACCGAGCGGTTGTTCGCCACCAACGTCTTCGGTGTACTGAATGTCACTCGTGCGGTATTGCCCCATATGCGCCGGCAGCGCAGTGGTCATGTGATCAACATCTCGTCGCTCGGCGGCTACCAGGCTTATATGGGCTGGGGCGTGTATGGCTCGACCAAGTTCGCCGTCGAAGGCATCAGCGAAGCGATGCATCAGGAGCTGGCCCCCTTGGGTATCAAGGTGACTGTGGTCGAACCAGGCTTTTTCCGCACCGACTTCCTGGATGAGCAGTCCCTGGTGAAAACGGCTCTAGAACTGCCGGATTACGCCTCCACCGTCGGTGTCATGCGCAATTATGCCGAAGCGGCCAACCATGCCCAGCCGGGCAACCCTGCAAAGCTGGCCGAAGCCCTGATGACCTTGGCCAACGCGGCCAATCCGCCGTTGCGCCTGGCCTTGGGCAGTGATGCCGTCGCGCGTATCGAGGCCAAGCACAGCGCAGTCGAGCAGGAGCTGGCACGGTGGCGAGCGCTGTCCCTGTCCACTGACTTTGCCTCGTAACCTTCGTTGGGGCACTAAACCTGAACCGGGCGCGCCGGCTCAGGTTTTTTGTGGCGGATAGTGGGCTCATCCAAGCATGAAACCCAAGGTCAACGTCATGAAAAAAGCCAGCTTTCAACCCATGCCCTGCCCTGTAGCCCGAGCGCTGGAACACATCGGTGATGGCTAGAGCCTGTTGGTCCTGCGCGACGCGCTCTATGGCTTGCGTCGGTTCGATGAGTTCCAGCGCAGCCTGGGCATCGCCACCAACACGCTTACTCGTCGGCTGACCGACCTGGTCACCGCCAGCTTGCTCGAGCACCGACCCTACCAGAGCAACCCGCCACGCTTCGAGTACCTGCTCACCGAGGTCGGGCGTGACTTGCGGCCTGTGATCCTGACGCTGATGGCCTGGGGCGCAAAGCTATCGCCGCCTGCGCCACCGTGCTCAACCTGCATTTCCTGCGCCTTGCCGAGCACCTTAACGGTCAAAACGAGACAATGAATGCCTGGCTCGAGCAATGAGCAGCAACGCCCAGGCTCTCGGCCAGGACAGCCTGGACGCCAGCCACACCGCACTGCGCCAGCTCTGGGCACTGACGTGGCGTGAAGCGCAAACGTTGACCTATGCCGACGCCTTCCTGGTGATCATGGCGTGTTTCGCGTTGGCCACGCTGCTCGTGCCGTTGATGCGCAAGGTACAACCCCCAGCACAACCGTCGGCTGACGCCCATTGACCCCTCTCGAAGCGCCCTCTTCGTCTTTTGTGGGTACAGGCTTTCAGTTTTTGCGCTATGCGCAGCAGCGCAGCCCGTACAACAAGAAGCCCGCGTACCTAATCAGTTACGCGGGCTGGGGTGTATCTGAACGCCATCACAGCATCACGAAACCCACTTCGATATTGCCGCGGGTCGCTTTCGAGTACGGGCATATCTGATGCGCCTCAGCTACCAGCTTCTCCTTTTCCTCGGCGGCCAGGCCAGGCAAGCGCACCGTCAGCTGGGCAGCCAGCGCGAAACCTCCATCTGCGGTATTGCCTAGGGAAACATCGGCATCCACTGCTACATCGTCAGGCAGGCGAATGTTGTACTTCTGCCCCGCGCGGCGCAGGGCACCAATGAAGCAGGCAGACCACCCGATGGCGAACAGCTGCTCGGGGTTGGTGCCCGGGCGACCGGAGCCTGGCGGGCTCAGCGGCAGGTCGAGCTCGCCATCGACAGATTGGCCGCGCCCATCGCGGCCACCGGTCGTATGGGTATGGGCGGTGTAGAGGATCGTTGTCAGGGTATTGGGCATGGTAGTTCTCCAAAGGGCATGCTGCCCTCCCCGACCAGGCACACAGGGAGGGCGTTGGCTGCGATCAGTGCTTGGCCTGGCTCAGTTTGCCGCACAGGTGTGCGGAAAATGGGTTGTCGTTGTCCGCGATGGGGGCTTGCGGAACTGCAGGCCTCGTCCAGGTGGGGCCATTTCACGTCCCGCCTGTATCGCCGATGTATCCGAAGGTGGCGGCATTTGTATGCCAGAGCGTCGGACATCGGCGCTGTACACACAGTGATACGGTTCTGTGACTGGACGTTTCCGAAAATGAGGCAGCCCTCGCGAGGGCCGCTTCACCTCGTACGGCATGACGAACGTCAGCTGCGGTAGCGTGTCGCGGGAGTTCTCAATGAAAGATTCGGCATCAACGCTTGCCGCGCCGCCTCGTAACGCTCCAGGTCACCCAGGTCGGGCAAGGACGGGATCGTGATGAACTCTCCTTGGTCCAGCCCGGCAAGCGCCGCGTCCACCATGTCGTCAGCCTTCATGACGATCTCGCCCGGCAGGTAATCCAGGGGTGTGCCTGCTGCCGCCCAAAAGTCGGTCGCCGTCGCACCAGGCAGTACCACCTGAACCCTAACGTGCTTGTCCGCAAGCTCGTGGTGCAGGGATTGGCTGAATGCCAGCACGAACGCCTTGGTGCCTCCATACACGCCGTTGAGCCGTTCAGGCGCAAGGGCCACGACGGAGGCGATATTGATGAGCGTGCCCTGGCGCGCGACCAAGCCTGGAACCGCGGCATAGGTCAAACGCGTCAACACGTTCACGTTGAGCGTGATCATGTCTTGCATTTTGTCGACGTCCGACTCCAGAAGCGGCTGCGTGGCCCCCACTCCGGCATTGTTCACCAGCAAGGTAATGCTGGCGTCAGTGCGCAGCAGCAATTCCACTTGGCGCAGGTCATCTGGGTTGCCAAGGTCGGCTGCCACCACTTCGACGGAACGGCCAGTCTCGTCAGTCAGGCGCTTGGCCAAGGCATTCAGACGTTCGCGGTTTCGCGCGACCAGGATCAGGTCATAGCCACGATGGGCCAGACGCTCGGCGTAGAGAGCGCCGATACCGGATGAGGCGCCGGTGATGAGGGCGGTACCAGGATGGGACTGAGTCATGATGCATCTCCAGGGTTGGGGTGGGTCTGGAGAACAGGATGCAGGGGGATGACGGTATCTCAAATGACGTATAAGGTACTGTTTCCGGACACTGGGGAGTAGGCAATGCATCGCATCAGCTATTTGCTGGCAGACGGGTTCCAAGTGCTTTCGCTGGCCACCCAGGCCGCGTTCGAACTGGCCAACATCGCCGCGCAAGACACCTTCTACACCGTCGAGAACTTCTCGCTCGAAGGCGGCAAGGTGCGTTCGTCCCTGGGCTTGGCCCTCGATACCCAGCCACTCGAAACGCCCCGCCTGACCGACACCTGGATCATCGTCGGAGTCACCAACCCCTTGGAGGTGCCCACCTCGGCGGCGACCCTGGAGTTCCTTCGCCAGACGAGCACCCATGCCAGGCGCACCGTGGGCCTGTGCACTGGCGCTTTCATCCTCGCCGAGGCGGGGCTGCTGTCAGGGCGTAGAGCCACGACACACTGGGCATTCGCCCGCGAGATGCAACGGCGTTATCCGGATATCAGCGTCGAGGAAGACCGCATCTATATCGCCGACGGTACCCTCTGGACGTCGGCGGGCATGACCGCAGGGCTCGACCTGGCGCTCGGGCTGGTGGAAAAGGACCTCGGCGCGGACATCGCGCGGTCGGTGGCACGCAAGCTGGTGATGCAGCAGTACCGCTCCGGCGGACAGTCCCAACACTCCGAACTGCTGCACCTCGCCCCCAAGTCCGACCGGATCCAGCGTGCGCTGGACTATGCACGCCAGCATCTGAACCGCCCACTGGGCGTCGAGGAGCTGGCAGAGGTGGTGAACCTGAGCCCACGTCAGTTCTCCAGGGTCTTCAGCGCCGAAACCGGGCACTCCCCAGCCAAGGCGATCGAGGGACTAAGGCTGGAGGCGGCACGCCTGATGATCGAGCAAAGCCGGCATCCCTTGGACGTGGTCGCCCAGGAAACCGGCTTTCGCGACCGTCGTCATATGCGCGAGGTGTTCCTGCGGGGCTTCGGCATACCACCGCAAGCGATACGCCGGGATGCCCGTCGCCCGATGCCCTCTTGAGGACTCGGTTGTTGGCATTCACAAGCAAGCTTTCAGTTAGAACCGGTCCGAAGGACAAGGCAACTCCCAAGACCGGATTACAGATCCAGCTCACCTCTGATCAACGCCCCGAGCGTCTGGGCAACATCGGGTCGTTGCGCATTCAGCAAGCCCACCGGAGTGCCCTGCAGAAGCGCCTTGGAAGCGTCCAGTTCCTCTCCCATGAGCGCCAGTGGACAGGCAATCTCCATATGCAACCAACGCAGTCGCTTGGCCAGCTGTGGGCTTATCACTCCCTGCACCACAACCACCAAGGCAGCCGGCTGCAGCGTTGCGCACAACAAAGGCAGCTCTTCAAACGGTTGGCCGCAGCCGAGCACCTCGACGCGCTGTTGATCGCTGCTCAACAACCGGCCAGCGCACAGTAGCTCGAACTCGGCTTGCTCCTGCAGACCTGCCAGTAATACGGGCGGCACCTCAGGCTGGTTCATTTGAAGGCGCATCAACAAGCGGGCGCGCAGGAAATTATCCAGATACAGCCATTGGCTGCGTTCGCCGAAGCCGTCACCTGAAGCCAGTTCATGCCAGACCGGCAACAACACCTCGCGCAACACAGTCACCTTAGGCAGAACAGTCCACAATTGACCGTGCACGGCTTCCAGCGCCCGTCCATCGAATGCCCGTGCAGCCCGCGCCACGGCATCGCGCCACTGCTGGAAGACGCTGTTCGGCTCCGGGGCTGGCTGATGGTCACCGGTGAGCCTTTCGCCGACTTTGCTGATCGGCAGCCCATTGGCTGTCCAGCGCTGGATGTCGCGAATTCGCTGAACGTCCTTGGCCGTGTACAGGCGATGGCCGCCCTCGGTGCGTTGCGGACGGATCAGTCCATGGCGACGTTCCCAGGCACGCAAGGTCACCGGATTGATGCCAGTCAGGCTGACCACATCGCGCATGGGCAGTAGGTCGGTTGGTACGGACTCAGTCATTGCGAGCAGTCATCTGAACGGTGGATTACTCTAAACCTATACAGACCTTCTGCGCCGTGCAACCTTAGGTCATCATGCAGCGAATCGTGCCGTAGCTCTACGCTCGGAAGCTACGCTGCGCTTACCGCACATGAAGATTCGGGTGGGCTGGCTAATGATCAATGCAAAACTGCTGCAACTGATGGTCGAAAACTCCAACGATGGCATCGTCGTCGCCGAGCAAGAGGGCAACGACAGCATCCTCATCTATACCAACCCCGCTTTCGAGCGCCTGACCGGCTATCGAGCGGACGACATCCTTTATCAGGACTGTCGATTCCTCCAGGGCCAGGACCATGACCAGCCCGGCGTCGCCTCGATCCGTGAGGCGATTCGTGCAGGCCAGCCTTGCCGCCAGGTCCTTCGCAACTACCGCAAGGACGGCAGCCTGTTCTGGAATGAACTGTCCATCACGCCTGTGCGCAACGAAGCGGACCAGTTGACCTATTACATTGGCATCCAGCGTGACGTCTCGGCCCAGGTCTTCGCCGAGGAACGGGTCCGGGAGCTGGAAGCGGAAGTCGCCGACCTGCGCCGGCAACTGAGCGAGGCCAAGTCCTGATCGAAAAAGCTGTACAGCTATCATTTTGTGTATAGCTTTTATGGCAGGCTTCAGCTATACCTGTACAACAAATCGCGGTTGTACAGGTTTTTCTGGAGCCAAGCATGTCAGCCTATCTGCAACAGTTCGCCGAGCGCTTCGCCCAACTCGATGGCAGTCGTCTCCATGGGCTGGAAAAACTGTACGCCGACGACATCACCTTTCGTGATCCCTTGCATGAAATTCAGGGGCTTGAGGCCCTGAGGGCCTACTTCGCCCAGCTGTATGCCAACACCCACGACATCCGCTATGTCTTCTGCGGCGCTAATGAAGTGTCACCCGGCGAAGGCTACCTACGCTGGAGCTTGCAGTTTCGCCACCCCCGACTGGCCCGCAACCGGCCGGTCAACTTGCAAGGATGCAGCTACCTGCGATGGCGTGAACGTGTCCATTTTCACCAGGACTACTTCGATGCCGGTGCCCTGCTCTATGAGCATCTTCCGGTCATGGGCTGCGCGATCCGCTGGCTCAAAGGCAGGTTGGCATGAGCCGCTGCTGGTTGACCGGAGCAAGCAGCGGGCTGGGCGCTGCGCTTGCGCAATGCCTGTTGGAGCAGGGTCATCACGTTGCCCTAGGCGGTCGTCACGAGCAACGCCTTGCCCCTTTGGTGGAGCAGTTTCCCGGGCAGGTTCTGCTGGCTGTCGGCGACGTCGATGACCCTATCCAGATCGCTCGGATCGCAGCGCAGATCAAGGCTGCCTGGGGAGCGCTGGATTTGGTGATCCTCAATGCGGGCACGTGCGAGTACCTGGAACCTGGTCATTTCGACCCGGCCATGGTCGAGCGGGTGATGCGCACCAACTTTCTGGGCGTCAGCCAGTGCCTGGCCGCTGCCCTGCCCTTGCTTCGCGCTGGCAAACATCCTCATTTGGTGGTGGTGGGCAGCTCGGTTACCTGGCTGGCTTTGCCCCGGGCAGGCGCCTATGGCGCCTCCAAGGCCGCCGTGCGTTATTTGGTGGAGTCTCAACGCATCGACCTGGCCCACGAAGGCATCGATGTCACGTTGGTCAGCCCAGGCTTCATCGACACGCCTCTGACCCGTCGTAACGACTTCCCCATGCCACAGCTGTGGTCAGCCGAACGCGCCGCACGGCACATCGTCAGGCACCTGCACCGACGTCCGCTGGAGATCAACTTCCCAGGTCTTTTCACCTGGGTGTTGCGTGTGCTGGGTCTACTCCCGCCACGCGCCCGTCTGGCGCTGGGCCGGCGTCTGGCACGTCATGAACAGGAATGAAACTCCATGCGTATAGCGATCATTGGCAGCGGTATCGCGGGCCTGACCTGTGCCCACCTACTGTCTCGCAGACACGAAATCACGGTGTTCGAGGCCAGCGACTGGGTCGGAGGCCACACCCATACCGTCGATGTGGACTGGTGCGGCGAACGCCATGCGATAGACACCGGCTTCATCGTCTTCAACGACTGGACCTACCCGAACTACATTCGCTTGCTCGATCAGCTCCAGGTGGCTTCACAGCCAACCGAGATGAGCTTTTCTGTCCATGATCCGCTCACCGGGCTGGAGTACAACGGTCACAACCTGAACACGTTGTTCGCTCAACGCCGTAATCTGATCAGCCCACCGTTCTGGGCGATGCTGCGCGATATCCTGCGTTTCAACCGGCAGGCACTGGACGATCTGGACGCACGGCGGATCGATACCTCCACCACTCTGGGCGCCTACCTCCAGGCTCAAGGCTATGGCCAGCGCTTCATCGAGCACTACATCGTGCCCATGGGGTCGGCGATCTGGTCGATGTCCCGGACGCAGATGCTGGGTTTCCCCCTGCAGTTCTTCGTGCGCTTCTGTCGTAACCACGGCTTGCTCTCGGTCAATCGACGTCCGCAGTGGCGGGTCGTCCAGGGCGGCTCGAGAAGTTACATCGCCCCTCTTTGCCGACCGTTCGCCGAGCGTATTCGCCTGAACTGCAAGGTGCATCGGGTCGGACGCGACGAGGGAGGCGTCACGCTGCTCAGTGCCGCCGGCACCGAACGGTTCGACAGTGTGGTCTTCGCCTGCCACAGCGATCAGGCACTGGCGCTGCTGGAGACCCCCAGCGTTGAAGAGCGCGCCGTGCTGGGCGCCATCGGCTATGCGCAGAACGACGTGGTACTGCACACCGATCAGCGTCTACTGCCACAGCGAAAGAAGGCCTGGGCCAGTTGGAACTATCGACTGGGTGGCCCCGCGCATGCCCCAGCTGCGGTGACCTACAACATGAACATCCTGCAAGGTATCCAGGCACCGGTGACGTTCTGTGTAAGCCTCAACCAGACCGCGCTCATCGACCCTGCACAGATCATCGCCCGCTTCTGCTACGCCCACCCGCAGTACAGCCTCGCAGCGTCAGAAGCCCAGACGCGCCAAGCACGACTTCAAGGCTACAAGCACAGCTATTTCTGCGGCGCTTACTGGGGCAACGGCTTTCACGAAGACGGTGTGGTCAGCGCGCTGCAGGTGGCCCGGCACTTTGGAGAAACACTGTGAACAGTGGTCTTTGCCTGGGTTGGCTCAGTCATCGCCGACTGTCCCCGCGGTACCACGCGTTCCGCTACCGCATCGGCATGTTCTATCTGGACCTGGATGAACAAGCCTGGCTGATGAGCCTATCCCGTTGGCTGGGTAGCAGACGACTGTCGCCGCTGAACTGGCGCCAGACCGACTACCTGCCAGCGCTGACCCGCCAGGGGGAGCCGCTGGCCGAGGCTGCCCGCTTGCTCGTTGAACAGGCAACGGGGCACAGGCCCGAAGGCCCGGTCCACTTGCTGACCCAATTGCGCTGCTGGGGGCTGTCGTTCAATCCGGTGAGTTTCTATTTCTGCCACGACCGCCATGGACACCTGACGGCGATCCTACTGGAGGTGCGCAACACCCCATGGCATGAGCGGTTTCACTATGTCCTGCCGGTGCAAGGCCGCCTGGACAGGCCTTTCTCCATGGCCAAGGCCTTTCATGTATCGCCGTTCATGCCCTTGGACATGGACTACCGACTGCAGTTGTCCCTGAACCTCAAGTCGGTGCGCATCCATATGGAGAACTGGCAAGGCTGCCAAAAGGTGTTCGAAGCCGATTTGGCCTTGCAGCGCCAACCGCTGGATCGCAAAGCGTTGCATCGATACCTGCTGAGCTTTCCCTGGATGAGCCTGCGCACCGTCTCGGCCATCTATTGGCAGGCCCTGCGCCTTTTGTTCAAGCGCACTCCCATCCATGACCACACCGCCAGCCGGGGCAGCCTGGCACTCGGCCAACCTTGCGAGGCCCCTGATCATGTCGAATCCCACCCTGAGCGTTAGCAAGACCACGGTCCTGGCACCCTTGCTTGGCGCATTGGCCCGAACAGTCGTGCTCGCACAACTGGGCAAGCTCCGTCACGGCCATCTCCGGCTGCTCTGCCATGGACAGCAATGGAGCTTCGGAGAGGCCAGCAGCCCCTTGCAGGCTGAAGTGGAAGTGCTCGATGACGCAACCTGGAGCCTGATCGCCGGTAACGGCTCGATCGGCGCGGGCGAAGCTTATATCCATGGGTATTGGCGCAGCCCGGATCTTGCGCGGGTGACCCGCCTGTTCGTGGCCAACCTGGACGTGCTGGACGCACTCGAAGGCGGGCTTGCGCGGTTAGGGCGACCTGCCCTGCGGCTACTGCACCGATTGAACCGTAACAGCAGGCGAGGAGCCCGGCGCAACATCCTCGCCCACTACGATCTGGGCAACGCCCTGTTCGAACAATTGCTGGACCCGACCATGATGTATTCGGCCGCCCAGTTCGAATACCCCGAGCAGTCCCTGGAGCAGGCCCAGTTGCACAAGCTCGAGCGCATCTGCCAGAAACTGGAGCTGCGTGCACAGGATCATCTGCTGGAGATCGGCTGTGGCTGGGGCAGCCTGGCCATCCACGCCGCCACTCATTTCGGCTGCCGTGTCACCACCACAACCTTGTCGCAAGCGCAGTATGCCTATACGCAAGCACGCGTGCGGGCCCTCGGACTGGAACAACAGATCACGGTCCTGTGCGATGACTATCGCGACCTCAAAGGTACCTTCGACAAGCTGGTGTCCATCGAAATGATCGAAGCGGTCGGTCACCGCTACCTACCGGTTTATTTCCGCCAGTGCGCCGCGTTGCTCAAGCCCGACGGGTTGATGCTGTTGCAGGCGATCACCATCCGTGACCAGCGCTACGCCCAGGCTCGGCGCTCGGTGGACTTCATCCAGCGTTACATCTTCCCCGGCGGCGCCCTTCCCTCGCTGAGCGTGCTGCTGGACACCGCCAGCCGCCAGACTGCGCTCAACCTCATACACCTGGAAGACTTTGGCCTGGATTACGCCCGAACCCTTGAGCACTGGCGCGACAACCTGCGCAAAAGTCGAACGCTGCTGGCCGACCAGGGCTATGACGATACGTTCCAGCGCCTGTGGGAGTTCTATCTGTGTTATTGCCAGGGCGGCTTCGAGGAACGGGCCATCGGCGTAGCGCAGTTGTTGTGGGCGGCGCCTCAGGCCCGACGTGCGCCCTTGCCCGCACTTCGATGATCAAGCGCTACGGGGTGATCGCCAATGCCCTATGGTTGCAGGCCGGCTGGTGGGCCTGCGTGCTGGGCGCCAAGGCCCCTGGGTGGTTGCTGGTGGTGCCCATCGGCCTGGCCATTCACCTGTGCCTGTGCCCGGACTTCAGGGAAGAGGTCAGAGCCGTAGCACGCACAGCGCTGGCTGGCAGTGTGCTCGATAGCGCATTGGGCGCAATGGGTGTGTTCAGGTTCGACGCATGGCCGCTCCCGCTGTGGCTGGTGTTGCTATGGCTGGTGTTGGCCAGCGGCTTGCGACACAGCCTGGCGTGGGCGGGCTGGCCTTTCTGGCGCGGTGCGCTGGCCGGTGCGCTGACAGGTCCTTTGGCCTATCTGTGCGGAGCCCGTCTGGCCGAGGTCAGCTTGCCGCTGGGCCCGTTGGCAACAGGCCTTCTACTGATACCGGTGTGGGCGCTGGCCCTACCGCTGCTGGTACGCATCGCGGCGTGGCGCTGACCGACGGCATCGCTGGGAGCAATATCGCACCTGCTCCCAGCATCGGGCCCAACGCTTGCGCCAGTTGAAAGGCCGGCCACAGACCACGCAGACCTTGCTTGGCAACAAACGCTTGTTCACAGGCAGTCCCCCGCATCGAGACGCGCCAGTAACGCCTGACCACGGCGCCATACAGCCTCGCGCCGCGCCGGTGCCATGCCATCGAGGTTCCGATAGACCAGCGCCAGGCGAGGGTTATGCGCGAGCTGCGCGCGGTGACGGATGAGAAAGTGCCAGTACAACGCATTGAATGGGCAGGCATCGGCTTCTGTCGCCTGTTCGACCTTGTAGCTGCAGGCCTTGCAATGATCGGACATTCGCTGGATGTAGCGACCACTGGCACAGTACGGTTTGGACCCCAGGTAACCACCATCGGCATGCATCACCATGCCCAGTGTGTTGGGTAGCTCGACCCAGTCGAACGCGTCCAGGTACACCGATAGGTACCACTGGCAAATGGCTGTCGGCGCGATGCCCGCGAGCAAGGCGAAGTTGCCGGTCACCATCAGGCGCTGGATGTGGTGCGCATAGCCCAACTTCAGGGTCTGTTCGATGACCTGCGCCATGCACCGCATGCGGGTGCGTCCGGACCAGTAGAAGTCCGGCAACGGCCGGGTGTTGTGCAAATGGTTGAGCTCAGCGTACGCCGGCATGCGTAACCAATAGATGCCTCGCACATATTCGCGCCAGCCGATCAACTGCCTGATGAAACCTTCGGCGGCGTTCAACGGCACCCGCCCCTCCCGCCACGCGGTGTCCACGTCTTCGCACACACGCCGCACATCCAGCAATCCGATATTCAGGGCTGCGCTGATGCGGGCATGGAACAGGTAGGGTTCGCCCTCGGCCATGGCGTCTTGATAGTCCCCAAAGGCCGCCAGGCCGTAGTCCAGAAAATGGCGCCACAGCTGCTGCGCCTGGTCATGGGTCACGGGGTAGTCGAAGCCGTCCACGGCGCCGTAATGGTCGCTGAAGTGTTGGCGAACCAAGGCCACGACCGCCGAAGTGATGGCGTCCTGCTCGAAGTGGGCTGGAAACGGCCCGCGCAATCCTCGTGGCAATGGCTTGCGATTGTCACCATCGAAATTCCAAGCGCCTCCAGCGGGGCTGCCGTCTGGCTCCAAGAGCAAGCCGCAGCGTTTGCGCATCCCCCGGTAGAAATGCTCCATGCGCAGTCCAGAGCGCCCTTGGGCCCAGCGCGCGAACGCTTCGCGCGAGCAGAGAAAGCGGGTGTCGCGGTGCCACACCAGCGGCAGCTGAGCATCCCGTAGCGCCTGTTCCAGGCGCCATTCTCCGCACTCGGTCACATGTATTTGCGTAGCGCCCAGTGATTGTCGCCAACGTTGCAGCTCACCGACGATGGTCCCGCTGTTGTCAGCCGCGTCGAAGGCCACGTAATGCACTTGCCAGCCGCGCGCTCGCAAAGCGAGCGCAAAATGGCGCATGGCACTGAAGATGAGCACGATTTTTTGCGGGTGATGCGGCACGTAGCGAGCCTCCTGCGCCACTTCCGCCATCAGGATCGCATCGTGGGCAGGGTCCAGCGCGGCGAGGCTGGCCAGGTCGAATGACAGCTGATCACCCAGAACCAGCCCCAGGCGCACCTTCCTGGCTACCACTGGCTGGCCAAGGTCAGCGGCATCCGCAACGGCGCGACGGGGCCGTCCCTTTGTCCGCACATTTCATCATGTACCACCTGCTGCACCAGCATGCACGGCACCGGCGGCAGGTTGGCCAGAAGCTCGCGCAGCTCAGTGGTAGAACGCAATCGAATGGCCTGCCCGCGCTCATCGCTCAGGGTGACCGGGCTGGTCCCGGTCATCGCGCGCAGGACATAGAACCCGCCTTCGAGCGACAGCAGCTCAAGTGACTCGACCTCGCCGGCCGATACCCGCTGGGAGAGTGTGTTCAGGTTCATAGTGTGCCCTCCGGCAGACGGCGGAAGAACAGCGTGATCTGGCCGATCTCCACGCCCAGTTTGCTCATGCTCGAGCGGTTGATGAGGGTGTCGTCATCTATCAGGTACATCCAGTCGTCCAGGTCAACCTTCCAGTGCCTTCCATCGACCGGCAGATCGAGCTGGTAACGCCATCTCAGGGCGTTGCCCGCTACTTCTCCACGGGCTTGCCCAATTACATCCCCGGCTGTTCCGCGCCAACGACCAGGGCCGTCCGGCACCAATGTCCAGGTTCGTTGCTGACGTGTGCCGTCGCTGTAGAGAAAGTGCTCGTCTAGGATCAAGCGCTCGCCTTCCCGACGGCTGTCGATACGCACTACAAAGCGCTTGACCACTTCTCCGGAGCGCTTCTGGAACATTCCCCAAGCCTGTACCGGCCGCGAGAAGAAGGCCGCCAGGTCAAGGCGGGGCTGCTCAGCGGCATACCGCTCGACCCCGACGTTGCCACAACTGCCCAGCAGCAGGCAGGCGGTCAGCAATAGCGCTTTGTACATGTTCAGTTTCCTCGGTCGTCATCGGCCAGGCCGAGCAGGCGCTGGCGCAATTGAGGATCCCGGGCTCGCGGATCCAGCCAGATAGCGAAGAACGCCCGGGCGAACGCCGGATCGGCGACCTCACGAGCGAGCCGTCCGTCGACATAGAAGCGGCAGCCCTCCTGTGGCAAGTACACCCCCGTGATGCGCATGCCCGGACGTACATCCACGAAGGCCGCTGCCATGGTGTCGGACCAGGCGCTGATCTGCCGGTCCGTCACACTGCCGCCTCCCAGGCGCCGCATTTCCTGAAGGCTGGCCTGCACCAGCGTGTCCCGGGATAGAGAGCGGTGGTAGGTCAATTCAAGGGCGAAGGGCTGGCTCCAGTCCTGAACCGGTCCGGCGGCCCACAACCGAGCGCTGTACAGGCGCAGACCGAACCAGGTGAACTCCCCCTCGCCGAGCCGCTGCGCGGCCGGCAACGCAGCCCGCCAGTCCGCAGAGACCGATGACATCGTGCCGAGCAGCAAACAGAGACAGACCATCCGAACCAGGTATGCCATGACGAGCCTGTATGTACCAGAATCTATACAAAGGCTAGCCACATGTACAACTTAAATCAAACTGTGTATAGATTTTAAAAATCTCGCGGTAGATCCATATGTCCGCTCTGTCCCTTTGCAACAGGTGTCCTTGACCTTCAGAATGCGGCCCTTAGCGCACCGAGAAGGAAGCCTTCATGTTGTACATAGTCATGCTCGGAGGTCGCCACCCACGCGCCAGCATCGAGGTGCACGATGTGGTGTTCGCCCAGGCGCAGACCCTGGAGCAGACCTACCCGCAATTGCGCCAAGGCTGGTTCGGTAGCCGTGAGGGCCTGCATATCGACGGCTGGCTGGAAGTCGATGGCATCGATGCCTACCGCGTCGAGTTCAGCCACTTGGCGCCTGGGCCAGACGATCCAAGGCTGTTTTTCATTAACCTCGGCGGCTATGAGCCAGCGGTCTTCGGTGAAGCGCACCGCTACCTTTTGGTCGTCGCTCGGAACAAGCAACAGGCAAGGCAACTGGGCAAGCAGCGCTTGCACGCCCACTGGCTCAAGCCTCACACCGACGCAGTACTCGAGGTGGATGACTGCCTGCCGATCGACTGTGTGGATGGCCGTTACGTGCACCTGGTCGAAGGTGCGCACAGCGGGATCGGTCAATACAGCGACTATCTGCTGCTCTGACGCCGCCTGCCTGGCTCTGCCTCTCTACAAAGCGATACATAAAGACCGATCCCAGACACATCTGAGATAAACACCTCGGACACCATGGCTCCGGACCGCGGTGGCACCCTGCACGCCGCCCCACGACGGAGTTTGCCATGCACCATCATGCTCAACCTGCCAGCCTGCATGGCTGGCGTCTGTTCAGTGTGTTGTCTGTTTCGGTTCTGATCATCACGGCATTGGCGCTGATGGCTCAATCGCCTCTGGTGGAGGCGTTGCGCAGTGCGATCCGGGTGACTGCGCGCACATCGTTCCTGTTGTTTCTGGCGACGTTCCTGGCCTCCTCGCTAGCGACCCTGGTGCCCAGTGCCTTCACGCGCGGGCTACTGCGCGAGCGACGGTTTCTCGGATTGGCTTTCGCCTTTTCCCACGCGGTGCATGCGGTGCTGATCATCGTGTACGCCAACTCGTTCCCCGACACCTTCTGGCAGGGTCGCACGGCCGTGACCAACATCCCCGGCTCGGTCGGCTACTTCTTCATCATTTTGCTGACCCTCACCTCGTTTCCTGCGGCCGTCCGGCTGCTCGGCGCGCGCACCTGGAAGGCGCTGCACAGCACCGGTACGTGGGTGATCGCGGGGGTTTTCGTGCTGTCGTTCTACAAACGCATTCCCATGGGATCCTGGTATCCGCTGGCATTCGCGCTGATTTTCAGTGCCATCGTCTTCAAGCTCACGGCCAAGTTGGCCACGCATCTGCGTCGCAGTGCGCGCACCGAGGTCAGGGCCTGATCGTGTCGGCCAAGCCCTGGCCATCGCCGATGGCATGGAGCAGCCGCTTGGCCGACAGCCCCTCACATGGAAACATTCGGTAATATTTATCCAGCCAATCGGATAGCCTGCCAGGAGCGATCCTTAGAGCCTTTGATAAACTCGCCGCTTTTGCTCGCGAGCCCTGCCGCGTCAAAGAAGTCTCAACGCGATAGGATGTTGTGCCGTGTCAACCGATCAGAACCTGGTATTCAAAGCTCCTGCAACCACCGGCGCCCAGGCTGCCGCCGACCGCGGCAAGGCACACGGGGCCCCTACCGGTGTGCAACCGGCCTCGTACCGCGCCGATATCGACGGGCTGCGCGCCGTTGCTGTCCTGCTGGTGCTGATTTTTCATGGTGGGCTGGCGCTGTTCCCTTCCGGGTTCATTGGCGTCGATATTTTCTTCGTGATCTCCGGCTACCTCACCACCTCGATCATCCTGGGCGCGCTAAGCCGGGGTGATTTCAACCTTGGACAGTTCTATGTCAAGCGCCTATGGCGCTTGCAGCCAGCGATACTGGCGCTGTTGATCGTCACGCTCGGCGCGGCCAGCGTGCTGTATCTGCCCAAGGACTTCATCGACTTTCTCAAAAGCGAGAAGTACACCAGCCTGCTGCTGTCAAACCAGTACTTCTCCAAAGCCACCGACGGCTATGCGACCGCCGAGGCGGCGACCCTGCCCTTGCTGCACACCTGGTCGCTGGCCATCGAATGGCAGTGGTACATCTTCTTGCCGCTCGGGTTGATGGCGCTGACGCGCTACCTGGCGCCCCATCGATTGAAAGCCGCTGTCGTGATGCTGACCGTCGTCTTCATGGCTGTCGCGCTGTTCATCGCAAAAACTTCCCCGGATAAAAGCTACTACGCGTTCTTGGCGCGCAGCTTCGAGCTGCTGATCGGGTCGTGCGCAGCCGTGTTCGGCAACGACCGCCAACGACTCGGCCGTGTCAGTGCCTGCGCACTGGGCCTGGGCGCCCTTGGCGTGCTCCTGTATGGCGCAACGCAATCCATACCGACCACTGCCTATCCAGGCTACCCTGCCATCGCAATCTGCCTGGCAACGGCGGTACTGATCTCGGGCCAGGTTGGCCGGGTGGGCATCACGTCCAGGCTGCTGTCATGGTCACCGCTGGTATTCATCGGGACGATTTCCTATTCGCTGTACCTGTGGCATTGGCCTGTCATCGCCATCGTGGAGTACCTGGGCGTTGAAAAGACGCCAGCCATCCTTGCCGGCTACTTCATCGCCTCGTTTGCCCTGGGCATCGCCTCGTACTACCTCATCGAAAAGCCCCTGCGCCGTACCCGGCTGGGTTTTGGCAAATCGCTGTTCATGCTGCTGGTCGTACCTGCCATCGCGTTTTCGGCGCTGCACTCGGCGGGCAAGTCCGCCGGCGGCTGGATGGAGCGCTTCGGCAATGGCCCGACGCACATCCTGCCGCGTCTGAAGGCAAGCGAAATACCCCAGCGTGGGCCGTGCCTGGGCGGTGCCAGCGACGGCTCCGACAGCAGTTGTGTGCTGGGGCAAGCCAACGCCAGCACCACCGCATTGCTGATGGGCGATTCCTACTCCAACCACTTCTGGGGCTTCATTGACATTTTGGCCAAGGACGCCAACCTTTCCGTCATGGCCCAGGGCAGCCCAGGGTGCCTGGCTCTGCCGGATGTCTATCTCTACGACTGGTGGAAGTACAAGAACACCCTCTACAAGAAGTGCCATGACGCCGCCGCCGAGTACCACAAGCTGATCGCTCGCAGCCACTATGACTACGTGATCATCGGCCTGACTTGGGAAACCTACGCCAACAGCAGCGCCGTGGTGCTGTCGATCGATGACCAACGCTCCCAGGCCCTGTCGCGCGAACGCATGAAGGCCGCCCTGCTCAAGAGCCTCGACATCATCGAGCGCTCCGGCGCCAGGCCCGTGCTGATCAAGAGCAACATCGTCATGCCCGAAGGCGCCAATGACTGCCTGTACCGCAGCATCAAGCTCAGGGGCACGATCGAGGAGCATCATTGCGCGACGAGCGTCGCGCAACCGGAAGAAAACCCCTGGCTTGCGCAGCTGTTCCGGGACGCCAAGCAGGCACACCCGGACTTGCTGGTCATCGACCCCAAGGACGTGCAGTGCGTCGATGGCCAGTGCAAGCTGTCGATCGACGGCCTGCCGATCTATCGGGACATCGGCCACATCACCGATTTCGCATCCACGGCGATGGGCAAGATGTATTTGCAGGCCAAGGGCAATCCCTTTAACGAATCCAACCCTTGATGCCGGGCTGCCCCGCCATGAACAGCCAAGCGCTAGAGGCCCAGTTCACTCAAGCCTGGATGGTCGTCCGGGCGTCTCCCCAACGGCCAGTGGTACTTGCGCTCCTGCTCGGTGATGGGCAGGTCATTGATACTGGCATAGCGCCGCTGCATCAGGCCGTTCGGGCCGAACTCCCAGTTTTCGTTGCCATATGAGCGGAACCAATTGCCTGAATCATCGTGCCATTCGTAGGCGAAACGCACGGCGATCCGGTTATCGGCGAATGTCCAGAGTTCCTTGATCAGGCGGTAATCCAACTCCCTGCGCCATTTGCGCTCCAGAAACGCCTGAGCCTGGTCGCGCCCTTCGATGAACTCGCTGCGGTTGCGCCAGTAGGTGTCCTCCGTATAGGCCAGCACCACTTTCGCAGGATCGCGCGTATTCCAACCGTCCTCGGCGCGTCGGACTTTCTCGATGGCGGTTTCCAGAGTGAAAGGCGGCAAGGGTGGGCGTGATGACTCGCTCATTTCGATGACCTCCAGAGGCGTTCAGAGGCCTTAAGCTATAGCTCAAATGGGCGACGCGTGGAGCGCCGCCTCTCACCTGCCCCTCGCCTACTGCCCGCAGCGCAATGGCAAACGCTCATAGTTCAGCGCCTTATCGCGCGCGGGCAACGCATAGGATGCCTGACATTGCTGGTCGCCCCAGCGAATCGTCAGCTTGCCCTGCTCTTGCTCGACCAAGGCCAACGCCTTGCCGCTCGGGTCGGAGATCGCCAGTTGCTTGCCCTCGGCATCTTCCAGCGCGGCACCGAACGGGATCTTGCCACCTTGGCTGTCGGACAGCTCGAACTGCACGCGGCGCCCGGTCTTGCCGGCGTAACGCGCCAGCACCACGGCGCCGCGCCGGGGTACCAGTTGCTGGGTGGCATTGTCGATCTCGATATCGGCGCCCAACTCTCGGGTATCCAAGCTGATCCAGTTGACTCGATAGGGCTGTGCGCTCGGGATCACCGCATAGCCATTGCGCCCGGTCTCGACGCCGCTGTAGCTGCTGATCTTGGCACCACGCACACCCGAAACCTCCACCAACGCGAAGGTTTCGCCCACGGTCTGGCCGAGGTTGATGCCACCTTGATGGGCCACCACTGAACCTGAGACGTTCAGACTCTGCGAGTCGTACCCCCTGCCCTGGCTGTAGCCGACGCTGACATCGGCCACCGATGTCCGCGTGCTGACGTTGGCCGAGGCCGAACGCCCGCCCCCATCGCTGCTGCCGGCCTGCAGCGAATAGAACGTGTCGGCACTTTCGTTGAAGTAGCCATTGATACCGGCCTGGGTGTTGTTGCCGCTTTTCTGCGAACTGGTGGTGACGAACGCCCGCGGTGCACGTGGGCGAGTACCGAGCGGGAACGACACCGACAGGCTGACCTGGGTGTCGGTGCCGCCAGCGCCGCTGCTCAGGTCCTGTGTCTGGCTCCAGGTGAGGTTGTAGCTGGCATCGCCCCAGTTGTTGCCATAGCCGGCCGAGAAGCTGCGCGATCCGCCACGGTTCCAGTAGCGCTGGTCGCTGGCGTTCAGGTAGAGGCTGCCCAGTTGTCGATCCGCGCCCAGGCTCTGGTTGATGGTCAAGTCGGTGCGGGTCTTGGAGTGCCCCGAGCGCAGCAGCGGGCCGCTACTGAGGTCCTCGATATGGTTGCTCAGCGTTCGGTAGCCTTCGGTGGAATAGCGGTAAGCCGCCAGGGTGAAACTGGTGGCCGTGCCGGTGAAGGTCTTGGCATACAGGGCACGCAGGCTGTTGCCCGTCTTGCGCTCGCCCTGGGCCTGGCTGCTGGAATGGGTGATGTCCAGCGACACTGCGCCCAGCGAGGTATTTCGTCCTACGCCTAAGGCCAGCGCCTTGTACTGATCGGTGGCCTGGACGCCGACGATGCCGGTCAGGTTGCTGTCGATGCCATAGGCCAGGTTGGCGCTGAGCATCTGCGGTGTGGCCAGCCCTTCGCTGTTGCTGTTGTAGCGACCGGCCGAGACGCTGTAGCGCACCTGCCCTTCACGGACCATGATCGGCAAGCTGGAGAACGCCTGCTGGGTCACCCGCCGGCTGCCATCGGCCTCGATGACGGTGATCTGCAGGTCGCCGTTTGAGCCGCTGGGATAGATGTCGCTGATCTCGAACGGGCCAGGAGGCACGTTGGTGGTGTAGAGCAGGTAATTGTCCTGGCGGATCTCCACCGTTGCGTTAGTCTGCGCCACACCTCGGATGATCGGCGCATAGCCACGCTCGCTGTCTGCGCGCATGCCGTCGTCGGATTCAAGCTTCAGGCCCCGGTAGCGCACGCTGTCGAACAGCTGTGCATCGGAGAAGATGTCCCCTGCGCTGAACTGTCCTTTCAGGGCCGTGACATCATGCTGCAAGTAGCTGCGGTTGCTCTTGAAGGTGTCCGGGCGGCCAGTGCCGCTGCTGAAGTTGGACTCGTTGCGCAACCGCCAGCCGCCCAGGTTGATGCCATTGCGCAGGCCCAGGTTGGTGTTGTAGCGGGTGTCGGTGCTGCCAGCGTTGCGGCTGGTACTCATCTGGTAGTTGACGAAGGCCGCCGGCACCCCGTTGTCCCACAGCTGCGGATCGACGTAGCCGCGTAGACCGCGCTGCATGGCCACCTGCGGCACGCTGATTTCCAGGCGCAAGCGACTGGCATCGAAACTCACGGCGGCCTGGTCGATGAGCGCTGAGAGGTCCTGGCAGGCCTGAACATTTTCAAGATCAAGCTTGCCCTGGGCCTGGAGCTTGTCCAGGTCGATCCCCAACTGCTTGAGTAGCTCGACGGTCAGGCACGGTTCGACGCGGCCACTGGTGGGGTTGCGTTGAAAGTCGACGTCCCGTCGCCCGACCAATACTTGGTTGCTGTACAGGTCGACACGGTAGCTACCGGGCAGCACACGAGTGCCGGCCAACAGAAGTTGTAGATCGACCGATGAGGCCGCGCCCTGCAGGAAAGAGGTATTGAAGGCCAGCAACTGCGGGTCGGCAACCTGCTCGGAAGCTGCATCGGCGTGTACACAGGCGCTGTGAATGGCCAAAGACAAGGCGGCGAGCTTGAGCGGCGCGGGTGCACGGAAGCATCCCCGGTTGTCGAACGGCAGAAACATGCGTGGAAACCTTTCATCCGTGGCAAATACCGGGCACGGCGATGCCGCGCGTGCGCCGGCATGCGCCCAAGATATTTGAGGGTGTTAAGAAGAAGCGGCGGGCTCGACAGCCTTGGCCTTGACCACAGTGCTCGGCATCAGCGCCGCGTGGTACTCGCTCTGCGCCCCATAATCGTTGATGCTGCGAAAGGACAGGTTCGCCGGTGCATCGGCCGAAACCTTGGCCAAGGCAAAGGTCCGGGTCTGTCCGGGCGCGATCATCGCCGAATCGGCCGCCAGCGTTCGCTGACCATTGGCCGTAACCGTGAGGTCGGCCATCGACACGTGGTACAGGCTCGGATTAGTCACCGACAGGACTGTGGAGGCGCCCTGGCGGGTCAAGCGCCAGCCCAGCTCCGTCGGCGCCTGCAACGCATCGCCAGGCAGCCCGGCCGGTCGGAAGAACACCTTGATGCGCTGGCGCACGGCCAGTTGCAGTGTGTTGGCCTTTTCGCTGGCCTGAGGGATTTCCTGGACATTGAGCCACACGACCGACTCGCGATCCTGAGGTAAGCCTGTCCCTTCATAGAGGATTCGCAGCAATTGCTGCTGCTTGGCCATGACCCTGGCCAAGGGCGGTGTCACCGCGAACGGGACCGTACGGTACTGGTCGTCGTCACTGTCGATCCACGACTGGATCAAGACGTCCTGGCCACCATTGCGCACGGTCACGTTGGCTTCCTTGTGGGCGCCGTCGAACACCACACGTGTGGCGCTCAACGAAATGCCGGCCATCGCCGGAGGCGCTAGGAGCATGCCCAGTAGGCCCAGGCAGGCAATGAGTCTGGGAGTCAACATGTGCAATCACCCCGTTTATCTAAGCGGACGGCGAGGCCCTGAGGCCTCGCGCGTACAGAACCCTGGGTGACGACTTATTCGTACTGCAGGATGAATGGCAGGGTGGCATCACCGCGACCGGCGGTGGCAGTGCCCTCGGCGCCGGTGGTCACGTAGGCGGCCGAGAAACTCAAGGTGGCATCGCCGCCCGCTGCGCCGACACCATGCATGCCGCTCTGGATAGTGGCAGTGGTCTTGCTGCTGAGGTCGATCTTCGCCCCAGTGCTGTCGAGCAGTGCGATACCGACGTTCTTGGCTGCGCCACTGCCTGGAGTCAGTGCCAGCACGCCCTTGCCGGTGACGATACCGGAGCCGCCGAGGATGGTCGGGTCGAAGACCATGGAAACCTTGGTGCCCAGGTTGCAGTTGACGTTGAGGTTGAAGTCCTTGCTGGTGACACGACCCGAGGCTGGAGCTTCGGCGCTACCCATGTCTTTGATCGAAACGTTGCCCATATCCACAGAGATCACGCGATCGGCATTGGCGCCGTCGACCGAGCACGCGTCATTGTTGATGACGCCGCTGAAGCTGATCTTGCCGCTGCCACCTTGTACAGGAACAGGTGGTTCTCCTGCGGCCAAAGTGCCCATGGAAGTAACGAGTGTCGACAGTGCCAAAGCGGCGAGTGAATAGTTTTTCATGATGATGTCCTAGTTGAAATGTGCTGCAGTGAACTGCCAGAACACATTAATAAACCCGGACACCTATCCCCATAAGACGATCCTGATAAGCTCCGCCGAGCGTCAATTGAACAGACGCCGCTCCAGGCAATAAGCCAATAGTGCCTGGTCATTATCGACTTCAAGTTTGCGCATGGCCGAGACTTTTTGCGCACTGATTGTCTTGGGGCTGCGGCTGAGGCTAAGGGCAATATCACCCACGGTCTTGCCGGCCACGAACAAGCGCAACACTTCACGTTCTTTGAGCGACAGCGTTTCCAGGCGCTGGTCAGTGTCCAACCCCGAATCAACCACTGAGGCTCTGGGCGCCTGAGGGCTCAAGTACGGGCGTTTTCCGCGAATCGCCTTGAGCGCGCGCTCGATCTCGGTGTGCAGGTGATTCTTCTGAATGACGCCCACCACACCCAACTCGTGCAGGCGCTCAAGAATCATCGAGCTGGATATCATCGTCAATATCAACACTTGAACTGCGGGGTAGTGCCGTTTGAGATAGTCGATCAACTTCAAGCCGTCGCCATAGGGCGAGTCATCCGGCATGTTGTAGTCGGTAATCACCAGATCGACTGGTTGTTCCTGCAGTAATGCGATCAATGCGCTGGAACTTACCGCCTCCCCGACCACGCAAAAATGCGGGTCCCGTTCGACCAGTTCGCGAACGCCAAACAACACGATGGGATGATCGTCGGCAATGATGACCTTGAGTTTTTCCATAAAGCCTCAGGCGAGTGGATGAACAGTCTGGTTAATGTTACTTGAGCGCGTCGATCATTGCCGCCAAGCGTTGAATGACCTTTCGGACCTGTAGGTGTGCGGCCTCATCGTACGCCTGGTCGGCGAGCAACACCTCAAGCGCGATGCAATGTTGCGCCAGGCTGCTCGCCTGTACCGCGCCCAGCGCGCCGGCGATGCTGTGCAGTTGTCTACCGAGCGCCTGCAGGTCGCCCTGCTCCAAGGCGGTCTCCAGTGCCTGGATGTCCTGGGTCATGGTCTCGATGAACAGGGCGCGCATGGCCGGCGATAGCTTCGCCAGCACATCCTCGTGCTGCTCATCCGTGGTGTCGGCTTGCGGCACCACGGGTTCCTGCTTGTCGCCCTGCCAGTGTGGCCGGCACAGTTTGAGCAGTTGGCTGCGCAAGGTCTGCAAGCTCAGCGGCTTGACGATCCAGGCATTCATGCCCACCTCAAGGCAACGTGCGCCCTCCTCGCGCATCGCGTTGGCAGTGACGCCGATGATCGGCAGCTCAGGGTCCTGTTCACGCAGTGCGGTGGCCAGCTCATAGCCATTGACGACTGGCATGTTCACATCGGTCAGCACGAGGTCGAACACTTCCGGCTGCCATAGCTGCAGGGCGTGTTCGCCATTGCGTGCAACCACGACACTGCAACCCAGCGCCTCGAGCTGCTCCTTGAGGATCGCCTGGTTGATCGGGTTATCCTCGGCCACCAGGATGTGCAAGCCTAGCTCGTTATCGGTGCCGGCCTGCCGCTGCACAGCAGGTTCCATCTGCCCCTGGTTGATCCGACAAACCGCCCGGGCTATGGCCTGCACATCGTGCAGGCTCATGTCCCAGTCGCCGCGCCCGGCTTGCGCCGAGTCGGTAGCATGGCAACGAATGCGCGGGCCAGGCCAAGCTGGCGCCGTTTCATCGGGCAGCACATCGACCAGCACCGCCCGCGCAGGAATTGCAGCGGACGTAGAGGGCGCCAGATGGGCACGCAGTCCCAGGCGATTGAGCCAGTCGCAATGGTGCTGCGCCAGCTCCGGAATCGGCGCGCGGACGAACACCGGCATCGCCGACGGCACGCCTTCGGTAAGCGAGGGCAACGCGTCCGTCACCACCGGCAAGGCAAGCCGCAGCGTGAAGCTGCTGCCCAGGCCCGGCTCGCTGACCACTTTCATCTGCCCGCCCATCATTTCGCTCAGCCATCCGCAGATCGGCAGGCCCAGGCCGGCGCCGCCCTCATTGGAGCCTCCATGCACCTGATAGAACAGCTCGAACAGCCTGGCCTGCTGCGAGTCGGACAACCCGATGCCGGTATCGGCGACCTGCCATTCCAGGTGCACCTGGCCCTCGGCGCAGTCGAACACCCGGGTACGCAGCACAACGCGGCCACTGTCGGTGAACTTGATAGCGTTGCTGAGCAGGTTGTTGAGGATCTGCCGAATCCGGATCGGGTCGCCAAATACCCGCTGTGGCAGCCGGGCATCGGTGCAGCCGTACAGCAGCAACCCTTTACGCTGGGCGAAGGCTGAATAGGTGCGCAGGGTGTCTTCGATCATCTCCAGTGGACAGAACTCCACGGGCTCCAGGGCCATCTGCCCCGACTCGATCTTCGAAACATCCAGCACGTCGCTGATCAGCTGGAACAGCGTGGCCGAAGAGCGCTGGATGGTCTGTAGGTAGGCTTGCTGGCGAGGCGCCAACGGCGTCAGGCCGAGCAGCTCCAAGGTGCCCAGCACCCCATACAGCGGTGTGCGAATCTCATGACTCATGGTGGCCAGGAACAGTGTCTTGGCCTCGTTGGCCGCAGCCGCCGTGCGCCGCGCGTCTTCCAGCGCCCGGGCATCCTCGACATGACGCGTCACGTCATTGAAGGCATAAAGCCGTACATCCTGGCCCTGGTAGCGAGTGGCGACGAAACCAACCTGCAGATGCCGTCCCTCGATCTCGAGCGCATGCTCGGCCCCCTCGCCGCTGTCCTGCCAACGGTCCAAAGCTGCCACCAACGCCGCGGTCCCTTGCCACTGCCTTGCGCGCTGGTTTTCCAGCAGTACCTTGCGATCTGCCCGGCGCACCACACACAGCCCTGTGGGGGCAGTATCGATGACCACACGGCTGAAGGCCTCGCTCTCGGCAATGGCGGCGTGGGCCTGGTTGGCCGGCAGGATCACCTGGCGCCGATACCAGCGGCTCGCCGCCCAACCCAGGCCGCCCAGGCCGGCCAGCCCCGCGCCTAGACTGAGCAACGAACCCAGCGCATAGCGGAAAAAGCTCTTGAAGCCGATGGTGTAGATCGCCGTCCAGGCTGGCCCGTCGTGGTTGACCAGCTTGAACACCAGCCCGTCGGACTTGAGGTTGAACCCCTCATGCAACGTCATCTCGGGACGCAGGATGCCCGAGAGCACTTGCCCCGACGGGGTTACCAAGGTGAAACGGTCATACACCGACCAGTCCATGGTGCGCTGAAAATCATTGGCATGGGTCAGGTCGAGCATTACCGCAGCCGTGGCTTGCGGACCGGAATCCTTGATGCGCAGCTGTTCAGGCAGCAAATCGAGGTTGGCATAGGCCAGCACGCGCGCGGCAACCACCCCGTTTCCGGGGCTGCCATAGGCGCGCCACTTGACCTCGGGGCCATCGCCCTGTGGTGCCTGGGCGCGAACCATGTCGAACATCTGGCCGATTGGCTCCCGTGTGCCCGTACCTGTACTGTGCTCACCTCTCGCGGGCACGGCCACGTCGAAATCGCCCTGTCGATTGAACAGGAAGGCTTGGGGAGACTGGAAATGCGAAGTGGCCCAGAAGGCGCTGTAATAAGCGCTCAGATGCGCTGCGAGGACGGCGACCTGGGCGGCCTTGTCAGTGTCCTCGGCATGAGTGGCGAGCCTGACACTGAACGGCATCGAGAAGGGATTCTCCTGACCACGGTACATGCCATCGCCTTCCCATTGACGCGGCTCGACCCCGGGCATCTGGGCTGCATCGCGGGGCATCAACTCGCCGCGCAGGCTACGCTGGCGCAGCGAGGTCAGGAACAGCTCCTGCTCCTGAATGTTCTGCATCAGCCGGGTGAAGTGGAAACGCACCGTGTCGTGGTGCTCCTCGATCAGCCGCTGGAACGACCAATAGGTGGTGCTCACCAGCAGCACCGCCACCCCGAGCAGCACCATGATGCCTTTGCTCAGGCGCGACGAGCTGCGGGTGAGATTGTCCAGAAGCGCGTTGGAGTGTTTCATCAAAGGGTCCGTGGGCCAGCAATACGCGTAAGGGTGGGAGTCTACCTCCTAAGCTAGGCGCGAGCGTTGCGCCAGGTCCGATTAATGGCTCATTGCCGGTCCATCGACCTTCAGCAAATGCAGGAACTGGTCCAGGGACACCGCATGGGAAATCAGGAAGCCCTGCACATGGCTGCACTCCAGCCGGCGCAGCAAAGCCAGTTCCTCAGGTTTCTCCACACCTTCGGCCACCACGTTAAGGCCCAGCCGGCGGCCAAGGGCGACAATGCTGGCCAGGGCGCAGGCCAGGTTGTCGTTCTCGTGGCAGCCCTGCACCAACGCGCGATCGATCTTGAGCTCGGTGAACGGCGTAGACACCAGATTCATGTAAGAGCTGTAGCCCTTGCCGAAATCATCCTGTGAAAGGCCGAAGCCCTTGATGCGCAGACGGCAGGCGCCCGCGTAGTAGTTGCTCACCTCGTCAGGAACGGAGCATTCCATCAGCTCGAAGCAGATCCGGGCTGGGTTGCCCCCATGGTGCAATACGAATTCCAGCAGACGGTCAGCCAGGTCATGACTGTTGAGCAGGTGGGTCGGCAGGTTGATCGACACGGGCAAGTCATAACCCCGGGCGCGCCATTGGGCCTGGGCGTCCAGGCTCTGCTTGAGCATCGACCACAACAGGCGCTCCTCCAGATCGAAGGCCCTGAGCGCTGGCAGAAATGCCCCTGGCAACAGCACACCGTGCTCGGGATGTATCCAGCGCACCAGGGCCTCGGCGGCGACGATACGGCCGGTGCTTAAAGACTTCTTGGGTTGGAACCAGGCCTGGAACGCCCGGTTGTTCAGGGCTTCGAGCAAAGTCTGGCGGTCATAATCGACTGCCTGCGGTGTGGCATGGGCGGGTGTTCGCCGCTGCTCGCGCAGTTGCTCGACGACAGCCCTTAGCGCCTCGGGCGTGACAGGCTTGGACAACAACCCCACCACGTCCACGCCAAGATGTTTGGCCGCCAAGCTTGCGGCCATCAGCATCCGCCGTGATGCCGCGCTCATGATCGCCAGGCCTGTCCTGCCTGGCAGTGCGGCCAGGTGCTGGATGAACTGCACACCGTCCATGCCTGGCATCAACAGGTCCGTAAGGATCAGGTCATAGTCGCGCTGCTGCAGGCGCAACAGCGCCTCAGTGCCGTCCCGGGCGGTGTCCACACGCAGCTCGCCCAGTTCATTGAACAGGTGCTGCAGGTACATGCACTGGAACGGGTGGTCCTCGACGATGAGGATTTCAAAGGCTCTCATGGGCGTTTCCTTGGTAGGCGGCCAGGCAGTGGTACAGCGTCTGCAACGTGAAGGGCTTGACCAGGCAGTGATTCATGCCGGCGGCCACGCACAGCTCCTCCTCCCCGCGCAGGGCATTTGCCGTGGCACCGACGATGGGTACGGTGCAGCCTCGCCGGCGCAGGGTTCTGGCCAGTTCGTAGCCGTTGACCCGGGGCATGTTGACGTCGCTCAGCACCACATCGAACGCCCCCTGATCCCAGCAGCGCAGGGCCTGCTCGCCGTCGCCAGCGAGCACTACGGTGCAGCCGAGTTCTTCGAGCTGATCACGCAGGATCAACTGGTTGATGATGTTGTCCTCGGCCACCAGAATGCTCAGGCCAAGGTGGCGGATCTGCGGGCCAGCGCTGCGCGTCTGATCACCTGCCACCCAAAGCCCTTGGGCCTGGCAGATGGCCTGGTGTAATGCGACCAGGTGGCTGAGGTTGACGTGCCAGCTTTCGCCGTCCTGGCGCGGTTCGCTGCAGCCATCGGCGCTGGCTAATACCCGGCGTCCATTCCATTGCGGCACCAGCTGAGTGTCCAACCTGCCGGGATGCGCCTCGAGCAGGACCCCGCCTGCACTCATCGATACCGGCTGCCCGACCTGGGCCCGCGCGCCCCAGCGCCGCAACCACCCTGCCAGGCTCTCGGCCAGCTCGCGCAGCGGCGACACCACATGGATGCGCTCGGCCAACAGGTTGCAGGGCAAAGCCGCCTCGTGGGTGCGCAAGGACTCCTCCAGCGGCAACAGCAAGGTGAAGCTGGTGCCCAAGCCGAGTTCGCTGACCATACGCATCTGGCCGTTCATCAATTGCGTCAGGCGCTGGCAGATCGGCAGGCCCAGGCCAGTACCCGCCACCCCTTGGATGTTGCCTGCGGTCTGGTAGAACGGGTCGAAGATCAATGGGTGTTCTTCCTCGGCGATGCCACGCCCGGTGTCGGCGACCTGCCACAGCAGACAGGAACGCTCTCCCTCCCGGTGCGACAGGCGCACACGCAGCACAACGCGGCCATAGTCGGTGAACTTGACGGCGTTGCTCAGCAGGTTATTCAGGATTTGCCGGATGCGCGCACGATCCCCCAACAGCCGCAGCGGCAGTTGCGGATCGAGGCAGGCATAGAGCTCCAGGCCCTTGCCCAGGGCCGCGGCGCTGTAGCCCTGGATCACCTCGTGCACCAGCTCCAGCGGGGAAAACTCACTGACCTCGAGGGCCAACTGGCCGGCTTCGATTTTCGAGACATCCAGCACATCGCAGATCAACTGCAACAAGGTGGCCGAAGAGCCTTCGAGCGCTTGCAGGTAGTCGCGCTGTTGGGCATCCAAATGTGTACGCGACAACAGCTCCAGCGTCCCCAGCACGCCATACAGCGGTGTCCGGATCTCATGGCTCATGGTGGCCAGAAACAGTGTCTTGGCTTCGTTGGCCGCATCCGCCGATTGCCGCGCCGCTTTGAGCGCCGCCTCCACCTGCTTGCTGGCGGTGACGTCATTGAAAGCACATAGCAGCACATCCTCTCCTTTGTAGCGGGTGGGCACACTGCTAAGGTGCAGGTGACGACCGCTTGAGGTCTCGAAGGTCTCGCCATGGGGAGCTTCGGGCGCGTCGAATGCCTGGCGGATCCAGCCTGGGCAGAGGATCTCCCGGTCCAATCCCTTGCCCAGCCACTGCTGGGCCAACGAATTTTCCAGCACCATCTGACCGTCACTGCGGCGCAGTACGCACAGCGCCACCGGCGCGGCCTGGATCACGTCACGGCTGAACGCCTCACTTTCGATCAGCGCCTGGATCCGATGGATGGTCGGGGTGATCAGGCGCTGCTCGAAGCGGCGCAGCAACAGCACGATCAATAAAATATTGAGCAGACAGAACAGCAAAGTGCCGAGCAACTGCTTCCACAGCCCCTGCAATACGTCGACAAGATCGATCGAATAGACCAGCTGCCAGTCCGAGGACATCAGGTTCTTGCGGATGACCAGATGATCCGGAAACAGGCCGTCGCCGACGAAACCGAAAAAATTGTCGCCCCGGCGCTCCAGCAGCGATCGGCTCAAGCGCGCGCCCGGCATGTTGCTGAACACCAGCATTTCATCGGCGTTGAGCATCATGAATTCGCCGGCGCTCTGGTCGCTCAGCGCTGCCGACACGGCCCGGCTGTCCATCTCCAGGCCCAGCCAGCCGGAATCGGCATCCTCTTCGTCCAGGCGCTTGAAGATATACAGGTGCGTGGCCTGTTGATCCTGATCGGTCAGCCACAGTTCTTGTAGCGGTGAGCCATCGTCGTCGCGCAACGCCTGCAATTGCTCGAGGATGCGGCGAGGCAACGCCGGCTCTGCGCCGGACGGGCTGGACAGGCGCACGCCGTGGTCATGCGCCCCATTACCCACATACAAAAGACTGACCTGCTGTGCCCTGAGGTAGTCGCACATGCGTCGGGTCAACCAGATGCTCCACTGCTTGCCGGCCGCATCGCCTAGTTGCAGGTGAACCTCCTCGAAGGACGGCAGGTAGACCAGCGGCTCGGCCTGCCAGCCCTTGCGCACGGCCGACAGGCTCAGGCTTTCGAGCAATGCTTCGCGGGTGGTGAAGAAGGTGTGCGCCTCGGCGATGGCACTGCTCATGTAGCCGCGGCGTTGGGAAATGTCGTTATTGAAGGTGAACAGCAGGAAGTTGTAGGCACCGCTGAGGATGCCGACCGACAGCACCATCGCGAACACCCGAAGCAGTCGGCGGACGGCTTCGGGACTGGAAAGCAAAGGGCTGATCTGCAACAGGTAGCTTTTTAATCTCATCCGCCGAATCTAAGATTCGAGCTGGCCAATGGACATCAGACGATCCTTAGTTCCGACGCATACTGCCTGCCATCTCCCATGGGTCTGGCTCCTCTTCTTGCCAGTCCACGGCTCGAGCAAGCGTCGATCAAAGCCTCAAGGTTAAGGCCAGGCCATCCGGCGCCCCATGAGACGAATCCTAATGTGCTGACTTCGCCTGAGGACAATGCCAGTCTCCCCTACCCCAGGGGTTAACCCTTCGACGGGATAGGAAAGCATTCGGTACGCGCCTACATTCGCCCTACCCCTTTTGCAGCGCGATAACAAGGATTACAAATGCAGCTCGTACGTCCCCCAGCCCTCGGCCGTCGCCTGGCCACGCTCGGCCTGGCCGGGCTCCTCAGCCTCGATGCCGTCGCCGCCGGTGCACCCACCGTGCATTTCTACAACTGGTCCGACTTCCTGGCACCGGAAACGCCCAAGGCCTTCGAGCAGGCCACCGGCACGACCTTGGTGCTGGATGCCTTCGACAACGCCGAAGTCATGGAAAGTAAGCTGATGGCCGGCCATAGCGGGTATGACGTGGTGATGGTGCCCGACGACCTGCTGCCCAACTTCATCAAGGCCGGTGTGCTCGCGCCGCTGGACCTCGCCCAGTTGGGCAACCGCTCGCACCTGGACGAGCAGCTGATGCGCAAGCTCGCCACCAACGACCCGGGCAATCGCTACGCGGTGCCTTACATGTGGGGCACCACCGGTATCGGCTACGACAAGGCTAAGGTGACCCGACTGCTGGGCAAGGACGCGCCGGTGGATTCCTGGGACCTGGTGCTGCGCAAGGAGAACATCGAAAAGCTAAGCGCCTGTGGCGTGGCCATGCTCGATGCGCCGGTGGAGATCCTGCCGATCGCCCTGCACTACCTTGGCCTGCCCGCCAACAGCCGCAACCCGGACGACTACCGCAAGGCCGAGGAACTGCTGCAGGGCATCCGTCCCTATGTGCGCTATTTCGATTCGTCGAAGTTCACCACGGACCTGGCCAATGGCGACATCTGCGTGGTGGTAGGCTGGGGCGGCTCGGTGTACAGCGCCAAGCAGGCGGCCGAGCGGGCCAACAATGGCGTGCAGGTGACCTACAGCATCCCCCGCGAGGGCGCGCCCATGTGGATCAACAACATGGTGGTGCTCAAGGACGCCCCGCACCCCGAACAGGGGCACGCCTTCATCAACTACATGATGCGTCCGGAGGTGGTGGCCAAGTCATCCGACTATGTGGGCTACCCCAACGGCAACAAGGACGCACTGTCCCTGGTCGATCCACGGCTGTTGAAAGACCCGGCGGTCTATCCACCGGCTGAGGTGATGGGCACGTTGTTCACCCTGGAGACGTTGCCGCTCAAATACGAGCGGATGCGCACACGGACCTGGAGCAAGATCAAGAACGGGACCTGATGCGAATCCGCAGGGCAACGCCGTTCCTGCAGAGCGGCTTGAGCCGCGAACCTGTGAAAGGGCCGCAGCGCGGCCCCGAGGGCTCAGATACCGTCGCGCGCCAGGTCCATCGCGAAGTAGGTCAGGATCAGGTCCGCACCAGCACGCTTGATCGAGCCGATGCTCTCACGCACCACGCGGGCTTCGTCGATGGCACCGGCCAAAGCACCGAACTTGATCATCGCGTACTCGCCGCTGACCTGATACGCCGCCAACGGCAAGCGCGAGGCGGCGCGGATGTCGGCAATGACATCCAGGTAGGCACCGGCCGGCTTGACCATCAGCACATCCGCCCCTTCCTGCTCGTCGAGCAACGACTCGCGTACGGCCTCGCGGCGGTTCATCGGGTTCATCTGGTAGCTCTTGCGGTCACCCTTGAGTGCGGTGCCGCCGGCCTCGCGGAACGGGCCGTAGAGCGAGGAAGCGAACTTGGTCGAGTAGGCCATGATCGCGGTGTCATGGAAGCCTGCGCCGTCCAGGGCGCTGCGGATCGCCTGGACCTGGCCGTCCATCGCCGCCGACGGGGCGATGAAGTCGGCACCGGCCGCCGCGGCCACCACCGCCTGCTTGCCCAGGTTGGCCAGGGTGGCATCGTTGTCCACGCCGTGATCGTGCAGCACGCCGCAATGGCCGTGGCTGGTGTATTCACAGAAGCAGGTGTCGGACATCACCACCATTTCCGGCACCGTGTCCTTGCAGATGCGCGCCATGCGCGCCACCAGGCCGTTTTCGTTCCAGGTGTCGCTGCCCGTGGCATCCAGGTGATGCGAAACGCCGAAGGTCATCACCGACTTGATACCGGCACGGGCATAACGCTCGATTTCACGGGCGAGCATCTTCTCAGGAATGCGGTTGACCCCCGGCATGCTGGTGATCGGGACGAAATCATCGATACCCTCTTCGACGAAGATCGGCAGGATCAAATCGTCAAGGCGAAATTCGGTCTCCTGGAACAGCGTACGCAGGGATTCGTTCTGCCGCAGGCGACGAGGGCGGACAGTGGGGAAGTTCGACATTGGAGCTCCAGACAGTTTTGCTTGCTGCCACCTTAAGTCGTAGGGCCGCCACTGAAAAGTCTTGACGCAAAGAATATCTGTTGCGCGCCGGGCAACAAACCGGGGCAGACGGCCTGCGCCGCCCTCCCCGGCGTCCGCTCAGCGACAATCGGTCGCAATCATTTGGCCAGCGGGTACAGCGCCTCGTCGAATTGCGAAAGCTTGGGGAACTCAAGCGGCAGGTCGTCCGACAGGTGCTCCAGGCGCTGCTGGTAGTCGCGCAAAAAGCCCTTGCGTGCTTCATCGCTGATGTAAGGCACGTGCCAGGCCACGAACGGCGGCAGCACCTCCAGCCCCACGTACGCCAAGGTGCCGCGCAGGATCGGCCGGAGCATGTCTTCCAGCGGACCATGAATCGCCCCTTCGCCGAACATGTGCTCGCGCCCGCCAAGGGTCACGGTGACCAGCGCTTTCTTGCCCACCAGCCCGCCTTGGTCGTAGAAACGCTTGCCGCCATAGCACACACCGGACACCAGCACCCGGTCGATCCAGCCCTTGAGCATGGCCGGCGCCGAGAACCAGAAGATCGGGAAGTTGAGCACCAGCAGGTCCGCCCACAGCAACTTGTCCAGCTCGGCCTGGATGTCCGGGGCGATCGAACCGCTCTTGACGCCCAGGCGCTGCTCCAAGGCATAGACCAGGTAGTCGGGGTTTTCGCGTTTGCCGAAGTCCTCGGCGCTGGCCACCGGGTTCCAGCCCATCGCGTACAGGTCGCTGACCTGCACCTGGTGCCCCTGGGCCTTGAAGGTTTCCACCGCCTGGTCACGCAGGGCGGCGGTGAAGGATTGCGGCTCGGGATGAGCGTGGACGATCAGTACATTCATGAAGGTTGTCCTTGCACAGGTTGCAGGTTGGAGTCTCCGGCGCGGCGGGCCAGCAGGCGGTCGAGCCAGTCAGGGTCCATTTCCGGTTCGGAGGAGAACAGCAGCCCGGTGTAGTCGCGATACGGCGGCGAGAAGATGGCCTCGCGGCTGCCGTGATCGACCACTCGGCCGCGTTGCATCACCATCACTTCGTCGGCAATGGCGCGTACCGTGGCCACGTCGTGGGTGATGAACAAGTAGGAAACGCCCAGTTGCCGCTGGATGCGATCAAGCAGCTTGAGCACGCCCTCGGCCACCAGTTGATCGAGGGCCGAGGTGACTTCGTCGCAGATGATCAGCTCAGGCTCGGCCGCCAGGGCCCGGGCGATGCAGATGCGCTGCTTCTGCCCGCCGGATAGCTCGCGGGGCTGGCGGTCCATGTACTTGGCCGGGTCCAGTTCGATCATCTCCAATAGCTCAGCCACGCGCTGGCGCAAGGCCTTGCCCGTGAGGCCCAGGTAGAAGGTCAGCGGACGGCCGATGATGTCGACGATGCGCTGGCGGGGGTTCAAGGCGGTGTCGGGGATCTGGTAGATCATCTGGATCCGCCGCAACTGCTCCTTGCTGCGCTGGCGATAGTCCGCTGGCAGCGCCTGGCCGTCGTACAGCACTTGCCCACTACTGGCCGGCAACAGGCCGGTGATCAGCCGCGCGGTGGTGCTCTTGCCGCTGCCCGACTCGCCGATCACCGCCAGGGTCTGGCCCCGATGCAGCGTGAGCGACACCTCATGCAGCACCGGCTGGGCGCCGTAGCTGGCATTGGCCTTGCGCACCTCAAGCAAGGGCTGGGCCTGGGGTGGGCGCGCTTTGGGCTGGGTGTGGAAACTGCGCACCGCCCATAGCGAGCGGGTGTAGTCCTGGGTGGGGGTTTGCAGCATGGCGCGGGTCTGGGCCTCTTCCACCAGGCTGCCGTGACGCAACACCATGATGCGATCGGCGATCTGGGCTACCAGCGCCAGGTCATGACTGATGTACAGCGCGGCGCTGCCATAGGTGCGCACGGCATCGCGAATGGCCGTCAGCACTTCGATCTGGGTGGTGACGTCCAGGGCCGTGGTGGGCTCGTCGAAGACGATCAGGTCCGGATGACAGGCCATGGCCATGGCGGTCATCACCCGCTGCAGTTGACCACCGGAGACCTGGTGCGGGTAGCGTTGACCGATGTGCTCGGGGTCCGGCAGGCGCAGCACCCGGTACAGCTCCACCGCTTCGGCCTCGGCCTTGGCCCGGTCGATGCCGCCGTTCTTCACCGCCGTCTCGATGTGTTGGTCGATCAAACGATGGGCCGGGTTGAACGATGCTGCCGCGCTCTGTGCCACGTAGGCGATGCGCAAGCCGCGCAGACGGCGCAAGGTCTCGGGCGCTGCGCCCACCAGCTCTTGGCCATCGAAACGCACCGAGCCGCCGCTGATGCGACAGCCGTCGCGGACGTAGCCCATGGCCGCCAGGCCCAAGGTCGATTTGCCCGCCCCCGATTCGCCGATCAGCCCCAGCACCTCGCCTCGCGCCAGGGTCAGGTCGATGCCCTTGATCAGCGGGTGCCAGGCATCGTCGTGGTGGCCGTCGATGCGCAGATTACGGATTTCCAGCAATGATTGGCTCATGTTCAGCACTCCTTGAGGCCACTGGCCGTGTGCAGCACCCAGTCCACGACGAAGTTCACGCTGACGGTGATCAGCGCCACGGCCAGCGCCGGCAGCAGCGGGCTGACGTCCCCGAAGGTGATCAACACGGCGTTGTCGCGCACCATGCTGCCCCAGTCGGCGGTCGGTGGCTGGATACCCAGGCCCAGGAACGACAAGGCACTGATGAACAGAAAGACAAAACAGAAGCGCAGGCCGAACTCGGCGATCAACGGCGCTGCGGCATTGGGCAGCACCTCGCGGCTGACCAGCCACCACAGTCCCTCCCCGCGCAGGCGCGCGGCCTCGACGAAGTCCTGTACCACCACTGTCATTGCCACCGCCCGTGCCAGGCGGAACACCCGGGTGGCATCGAGCAGCGCGATCACCAGCACCAGCGAAGTGGCCGTGGTGCCGACCACGCTCAGGATCAGCAAGGCGAAGATCAACTGCGGGATGGCCATCAACACATCTACCAGGCGCGACAGGCCCTGGTCGATCCAGCCGCCCTTGATCGCCGCGACCAGGCCGCAAAAGCCGCCCACGGCAAAGGCCAGGGCAGTGGTCAGAAAAGCGATCCCCAAGGTATTGCGCGCGCCATAGACCAGACGGCTGAACATGTCGCGACCCAGGTTGTCGGTGCCCAGCAGGAACTGCCCGCCCCAGGGCGCGAAGCCCTCGCCCACCACCTCGGTCTCGCCGAATGGCGCCAGTACCGGAGCAAACAACGCCACCAGCACATACAGGACGATCACCAGCAAACCGAACTTGGCGCTCAGCGGCGCACGCTGCAATTGCTTGAACAGGCTCATCGGCTACCCCTTCGGATGCATCAGGCGCGGATTGCTGGCGATCGACAGCACATCGGCACTGGTGTTGAGCAGAATGTAAGTGGCGGCGAAGATCAGGCTGCAGGCCTGCACCACCGGGATGTCGCGCTTGGCGACAGAATCCACCAGCAGTTGGCCCAGGCCTGGGTAGACGAACACCACCTCGACCACCACCACCCCCACCACCAGATACGCCAGGTTCAACGCCACCACGTTGATGATTGGCGCCAAGGCGTTGGGCAAGGCATGGCGGAAGATGATTCGCGCCGGCGAGATGCCCTTGAGCCGGGCCATCTCGATGTAGGGGCTGGCCAGCAGGTTGATCAGCGACGCACGGGTCATGCGCATCATCTGCGCGACCACCACCAGGGCCAGGGTCAGCACCGGCAGCAACGAGCGCTCCAGCACTTCGCCCAGGGAGGCATCAGGCGACAGGTTGGAAATGCTCGGCAGCCAGGCCAGCTTCACCGCGAACACCAGGATCAGGATGTAGGCGACGAAGAACTCCGGAAACGACACCGCCGTCAGCGCACTGGTGTTGAGCAACCGGTCGAACCAACTGTTGCGGTACAGCGCCGCCAGCATGCCCAATAGCAAGGCCAACGGCACCGAGACCAGCGCCGCCAGCAGCGCCAGGCTGAAGGTGTTGCCCAGTCGCGCGCCGATCAGCTCTGCGATCGGCCGCTGGTTGGCCAGCGACACACCCAGATCACCGTGCAACAGCTGCCAGGCCCAGTGGCCGAAGCGGCTCCAGGCCGGCATGTCCAGCCCCAGTTGTGCCCGCAGCGCCGCGACGGTTTCAGGGGTGGCCGCCTGGCCGAGCATGGCCTGGGCGACATCGCCAGGCAGCATGCCCACGGCCAGGAAGATGATCACCGAGACGGCCAGCAGCGACAGCAGGCCCAAGGCCAGGCGTCGCGCGAGTAATGAACCAAGACTATTCACCATGGGCTCCTCGTGCAGTGACGAAAGGGATCAGGCCTGCCACCAGCGCTCGATCAGCCGCAGGCCATCGAGTTCGCCATAGGGCGCGGTGACCCCGCCGTGGGTGACCCGACGCGAACGCGCCGCCACCGAGCTTGCGAACAGCGGCACGATGGCGCCGCCGTCGTCGCGGCACAGGGCCTGCATTTCGTTGTACATCTCCTGCCGCAGCGGCGCGTTCATCTCGCCACGGGCGGCATTGAGCAGCTGGTTGAAGCGGGCGTTGTCCCAGTGCGTCTCGTTCCAGGCTGCGCCTTTTGCATAGCCGATGCTGAACATGCGGTCGGCGGTCAGGCTGCTGTACCAGAACGAAGTGGTGAACGGCTGCTTCATCCATACGTTGGTGAAGAAGCCATCGGCCGGTTCGCGCACCACATCGATGTCGATACCCGCCTTGCGCGCCTGCTCCTTGAACAGCACCGAAGCGTCCACCGCGCCGGTATAGGCGGCGTCCGAAGCCTGCAAACGCACCTTGAGCGCGTCCAGCCCAGCCTGGCGCAGATGGAAACGGGCTTTGTCCGGGTCGTAGGCGCGCTGTTCGAGCGCCGGGTTGATGAAGCGGCTGCCCGGCTGGATCGGATGGTCGTTGCCGATCTGGCCGTAGCCATGCAGCACTGAAGTCAACAAGGCCTGGCGGTCGATGGCGTACTTGAGCGCCAAACGCACGTCGTTGTTCTTGAACTGGGTGCTGTCGCAGAGCATGGGGAAGGTGTAGTGCTGGGCGCCCTTGGTCTCTTCGATCACCAACTGCGGGTTGCGCTTGAGCAGCGCCACGGTCTTGAGATCGACCTTGTTGATCACGTCCACCTGGCCGGTGACCAGGGCATTGACCCGCGCAGCGCCATCGGCGATGGCCAGCAGTTCGGCGCTGGCAAAATGCGCACGACCGGGCTTCCAGTAGTTCGGGTTGCGCTCCAGGTCCATGCGCACGCCTGGCTCGAAGCGCTTGAGGCGGTAGCCGCCGGTGCCGTTGCCGGAGCGCCAGTCAGCCACACCGTCCTTGGCCGGCATGATCACCAGATGGTAATCGGCGACTACATAGGCGAAGTCGGCATTGCCCGAATGCAGCTCGAACACCACGGTGTCGTTGCCCTGGGCGCGGACCTGGGCGACATCGCCGAGCACGGTCTTGGCCGCCGAGGTGGATTTTTCGCCCAGGTGGTGCTGGATCGAGGCGACCACATCGTTGGCGTCCAGGGTCTTGCCATCGTGGAAGGTGACGCCCTGGCGCAGGGTGAAGGTCCAGACCTTGGCGTCGGGGCTGGACTCCCAGCGCTCGGCCAACTCTGGAATCGCCGTGCCGTCGACGCTGATTTCGCTCAGGGTGTTGTATACGGCCGAGAACCCGACAAACGTAAACGTATCGCTCCACGAGCCTGGGTCGCCGGAATCAGTGGTGCTGCCACCCGCCAGGCCCATGCGCAGGACGCCGCCGGCCTTAGGGGTGCCCTCCTCGGCCCAGCCCGACATCGGCAGGCCCAGCGAGAAGGCGCCGGCGAAGGTGGCCGCCGCCGCGCTGTACTTGAGGAAATCCCGACGCGGCAGGCCGCTATCGGGCATCGCTTGAGTGATCTTGTTCTTGTTATCGCTCATGGCATCGCCTCTGTTGAACCGCCAGGAAAGGTCTTGTTCGTCCGACGACCAAATATTTGTAATTGTCATCGTGACAAATACATTAGACTCAATGCCACGCCCCTGCCAAGTGAGATTTTCACAGGGGTGTAGACTTCGGTTTTTACCCAGGGACCTTTGCCGATGAGCCAGTCGACTCGCCTGATCACCGCCTCGTACATCCTCTCGTTCGTGGCCGCCAACGCACCGCAGAAACTGCGTACGGAGACCATCGCCAAGTGGGTCAAGGTCCATCCGGCACGCGTGCGCAGCCTGGCCTCGCAACTGGTCAAGGCCGACATTCTCAAGTCCTGGCGTGGCGCTCATGGCGGCCTGACCCTGGCCCGCCCGGCCAGCGAAATCACCCTGCGCGAGGTGTACGACGCGGTGCAGGAAAGCTCATTGATCGCCGAGAAGATCGACAACCCGTTTTCCGGGATGGAGGATCACTGCAAGGTGTACGAGGTGTTCACCCGTCTGTTCGCCATGCTCGAGGCGAACATGCGCCTGGATCTGGGGGCGATCACGGCCGATCAATTGTTCGTGGCGTTCGACAGGCCCGTGGAGGATGTGGCGGTGGGGTGATCCTTCCCCTTCGCGTCCTCTTCGCGGGTAAACCCGCTCCCAAAGGTTCACCGTTGCCCTAAAGCAGCGAGGTTGCTGTGGGAGCGGGTTTACCCGCGAATGGGCTGCACAGCAGCCCTCCGGTCTCAGAGCTGAACCGCCTTCACTTCGATGAACTCACCCAACCCCTCCTCGCCCCACTCGCGCCCGTTTCCGGACTGTTTGTAGCCGCCAAACGGTGCCCGGTAGTTGAACCCGCCACCGTTGACGAAGCACTGCCCGGCACGCATCTGTCGGGCCAAGGCCAGCCCACGCTCGCGATCGCCCGCCCATACGGCGCTGGACAAGCCGAACGGCGAGTCGTTGGCCATCGAAATGGCCTGCTGCTCATCGGCATACGGGATCAGGCACAGTACCGGCCCGAAGATCTCTTCCTGGGCGATGCGCATGCGGTTGTCGACATCGGCGAACAGCGTCGGCGCAACGTAGAATCCACGCTCCAGCCCAGGCGCCGAATCACCACCGCACAGCAACCGCGCGCCCTCTTCCTGCCCCAGGCGGATGTAGTCGAGCACCGTGCGCCGCTGCCCTGCCGAACACATCGGCCCCAGAAAACTCTGCGGATCACGCGGATCGCCCATGACCAGCGCACGCGTCTCGGCCAAGGCGATCTCCAAGGCCTCGGCGTAGCGCTCGACCGGCAGCAGCATGCGGGTCAACGCCGTGCACGTCTGCCCGGAGTTGATCATCACGTCCTGCACGCCATGGCGCACCGCCGCTTCCAGGTCGGCGTCGGCGGTGATCAGCAGCGGCGACTTGCCGCCCAGTTCGAGGCATACCCGCTTGACCGTCGGCGCCGCCGCCTGGGACACCCGCACCCCAGCGCCGGTAGAGCCGGTGAATGACACCATGTCCACCTGCGGATGCCGCGCCAGCGCCTCGCCCACCTTCGACCCCGGCCCGCTGACCAGGTTGAACACCCCGGCCGGCAGCCCAATGGCGTCGATCATCTCAGCCAGCAAGAAGGCGTGCAGCGGCGTCTCCTGGCTCGGCTTGACCACCACCGTGCAACCGGCAGCCAAGGCCGGTGCCAGCTTGCCGATCATCTGGTGCAGCGGGTAGTTCCACGGGTTGATGAAGGCACACACGCCCACCGCCTCGCGGTACACCAGCGAGTTACCGACTTCACGCACCTCATCCATCAAGCCAGCCAGTTCGACATACTGCTCCAGCCCTTCGACAGGCCCGTCGACCTGCACCATCTGGCACCACTGCACCGGCATGCCCAGTTCGCTGGTGATCACATCGGCCATTTCTCCGGCCCGCGCACGCAATTGCTCGGCCAAGGCACGGATATAGCCTGCACGCCGGCTCGATGGCGTATGCGACCACTCAGCGAACGCCCTTCGCGCCGCATTCACCGCCCGCTCCACATCCTGCTCGTCACCCAGCGGCACACGGCCGATGGCAACTTCGCTGGCCGGGTCGATGACCTCGGCCATCCCCTGCCCGCTCGGCACCTGCCAGGCGCCGTCGATGTACAGCCGCGCGTACTCACGCATGGGTCTGCTCCTTCATCAGTTCGGCGGCGCACCGGGCGATGCGTCGGCACGCCTCTTCCAGCGCCTGTGCACCGACCACCAGGCCAAGGCGGATATGCCCGGCAGCGCTCGGGCCGAAGGCCTCGCCCGCCAGTACCGATACACCCTGACTATCCAGCAGGCGGTCGGCGAAGGCCTGGGCACTGAGGCCGGTTTCGCGGATATCGACCATCACGAACATGCCCCCATCAGGCTTGAGCGCCTTGATGCCCGGGCAACCAGCCAGACGCTCGCAGACCAGGTCACGGCGCTGGCGGTACGCCAGGCGCATTGCCTCAAGCTCCGGCAGCTGTTGCTCCAGTGCCGCCACCGCAGCGTCCTGGATGAAGTCGGGGGAGCCGTAGAGCATGCACAGGGCCAGATTTTCCAGATGGCCCGCCAGCGCGGTCGAACCCACCACCCAGCCCACCCGCCAGCCGGTCATCGCGTGCGACTTGGACAGGCTGTTGAGGGTCGCCGTGCGTTCGGCCATGCCCGGCAGGCTGCCGGGGCTGACATGCTCGCCGTCATACAAAAGCTCGCTGTACACCTCATCGGAGATCAGCCACAGGTCATGGGCGATGCACAGCTCGGCCAGCGCCTCCCAGGTGGCGCGCGGCAGGCTCGCGCCCGAAGGGTTGTGCGGGCTGTTCAGTGCCAAGGCACGGGTACGCGGGGTGATACGTGCCGCCACATCCTCGGGGCACACGCGGAACCCGTTCTCAGGCTTGACCGGCACCGGCACCACCGTCGCGCCACAGGCGCCGAACACGGCCTCGTAGGTCACGTACATGGGTTCGGCGACGATCACCTCGTCGCCTGGATCGAGCACGCACTGGGCCACGCAGAACAACGCGCACTGCGCACCGGCCAGCACCGTGACCTGGTCGGCGCTCACCGCCTGGCCGCTGCGTTGCTGGTGGCGACGGGCAATGGCCTGGCGCAGGGCCAGCTTGCCGCGTACATCCGAATAATGGGTGTGGCCATCGCGCAGGCTATCGATGGCCGCCTCGACGATGGGCGCCGGCGTGTCGAAATCCGGATCTCCCACCGACAGCAACAGGACGTCCTTGCCCTCGGCCTGCATCGCCAGGGCGCGGTAGTGGATGTCCCAGGCGGCGGCGCCGTCGCCGGCGATGCGTTGGGTCAGCTTGGCAAAGCGCATGAGCGTCTCCTATGAAGGCGTCAGTCGACGAGGATCTTCGGGTTGGCACTGCCCCAGACCGTGTAGAGGTCGGCCAGCAGCGCGTCATTGATTTCTTCCATTTCGCTCTGGGTGATTTCACCGCCCGCCTGCTTGCCGAACAGCACCACCTCGTTGCCGTTCTTGACGTCAGGGAAATCGGTGACATCCACCATCAGGGTGTTCATCGACACCTTGCCTACCACCGGCACACGGTGACCGTTGATCAGCACATGGCCTTTGTTGGTGAACACCCGGCGATAGCCATCGGAGTAGCCGACGGTGATGTTGGCCAGGCGCGAATCGCGGCTCAGGGTGAAGGTGCGGTCATAGCCGACGGTGTTGCCGGCCGGGTAACTGTGCACAGCCGCCACGCGGGACTTGAACTGCATGGCGCGGCGGTACTCGGTGTGGCTGGGCACGGTGTCGCCGAACAGCGCGCCGCCGGTGCGTACCATGTCCAGGCGCGCTTCGGGCACCTCCAGGGTGGCGAAGGAGTTGGCCGCGTGCAGGGTCAGCTTGCGGCGGTCGAGCTTGGCATGCTTGATCAGCCAGTCGCTCTGCTCCTTGAAGGCGGCCAGGCCCTTGCGCACGTCGTCCTTGTCTTCGACGGCGAAGTGGGTCATCAGCGCGACCAATTCCAGGTTCGGCTGCTCGGCGATCTCCAGTGCTTCACCACGGCCCGACCAACTGGCCATTTCCACGCCGTTGCGGCTCATCCCGCTGGAGTTCAGGGCCAGGTGGATACGCAGGGTCTTGCCGTGGCGCTGGGCGATCGCCGCCACCTGGCGGGCGAACTCGGCGCTGCCGACCAACTCGTCCATGTTGTACTGCAAGGCGTCTTCCACCTCGCTCACGCTGGCCAGGCGCACCCGCACCAGTTGCCCTTTGAAGCCGCTGGCACGGACCACACGGGCTTCCTCGTTGCTCGCCACCGCCACGCACGGCACATCCAAGGCGATGATCGAAGGCATTACCAAGCCGATACCGTGGCCATAGGCGTCAGCCTTGAGCACCGCGCACAGCTTGGATTTACCGTTCAGTTCTGCCTGCAGGGTCCGGATGTTGTGTTCGATGGCGCTCTTGCTGATCTCGACCCAGGCGTTACTGTTCTGGATGGTCAGGGCGTTGATGCCGTTGTCCATCGACAACGGCGGTGCGGCGTACAGCGGGGCCTGGGCGGCCAGCAGGGCCAGGGAGGCGGCAAGAAGGGTACGACGGAATGGCATCATGCTTGTTCTCTATTTGTTGTCCTGAAGGTGCGGTCAACGGGCACAGGCGTGCTTGAGTTCGATGAAGGTCACGCCTGGCGTGGCAAATCCGTCGACCAGATCCGATTGCAACTCGTCCAGACTGCGCGGCTGGCGCACGGCGCACCCAAAGGCGCGGGCCAGGCCGATGAAGTCCGGGTTGCGTGGCAATACGCCAATCGGTTCGATGTCCAGGCCCTGCATGTCGTCACGAATCTGCCCCAAGGCGTCGTTGTTCCACAGCAGCACCACCAGCGGGCGGTCGAGCTCTTCGACGGCGGTGGCCAGTTCCTGGGCGGTATAGAGGAAGCCGCCATCACCCACCAGCACCAGGCCCGGGCGGTCTTCGGTGGCGAACATACCGCCGATGCCGGCCGGCAGGCCGTAGCCCAGGGTGCCGTAGCCGGTCGGGTGCAGCCAGCTGCGCGGTGCCCGGCTGGTGAAGGCGTAGTTCCCGGTGTAGGCGAGTTGGGTCATGTCGGTGCTGATGAAGGCGTTTTCCGGCAGTGCGGCGGCGATGCGGTCGAGAATCGCCTGGTGAATCGCCTGCAGCGGCGCATGCCCTGCCCGGATCGCCTGGCGCAGGTTGTTGACGGCCGCGATGGCGGCACCGGCATCGCGGGTGGCCTGCGGCAGATGCACCAGCAGGCTGGCCAGGGTCTGCCGGGCATCGCCGTGCAGGGCAATCGCGCAGGGGTAGAAGTCGTTGAACTTGCGTGGGTCGATGTCCACCCGCAGCAGTTCGCCGGCCAATGGCAGACGTTCACGCCAGAAATCGGTATCGGCCATCTCGGTGCCTACCGCCAGTACCACATCGGCCTCGCCGATCATTTGCCAGCCCGGCTCGACGCACAGGCTGGCACCGGCATTGAGCGGCGCCTGCGGGGCCAGCAGGCCCTTGCCGGCGACACTGGTGAACACCGGTGCGGCCAGGCGCGTACTCAGTTGCGCGAGCTCAGCCGCCGCGTGCAAAGCGCCACCGCCCGCGATGATCATCGGCCGCTTGGCGTTGGCCAGCTTGACGGCAGCCTGCTGCAGACTGTCGCGATCCGGCAGGCCGCGCCCCGGGCGGCGCACCACGTCATTGCTCCAGTCGCGGGTGACCGGCGCGGCCAGCACATCCAGCGGCACCGAGATGTGCACCGGACGCGGACGCTCGCTGTCGAACACCGCCCAGGCACGGGCGATCAGCTCCGGCAGGTCCTCGGTGCTCAGCGCCACGGCGGAGAATGCGGTGATCGGCGCGGTCATGGCGCGCTGGTCCTGGGTCTCGTGCAGACAGCCCCAGCCTTTGCCCAGGCTTGCGGTGTGGTTGACGCTGGAAATCACCAACATCGGGATGGAATCGGCGTAGGCCTGGCCGATGGCGGTGGCGGCGTTGGTCACACCAGGGCCGGTGATGACGAAGCACACTCCCGGCTTGCCACTGACCCGCGCATAGCCGTCGGCCATGAAGCCCGCGCCTTGTTCATGGCGGGTCAGCACATGGCGGATGCCGCTGCCCGGCAGCCCCCGGTACAGCTCCAGGGTGTGCACCCCGGGGATACCGAACACCGTGTCGACCCCATAGTTGCTCAACAGCCGTACCAGGGCTTGGCCGCCGGTCATAGGACGTTCATGCATGTTGTTCTCCTTGCGCCTGGCCGAGGCGGATCAGCGCGTCGACCGCGGTGGTGCCTTGGGCACCGACCATCAATGGGTTTACGTCGAGCTCCAGCAACTGGCCGGCGTTTTCGCAGGCGTAGTCGGCCACCGCGCGGATCGCCGCCACCAAGGCGTCGAGATCGGCGGCCGGGCGGCCACGGAAACCTTGCAACAGGCCGGCGCTGCGCAGGCCCAGCACGGCGTTGCGGATGGCGCCGTCGGTGGTCGGCAGCAGCAGGTTGACGCTGTCCTTGAGCAATTCCACCAGCACCCCACCGGCACCGATCACCAAGGCCAGGGCAAAATCGTTCTCGCGCTTGATGCCGACGATCAGCTCGGCCAACGGCGCCTGGGCCATGGGCTCGAGCAACACCTGGTCGAACGGCACGCCAGGGGCGTAGGCCGCGATGCGCCCGTGCATCTGCTCGAGCGCCGCTTGCAGGGCGTCGGCATCGCGCAGGTTGAGGGCCACCGCGCCGGCTTCGGTCTTGTGCGGCAATTGTGCGCTGACCGCCTTGAGCACCAGCGGGTAGCCGACGCGTGCGGCATCCTTGAGCGCCTGCTCGGGCGTGCTCAGCACACCGCCAGGTACCGGCAGGCCAAAGGCACGCAGCGCCTGCTTGGATTGCCATTCATCGAGCAGTTGCGCCTGGCCACCCAGGGCCTGCGGGCACAGTGGCACCAAGGCCGACTCGCCCAGCTCCAGCAAGCGCTGGCGGTTGCGCTGGTAGGCAACGATCCGCCCCCAGGCCGCCAAGCCATCTTCCACGCCCTGCAATGCGGCGATGCCTCGCGCATGCAGGCGTTCACGTGCGCTGGCCGGCAGCAGCTCAGGGAAGGCCGAAGTGACGAAGCCGATCTTGCCGTGGCGCTGCAAGGCATCGCAGTACAGCCCCAGCAGCAGGTCGCACTCCTTGCGCTCGCCGGTGAACTCCGCCGGGTAATCCAGCACCAGCATGGCCGCATCGGCATCGGTTTGCAGGGCGCTGTCGAGCATGCGCTCGAGCGCCGCGCCATCGCCCCAGATCGCCGTGGTGAAGTCCAGTGGGTTGACCAGGTTGGCGTAGGCCGGCAGCACCTGGGCCAACTCATCCACCTGCATTTGCTCAAGCTTGGGCAAGGCCAGGTGGTTGCGCTCGGCGTAGTCGGCGATCAGGCCCGCATCGCCTCCAGAGCACGCCAGGGCGATCAATCGGCCATCCTGGGGCAAGTGGCCGCAGGCGGCCGCCTTGAGGGTTTCGGCAAAACTGACCGGGCCGCTCACGCGGATCACGCCCAGGCGCTGGAACAGGCTGTCGTACAGGGCATCGGAGCCCGACAGCGAGCTGGTGTGGCTCAGGGCGAGCTCGGCGCCGATCTGCGACACGCCGGTCTTCAAAGCGATGATCGGGATGCCCCGCTCCAACGCCTTGTGTGCGGCACGGGCAAAGCCCGGCACGTTCTTCAGGCCTTCCAGGTGCAGGCCGATGGCGGTAACGCGAGGGTCATCGAGCAGCACGTCCATCAGCTCGGCCACGCCCAACTGCGCCTGGTTGCCCACCGAGGCCATGTAGGCCACCGGCAGCGAGCGGTCGCTCATGGACAGGTTGTAGGCGAAGTTGCCGCTCTGGGTGAGGATCGCCACGCCCTTCTCTACCTGTTTGCCTCCATGGGCAACCGGCCACAGGGCTGCGCCATGCAGGTAATCGAGCAGGCCATAGCAGTTAGGGCCGAGCAAGGCCATGGAGCCGGCCGCCTCGAGCAGGCGCTGTTGCAGCACGCGCCCTTGCTCGCCGCTCTCGGCAAAGCCTGAGGCGTAGCAGATGGCGCCACCGGCGCCGATCGCGGCCAGGTCCTTGACGCATTGCAAGGTCAGGTCACGGTTGGTGGCGATGAACACCGCGTCCGGCCCACAGGGCAACTCGGCCACACTGGGCACGCACGGTACGCCATCGAGGCTTTCATGCTGTGGGTTCACCAGCCACATCTGGCCGGCGAAGCCGCCTTCGGCGCAGCGCTTGAGCGCCCGCGCCATGCTGCGCCCGCCGACGAAGGCCAGGTGCCGAGGCGCCAGCAGGCGCTTGAGGTTGTCACGAATCGAGTGCGACATGGGCAATCTCCAGGCCGATCAGCGCAGCAGTGGACGCAGCAGTTCGCGGGAAATGATGTGTCGCTGGATTTCGGATGTGCCCTCCCAGATCCGCTCGATCCGCGCGTTACGCCAGATGCGCTCGACCGGTCCCTCGTCCATCAGGCCCATGCCACCGAAGATCTGCACCGCCTCGTCAGCCACCTTGCCCAGCACTTCACTGGCGAACAGCTTGGCCATGCCGGCCTCGCCGTCGGTCATGCTGCCTTGGTCCATCTTCCAGGCGGTGTGCAGGGTCAGCAGTTCCGCGGCGCGGATCTGGGTGGCCATGTCGGCGAGCTTGAACGACACGCCCTGGTAGCTGCCGATGGCCTGGCCGAACTGCTTGCGGTCGGCGGACCACTGCAGGGAAAGGTCAAGGGCGCGCTGGGCCTGGCCCACGCAGTTGGCGGCCACCATCACCCGACCTGCGGTGAGCCAGGCGTTGGCCACCTCCCAGCCTTTGTCCACCTCGCCCAGCACCTTGCTGGCCGGCACGCGGCAGTCGTCGAAGAACAGCTCGTAGGTGTGGTAGCCACGGTTGCTCACGCACTTGGGGCCACGGCGGATGGTCATGCCTGGCGTACCGCGGTCGACCAAGAAGGCCGTCACGGCATTGCGCTTGCGGCCGTTGTGTTCGTAGGTGTCGGTGACCGCGAAGACGATGGCGAAGTCGGCGTGGCCGGCGTGACTGATGAAGTGCTTGCTGCCATTGATGACGAAGTCGTCACCGTCGCGTACAGCGCGGGTCTTGATGGCATTGGCGTCGGAGCCGGCGCCCGGCTCGGTGAGGGCGAAGCAATCGATCTTCTCGCCTTGCACGCACGGCAGCAGGTAGTCGTTGATCTGCTCGTCCTTACAGGCCATGAGGATCTTTGAGGGGCGCGCCACGAACACGTGCAAGGCCCAGGAAACCTTGGACAACTCACGCTCGATCAGCGCCTGGGACAGATAATCCAGGCCACCGCCGCCGACTTCCTCGGGCATGTTGAAGGCATAGAACCCAGCCGCGATCGCTTTGCCGCGGATCTGCGCCGCCAGCTCCGGCGACACCGCATCGGCGCGGTCCACCTCTTCCTCATAGGGCAGCAGCTCTTTGGTCACGAAGCTGCGTACCGCTTCCACCAACATTTCTTGTTCTTGGGTCAGTTGGAAATTCATCTGGAATCGTCCTGAAGAAGGTCGTGTAAGGGGTTATTTACCAACGAATTCTGGCGCGCGTCGTTCGACCGAAGCCCGTAGCGCCTCGGCGCCGTCCTGGCTGCGCCCGCACAGCAGGCCTGCGGCAAGCTCGGCTTCCAGCTGCTCGCTCAAGGTGCGCTGGGCTCCGTCACGGATCAGGCGCTTGGTCTGGGCGTAGGCGAAAGTCGGCCCCTTGGCCAGGCGAGCGGCCAGTTCGGCAGTGACGGTCGGCAACTGGTCATCGGCGCACACCTCACTCACCAGTCCGGCAGCCAGGGCGCGCTCGGCGCCCCAAAGCTCGTCCAGGAACAACAAACGCTTGGCCTGCTCGGTACCGATCAGCCGTGGCAAGTGCCAGCTGGCACCGGCGTCCGGGCTGTAGGCCATGCTGGTGTAACCGGCCTTGAAGCGCGCCGAGGCGGCGGCGATACGCAGGTCGCAGCACAGGCTCAGGTCCATCCCGGCGCCGACGGCGGTGCCGTTGATGGCGGCGATGGTGGGTTTGTCCAGGCTGTGCAGACGCTGCATCAAGGCGTGGGCGGTCTCGGTCCAGCCGTAGCTTTCCAGGGCACCGCGGGCTTCGGCCTCGGCCCACTCGGCCAGGTCCGCGCCTGCGCAGAAGCTGCGCCCAGTGCCGGTCAGCACCACCACCCGCACGGCCGGATCGGTGTTGAAGGCTTCCAGCAGTGCGTGCAGTTGCTTGAGGCTGGGGATGTGAAGCGCGTTGCGTTGCTCGGGGCGGTTCAGGGTGATCCAGGCAACGCCGGCTTCGACCTTGCTCAGCAGTGAGGACGGGCTAGTCATGGGAGGCCTCGATATTGTTGTTGGTGGGTATGAGGGGGACGACTTGGGAGAGATACTAAACAAGTGTTCAACAAGACGGCAATCGGGGCCTGAGTTACTGTAACAACTCAATAAAGCGCTATATCTAATTGTTTTATAAGAGTATTTCTCCAACAGAAAAGGCTTTGATGCGTCGGCTGTTACAACTTCGCACAACTACGGTTTTGCACTGACGGCGCCAAAGCATTCGCGGGTAAGCCCGCTCCCACAGGGCTTGTGCAACACCCTGCAGGAGCGGGCTTACCCGCGAATAGGCACCGCCACTGTCACGTCATACGCCAGGCGCGCTCGGCTCGAAGGCCCCCTGCCGACGACGGTTGATCAGGAAGTACGCCGCGTAGCACACGGCAATGAAGCCAAAGCCCCAGTACAGCGACGGACGCTGGGTCTCGTCCAAGGCCAGGAACACGAACAACGAACTGCACAAGGTGATGCACAGCAGCGGCACCAGGGGGTACAGCGGCGCGCGGTACTTGAGCTCCTCAAGCTTGCCGCCATCACGCAGGAAGGCTTTGCGGAAGCGGTACTGAGCCAGGGCAATGACGATCCAGGTCACGGTGCCGGACATTCCGCTCACCGCCATCAACACCATGAACAGGGTGTCGGCGGCGACGAAACTGGTCATCAGCGAGATCAAAGCGAAGCACAAGGTGATGCTCAGCGCCCGCAGCGGCACGCCGCGCTTGCTAAGCGGCGACAGGCTCTTGGGCGCCATGCCGGTCTTGGACATGGCCCAGAGGATACGCGTGGAGGCATACAGCCCCGAGTTACCCACCGACAGGATCGCGGTGAGGATCACAAAGTTCATCAGGTCCGCCGCGTAAGGGATACCGACCATGTCGAACACTTGCACGAACGGGCTTTCCATCAGGCCGGCCTGCTCGTGCGGCACGATGGCCGAGAGCACGGCGATGGCCAGCACATAGAAGATCAGGACGCGGAACACCACGTTGCGCACAGCGCGAGGGATGCTCTTTTCCGGATGCTCGGTCTCGCCCGCGGCCACGCCCATGATCTCGCAACCCTGGAAGGCGTACACCACGGTCATCATGACCGCGAACACCGCCGACAGCCCATGGGGGAACAGCGAATCGCCAATGAGGTTGTCGAGCATCGGGGCCGGCGCCCCATTGTTCAGCGGGATGCCGCCGAAGATCACCAACAGGCCGATCACGATAAAGCCCAGGATGGTCGCGACCTTGATGCCCGAGAACCAATACTCGGCCTCACCGAAGGCGCGGGTGGCCAGGGCATTGAGCCCGAACAGCACGGCGACGAACAGCGCCGACCAATACCAGATCGGCACCTCGGGGAACCAACGGGTCATCAGCATGCCGGCGGCGGTGAACTCAAGGCCCACGGTGGTGGCCCAGCTCATCCAGTACACCCAGCCGATCATGAACCCCGTGGCCGGGCCGATGAACTTGGTGGCATGGGCCTGGAACGAACCGGACACGGGCATCTGCACCGACAGCTCGCCCAAGCAGACCATGACCAGGTACATCAGAAGGCCCGCGACCAAATAAGCCAGGATCGCCCCCATCGGGCCGCCCTGGTTGATCGTGACCCCCGAGCCCATGAACAGGCCGGTGCCGATCACCCCGCCCAGCGACAGCATGAAGATGTGCCGGCTCTTGAGCGCACGGGTCAGTTGGATGCCTTTGCGGTCAGTGGATTCAGACATGGCGCACCTCGACCTGGCAGGCGCGCTGGGCGGGAAGACAATTCAGGAGGTCTTGAGCTTTACGGCATTTCATTATTCTTATCTCCAATAAGCCTCATGGACCGTGTGGAGCACGGTTGCCATCGATTATTGGAAACGGATGTAAGGTGCCGTTGTACGGACGGATCGAAGATGTAAAAAGTCGTAACTTTTTTGTACGTCAGCCCTGGATCAGCTGTTCCAAGGTGGTGCGGGCCAGGCGGATCTGCTCGGCCAGCGGTTCGCTCAAGGCTTCGAATGCCCCAGCATCTCCCTTCAACCCGACGTTCTCCAGGTGTCGTAACGTCGTCGCCAGGCCCGCAAAGCCCAACGAATCGCAGCTGCCCGCCAGACGATGGGTCAAGTGGACCACCTCTGTGCAGTCACCTGCCTTCAGCGCCTCCCCCAGCGCCGCCTCGTGCTGATCGATCGCCTGGCGCAGAACCACGAGCAGACCTTGCAGTTTCTGCTCGCCCAGCAACGTGCGGTGGGTCTGCAGCAAGGCCCAGTCCATCGACGCCTCAGGCACTTGTGCGTCCACCACCGGCGTCAGGTCAACCAGGGCCTCGCGCAGGCTGTCCAGCTTCAAGGGCTTGGCCAGCACGCCCTGCATCCCGGCCTCCAGGTAACCGGGCACCTGCGCCGGCTGCACACCGGCGGTCAAAGCCAGGATGCGCGTCTCACGGTTGAGCCCTGGCGTAGCGCGGATGAGGCGGCACAATTCCACCCCGCTCATCCCAGGCAGGTGCACGTCCAGCAGGATCAGGTCGAACCGGCACTCGGCGCACGCTTGAAGGGCTTGCTGGGCATGCTCGGCGAAACTGACTTGGTGGCCATCTCGGGTGAGCAACCCCCCGGCGACTTCTCGGTTCAGCGCCACGTCCTCGACCACCAGAATTTTCAGTGGTGACAGGACCTGGCGTACCGGCGCCTGAGTTTGAGGCTGGCGGCCACATGCCAGGTCCAGCTCGAACCAGAAGCAGCTGCCCTGCCCCTCGACGCTGTCCAGGCCGATGCGCCCGCCGAGTTTCTTCACCAGGTGCTTGCAGATCGCCAGGCCAAGGCCGGTACCGCCGTAGCGCCTGGCCACGGCTTCGCTGGCCTGGGTGAAACGATCGAAGATCTTCGCCTGCATGGCCGGGGCGATGCCGATGCCATCGTCACTCACGTTCACCCGCACCCGTTGCAGGTCCATCCGCGGCTCCAGCACCTGCACCTGCAGCGTGACCTGCCCGTGTTCGGTGAACTTGATGGCGTTGGCCAACAGATTGCTCAGTACCTGGCGCAGGTACTGTTCGGCGCCGTGCTGGAACTCGGCCAGCTGTTCGTCGATGTGGCAGTGCAGGCGGTTGCCGTTGTCGACAGCCCTGGGCTCGAGCAGGGTCATGACTTCCTGGCACAACTGGCGCAGGGAGAAGTCGACCATTTCCGGACGGCTCTCGCCTTCTTCCAGGCGAGCGAAATAGAGCACTTCGTTGAGAATCGCCAGCAATCCCTCGCCGGCCTTGTACAACGCTTCCAGGCGCTCGCGGTCACGCAGCGCCAGGCTGCCGCCGCGCAGCAGCTCGGCCATGCCCAGGATGCCATTGAGCGGCGTGCGCAGTTCATGGCTCATGGTCGCCAGGAACCTGGACTTGGCCAGGTTGGCCGCCTCCGCCTCGTCCTTGGCCCTGGCCAGGCTCGCGGTGCGCCGCTCGACCATCGCCTGTAGCTCGTCGCGCTTGTCCTGCAAGGCCAGGCGATCCAATTCGCGGCGCTCGATGTCCCGCAGGATGGCCCGGCGCATGTCATCCAGGGCATGGGCCACGGTGTCGATCTCGTCCGGACGGGCCGAGCGGCGCCGGGCCAGGCGCAGCGGTTCCTGCCACTGCCCCGCACCGATACGCCGTGCGAATTCGGCCATCACTTGCAGGTGGCGCGTCACCAGGCGGTAGAACAGCCCGGACAGCGCCACCGCAAGGCCGCAGAGGAACACGCCCATCCACAACAGGCTGGTCAGCCCCGTGGCAAACAATCGCCGATGCACAGCGCCCAGGTCGATGCTGACCTCCAGCTCGCCCAAGTGCCGCGCAGGCCCGGACGGCGGTTGGTAATCCAGGGCGAAACGTTCGATGCGCAGCGGCCCCTTGGGCGTGGCGTCGCCGCGCAGCAGCCTGAAGTCTTCGCTGATCAGCCGCACCCGCGCCACGTCGGAAAAGTCCACCAACCCCCGCAGTTGCACGTCCAGTTGCGCCTCGTCCAGATCCCACAGGCTGCGCTCCAGGCTCGCCAGGTAGCCGGCGCGGATCAACGCCATGCGCGCCTCGATGTCGCGCATTTCCCGGCGGTACTCGAAGTACAGCTGGACGGAGCTTGCCAGCACGGTAAAGCACAGGCTGAACAGAAAGATGAACAGCAGCAGGCGGCGCAGCAGGCCGTCGGTGTGCAGGCGGATCATCGGGCGTCCACCGGCAGGTTGATCATGTCGCGGTAAGTCACTTCGCTCTGCTCCAGCCAACGCTGGATTTCGCCAGCCTCGGTCATCTTGCGCAACTGCTGGTCGATGGCATCCATGCGCCGGCTCAAAGGGGAATGTCGCGAAACCGCAACGCGCAGATAATCCACGCTCAGTGCGGTGGGCAAGGCGTGGATATCCTTGGCCCCAGGCAGGTGCTCCACGAACAGCTGGCCGGTACGCCGCTCCTGGATCACGAAGTCGATACGACCACGGATCAGCTTGCCGAAGTTCTGCTGGCTGGAGGACACCCATTCGATGTTCTGGTGCCGCGCCACGAAACGGTCGAACTCAGGCCCATAGCTTTCGCCGTAGAGCAGACCGCCCCGGTAGCCGGCCAGGTCGTCCAGGTGCTCGAAGCGCACCGGCCGGCGCTGATTGACGAACACCGCCACCTCCTCGCGCAGCACCGGCACCGTGGAAAAGCGCATGCTCTGGTCGCGCTGGTCGCTGTTGTAGGCCAGCACCACATCGACCCGCCCTGCGGCGGCGTCCATCAGGCAGCGCTTCCAGTTGCCCAGCACAACGATCTCGACCTCGTAGCCCAAGCGCCCGAGCAGCTCGCGCACCACGGTGGGTGCCAGGCCTCGGACCTGGCGGCCATCGCTCCAGGAAATCGGCGGGTACACCGGGTAGTCGCAGTAGCGGATGCGCTCGCCGGCCACACCGTGCAGGCTCACCAGCATCAGGGCCAGGGCGCACAGGCGGCCCATGGACGTCACGCCGCCACGCTGGCGGTGAACAGGTAACCGGTGCCGTGGATGGTGATGATCAGGTGCGGCTCGGCCGGATCGTCATGCAACTTGCGCCGCAGACGGCCGACCAGCACGTCGATGGAGCGGTCGTTGGGCACCCACTCGCGATTGCGGATCTGGTCCATCAATTGGTCGCGGGTCAGGGTATGGCCGCTGTTGCGCAGGAACACACTGAGCAGTTGGAACTCGCCGTGCGTGAGCAGGGTTTCGGCGCCGCGCGGGTCGATCAGGCGACGGCGATCGGTATCGAGCGCCCAATCGGCAAACTGCTTGAGCGACTGCACGCAGGCCGGCGCAGGCTTGGCGACACGAGCGTGGCGCACGCGGCGGATGAGGTTCTTGGCGCGCGAGACCAGCTCGCGTGGGTTGAGGGGTTTGATCACATAGTCGTCGGCGCCGCATTCCAGGCCGACGATACGGTCGATGTCGTCGTTGCGACCGGTGATCAGGATGATGCCGACTTCCGAGCGCACCCGCAGTTCGCGGGTCAGCGTCAGACCGTCCTTGCCCGGCAGGCGAATGTCGAGCAGCACCAGATCGACATCCTGGCTGGCGAGGAAGGCATCGGCCTGTTCGGCGGTGTCGGCACAGTGGACGTCGTAGCCTTCCTGGGACAGGTAGGCGTGCAGCAAGTCGCGAATAATCGGATCGTCATCGACGATCAGTACCCGAGGCGTCATTGCGTGTTGTCTCTTTTTTATAGGTGTTGTTCATCGAACCCGCGCCCGCAGCGTACTCGTTACTGAACAGGCGATCAACAGCCCCCACTTACACTGAAGCGACGTCGACCGCCTGCCTGGAGACCATCGACCCAGGCCTCGCAGATCAACACCCCCTGTTCCGGCGAGAACGTCCCCGGGTTGAGGCCGGATTCCAACCACAAACCGTCGAGCAGTGCACTGAGGCTGATGGCCGCAAGGTCCGCATCGAAGCCTTCCCAGCCCTCCTCCGTGGCCAGTGACGCCAGCAGTTGGCTCAGTTCGTTGCGGTATTCACCGTAGGAATGGTCGTGCACCTGGTTGATCGCCTCGGCGGTCTTGACCGCGCCCCAGAATGCCAGCCAAGCGTCGAGCAGCTTGGGGTCCAGTACGTCCGATCCGAACGATGCGCGAAAGAACGCCGACAGCCGCTCGCGGGCATTGGGCGCGGCCTTGGCCATGGCCTCGCGCAACAGGCCCATGACCCGCCCGGTGACCGCCATGTAGGCATCGGCCACCAGTTCATCCTTGCCCGAGTAGTGGTGGCTGATCAGCCCCACCGACACCCCTGCCTCGGCGGAGATCTTGCGGATCGACGCGCCCTGGAAGCCATGGCGTTTCAGGCACACCAAGGTCGCCTCCACCAGATTGGCCTTGCGCAGTTCCGGCAGCATGCGGTTGTAACGGGCTTCCTGACTCATCGGTGCTCCTGGAGAAAAACAGCGTTATCGAGTTGGCACGCGCCTTTGGCAGCGGCGACTTTCATTCTCTGTGCGCCAGGGCGACTGGGGCTCCCACAAGGGGACTAGTCTGGCTGAACGACTGTACAACAAGCCAAGCACCGTGATAAACCCTCACGGCGCCCTCGCGCCAAGACCCCGATTCCAACAACAAAAGCGGCTGCCATGAACGACCTGATCACACGCGAGCTGGACCAAGGCCTGTTGACCCTGACCTTCAACCGCCTGGACAAGCTCAACGCCCTGAACATCGCCATGTACGAGCAGCTCGCCGAGCGGCTGCTGGCGGCTGACGAAGACCCGCAGGTGGACGTCATCCTGCTCACCGGCGGCCCGCAATGCTTCAGCGCCGGTAATGACCTGCGCGACTTTCTCGATAACCCGCCACGTGACCGGGACAGCCCGGTGTTTCACCTGATGCGTGTGGTCATGGGTGTGAAGAAACCACTGATCGCCGCCGTCAACGGCGCGGCCATCGGCATCGGCAGCACCCTGCTGCTGCACTGTGACCAGGTGCTGGTCAGCCGCTCGGCCAAACTGCGCATGCCTTTCGCACCGCTAGGGGTGTGTCCGGAATTCGGCTCCAGCCTGCTGCTGCCTCGCCTGCTCGGCCATGCCCGCGCCGCTCGCCTGCTGCTGGCCAATGAACTGCTGTCCGGCGAGCAGGCCGTGGACTGGGGCTTGGCCAACGAACTGCACGAAGACGGCGAGCAATGCCTGGCGGCGGCGCGGAAGCTTGCCCGGCGCCTGCAAGCGATGCCCCGTGAGTCACTGCTCATCAGCAAGCGCCTGATCAAAGAGGCCCATCGCGCCGAACTTGAGGCCACAGTCGAGCGTGAAAGCCAACTGTTCGTCGAACGCCTGCAAACCCCTGAAGCCAAGGCCGCCTTGCGCGCCCTGCTCAAGGACTGACCGCTCAGCCCTCGAAGGTTCGGACCAACTGGTCGATGACCAGACGAACCCGGGCCGTGTGGCGCAAATCTTTGTGGGTGACCATCCACACCTCGTAAGGCGCGCTGCGTTCACGTGACGGCCAGACCCGCGCCAAGCCGTCGCGCTCGCCCAGGGCAATGGGAATCTCGCCGATTCCTAAGCCTTCGGCGATGGCGCGGCGCACCATCATGCTGGAGTTCACCGCTGCCACCACCCGCCCCTGGTCGATCACCTCATCGACCAGCGTCGGCACTGTCCGATCACGCCAGTACGGCTCATACATCACCAAATCGTGCCCTGCGAAACCACTGGCCGGCACCGGTTCGCCTTGGCGGGCCAGATAGTCGGTGCTGGCGTACAGGCCCATCGGCCAGCTCGCCAGCTTGCGCAGGATCAGGTCCGGGTTGTCCGGACGCTGGTTGCGGATGGCGATATCGGTCTCGCGTTGCGACAGGTTGACCAAATCCGAGGAGCCATGCAGCACCACGCGGATCTCAGGGTGGGCCAGGTGCAACTGACGCAGGGCTGGCATCACGAAATCGCAGGCCAGGGAATCGGTGGTGGAAATCCGCACCTCCCCAGCGCCTTCATTGTCTACCCCGCGAATACGCCGGGTGAGCTCAAGCGCCGCGCTTTCGACCTTCTGCGCGAGCGCGAACGCCTCCTCGCCAATGGCGGTCAGTTGATAGCCTGCGGGCGTTCGCAGGAACAGGGTCGACCCCAGGTCGGCCTCCAACGCAGCGATCCGTCGCCCTACGGTCGCCTGGTCGACCCGCAGCACGCGCGCGGCCCGGCGCAATGTCTGTTCGCGGCCCAGGGCCAGCAGGATCCTTGCGTCATCCCAATTCATCGATGGTCTTTCCTCACAGCACTTGTGCAACAGCGCGCCGCGAAATCGCCGCGCGCCCGGGGCCGACGAGTTCCGTACCCTTGGGAGCAAGTCGCCAACGCGGCCAACCTTCACCTCACAAGGGCACAGTACCCATGAACAACGTTTCCAACATGACCGCCATCGAGATCACCCAACCGGGCGGACCCGATGTCCTCCAACCCACTCGCCGGACGATTCCCGAGCCTGCCGCACGCGAGGTCCTGATCAAGGTTCGCGCCGCAGGCGTCAATGGCCCGGACCTGCTCCAGCGCAAGGGCCTGTACGACCCACCCGCAGGTGCCTCGGACATCCCTGGCCTGGAGATCGCAGGTGAAGTCGTTGCCCTTGGCAGCGAAGTCCGAGGTTTTGCCGTTGGTGATCCGGTGATCGCACTGGTGACCGGTGGCGGCTACGCTGAATACGCCGTGGCCGACGAGCGTACCACCTTGCACCTGCCCGAGGGCCTGTCGATGATCGAAGCCGCGGCTCTGCCCGAGACGTTCATGACCGTCTGGGTCAACCTGTTCCAGCGAGGCGGGTTCAAAGCCGGCGAGTCAGTGCTGATCCACGGGGGCGTATCCGGTATCGGCACCACCGCGACGATGCTGGCCAAGGCCCTCGGTGCCTCGCGGATTTTCACCACCGTCGCCAACCCCGAACAGCAAGCGGCCAGCCAGGCCCTGGGTGCCGACGTTGCGATCGACTACAACCGCCAGGACTTCGTCGAGGAGGTCTTGCGCCATACCGAGGGCCAGGGTGTGGACGTGATCGTCGACATCATCGCCGGCGAATACGTAGCGCGTAACTTCCAGGCCGCGGCCATGAACGGGCGGATCGTGCAGATTGGCGTCATCAAGGGCCCGGCGCCGCAGGTTGACCTGTTCCCGATGCTGGTCAAGCGCCTGACCCACACAGGCTCGACCTTGCGTGCACGAACCGCAGACGACAAGGCGCAGATCATCACCGACCTGCAACGACACGTCTGGCCCCATGTGCGCAGTGGCGCGGTCAAGCCTCTGATCTTCCGCACCTTCGCCCTGGGCGATGCGGCCCAGGCCCACGCCTTGATGGAAAGCGGCCAGCACATGGGCAAGGTGGTGCTGACCGTCGACGCCTGACACCAAAGAAACTCACCCGGCGCCGACTTCCTTGAGCAGCGCAGCGGCCGCCAGCTTGCCCAGTGCATTGCCGGCCAACGGGCTGTCGCCGGTGAGCAGCTTGCGGTCCTGCAAGGTGGCGCCGGAAATGTCTTTGTTGATGATTTCCACGCCCAGGGCCTTGAGCTGTTCGCCGAACTTCCACGTCAGGTGCCCGGGCATGTAGCCAATGTCCGGGGTCTTGGCATCCAGATCGTCCGGGAAGGCGCAGATGCGGTAGCCGTTGTAGATGCAACTATCGCGCGTCTCGCCGAGACCCGCGGCGAGCAGCGCCGCTGGGCCATGGCATAGAGTGATGACGAACTTGTCGTGCTTGGCCGCCCAGAGCAGCAGCTGTTTCACCGCTTTGCTTTCGGGCAGGCCAATCAACGCGCCGTGGCCACCGGGGATGAACACACCGATGTAGTCCGAGTCAGGGCCCAATGCACGCTCGACGACATCCTCGAGTTTGAGCGGTTGTTTGAAGGCATCGCGATAGCGGGCGTACAGGCCCTTGACCTCGGCATCCTCCGAAGGCATCGCCCAGAACTCGAACTTGACCGGGTTGCCAGACAACGTCGCCACATCGAAGGCAAAGCCGGCTTTGTCCAGGTGGTACATGGGCAGCAGGGTTTCCACCGGATGGTTGCCGGTGGAGAACATCGTGCCGTTGTCGGTGAGCAAGTAGCGCTCGTCGGCACCGATCATCAGCACTTTCCAGCGGCCTCCCGTGTAGGGCCTTGGGTAATCGGCGCCACTGAGGTCGGATGTGGGCGAAGTGAACTGACTCAGCGAATAGGGCGAGGGGAAAAACGCATTGTCCTCGGCCGGGTCAGGCGTGGGGCGTTTGTCATCGTTCGGCTGTGCCATGGCGTTCTCCAACAGGCTGGTGGGGACAATCGGGCAGTCTAGTCCAGCCCAGTAAAAGCTATCGCAGGACGCGACTTGCGGTGCGTCGGTCAATAAAGGCTATGTGCCACCAGTCATCCAGCTGTCATCTTTCTGTCGTATTTTCCGATCACTACCCAAGGTCGGGACCATCAGCTGTGATTCGCCGTTTCTTATCGTCCGCAGGGTTGCTCCCCCTACTGATACTGACGCTCTGCGCCATCACCCTCGCCTTCCTGTGGGGGCTGCACGTTACCCAGAAGGCCGCCTCGCGCCAGGATGCGCTGTCGGCCAAGGCCGCCGAGCACATGAACCTGGCCAGTATCGTCGCGCAGAACCTTGGCCAATTGGTGGACCGCGCCCAAGCGGTGGGCCGGGTGACACAGCACGATATGAAATCCCTGCGCCAGGGCAATCTGAGCCTGGCGCGGATCCTGGTCGAAGACCCAGCGTTCAAGCGCATGAGCCTGTATGACCGCCAGGGCCGGCTGCTCGCCTCCAGCCACGCCGACGAACCCCAGGCGCTGCCCCCGGATTGGCTCGACCAGCTCAAGGTGCGGGTTTCCCACGATGGCTTCAAACCCTTCATGCCCCACCTCGCGCCTTCATACACCCCAACGTCCGGGCTCCACTGGCGCCTGCCGTTCATTCTGCCGCTGACCGACGTGCGCGGGCGGGAGATCGACAGCCTCCTGGTGGTACAGCTGGATGTCGGCTATCTCGCTGTCCTGCTCCAGCACATCGACCTAGGCCGCACCGGGTTGATGCGTGTGCTCCAGGACGATGGCCAGGAGCGCCTGCGCATCGACTCCAGCGGCGTGGTGATGACCGGCGACCGACTGATGCCGAACCTGCCCGAAACCGGTGAGGAGGCCGGCCTGCTCACCCAGTACAGCGTCGAGGGCGCCTACCAGAGCCTGTACCGGCGCGTGGCCAACCGGGGGTTCAGCGTGGTGGTGAGCCAGCAGCACGATGAGATCCTCGCCCCCTCGGCGCTGACCTACGCCCGCCAGTTCTGGCTGAACCTGAGCATGACCCTGATGATTCTCGCCAGCCTCGCCTGGAGCCTGCGCCTGCTGGGCAAGCGCCAGGAGGCCTTCAGTGCCCTGGAGCACGCCCAACGGGTCAACCAGCAACTGATCGGCCGCCTGGAGGATGAACATCGACGCAGCAGCCACGCCGCTGCTACCGACCACCTGAGCGGTTTGCACAATCGCCGACAATTCGTCGAAGTGGCGACCCAGGCCCTGGCCTGGCAACGGGGCAAGCGCCGATTGATGGCGATCCTGTTCATCGACATGGACCGCTTCAAATCGATCAACGACTCCCTCGGCCACAAGATCGGCGACCTGCTGCTACAGGCCGTGGCCGGGCGCATCCAGCGCCTGCTGGAACTCGGCGACGAGGCCTCGCGCTTTGGCGGGGACGAGTTCGTGGTGCTGCTGGCCGGCGAACGCGACGAGGAGCAGATCGACACCTGGGTGCGCGAGCTGGTCGCCAAGCTCTCGGCCACCTATGCCCTGGACGGCCAGGAGGTCAATACCAGCCCCAGTGTCGGGGTGAGCATCTGCCCGCGCGATGGTCAGGACATCGACACACTGATCCGCTGCGCCGACGCTGCGATGTACTCGGCCAAGCAGGCCGGGCGCGCCCAGTACCGCTTCTTCGACCCGTCCTTGAACCTTTCCGACATCCAGGCCTTCACCCTCGAGCAAGCCTTCGGCATCGCCCTGGCCGAACGCCAGTTCCTGCTCCATTTCCAACCCCAGATTCGCCTCGACACCCTGAAGGTGCAGGGCTACGAAGCGCTGGTGCGCTGGAACCACCCTGAGTTCGGCTTGCTTTACCCTGATCGCTTCATCGCCATGGCCGAGCGCAGTGGTTTCATCGTAGAGCTGGGCTGGGAGGTGCTGCGCCTTGCCTGCGAAGCGCTCGGCCGCTGGCAAGCCCAAGGGCGTGATGAGCGCCTGGCAGTCAATGTCTCGGCCTTGCAACTGCGCCAGATGGACTTCAGCGAGCGCTTGCTGGCCACGCTGCACGAGCATGCCATCGACGCACACCGGCTGGAGCTGGAAATCACCGAAACCACCGTGCTCGACCCCGAAGGCACCGCGCTGGACCACCTGCACCGCCTACGCCAGGCAGGCCTGGGCGTCAGCCTGGATGATTTCGGTCGAGGTTATGCAGGCTTTGCCCACCTGCATGCGCTGCCACTGACCAAACTCAAGATCGACCGTGCCTTGATCGCCCCGTTGTGCAATAGCCACGACGACAGCCCGATCGTCTCCTCCACCATCATCCTGGCCAAACGCCTGGGCCTGGAAGTGATCGCCGAGGGCGTGGAGACCCGCGAGCAGGTGGTGTGCCTGAAACTCGCCGGATGCGACAGCGCTCAGGGCTACCACTTCAGCCGGCCTCTGTCACCGGCGCAACTGCTGGAATACCCGCCCTTCAGTGGCGCCCGGGACAGCGCCTGTTGCAGCCTCTGACGGCGTCTCCTGCGTCCAGGCGACCCATCGCCGCGAATCGCGTTCAGCCCCGCGCCACCTGCCACAACCGGGCGACGTCAGTGGCCCGCGCTTGTAACAACTGCGCTGCCTGGGCGCACGCCTGCTCCAGGCTCATCGGCCCGCTGGCCAAGGCGAAGGCCGCATCGATGCCATGGGCATACAACTGCTGGTAGCCCTCGCCCAAAGTTCCGGCCAGCACCACCACAGGCACACCATGACGCTTGGCCACCCGGGCCACGCCCATCGGCGTCTTGCCGCGCAAGGTCTGGGCATCGAAGCGCCCTTCCCCGGTGATCACCAGATCCGCCCCCTGCACCAGCGCATCGAGCCCTGCCAGTTCTGCCACCACTTCAACCCCAGGGCGGAATTGCGCGCCCATGAAGGCCTTGGCCGCAAAGCCCATGCCGCCCGCCGCGCCACATCCGGGAAACTCACGCACATCGTCACCCAGCAATTGTGCGCACAGGTCGGCAAAATGCCCCAGGGCCTGGTCCAGTGCCTGCACCTGCGCGGGGCTTGCGCCCTTCTGCGGGCCAAAGATCGCCGAGGCGCCATTGGGGCCGCACAAAGGATTGTCGACATCGGCCGCCACCTCTACCTGAACCTCCGCCAGGCGGGGGTCCAGATCGCTGGCATCGATACGGGCCAGTCGGCCCAAGGCCAACCCGCCCTCCTCCAGTGCCTGACCGTCGGCATCCAGCAGGCGCAGGCCCAGGGCTCGCAGCATGCCGCTGCCGCCATCGTTGGTGGCGCTGCCGCCAATGGCCAGGACGATGCGCGTCGCACCGGCGGCCAACGCGGCGGCGATCAGCTCGCCAGTGCCCCAGGTGCTGCTGCGGCACGCATCACGCTGGTCGGTCGGCACCCGTTGCAAGCCACTGGCCTGGGCCATCTCGATGATCGCCGTACGGCTCTCGGCCAGCCAGCCCCAGCCGGCCTCGACGCTATGGCCCAGCGGCCCACGTACCACCTGGCGACGCAGCTCGCCATGGCTGGCGGCCAGGATCGCGTCCATGGTCCCCTCGCCTCCATCGGCCATGGGGCATTCGACCCGTTCGGCGTCCGGCCACACTTCGGCCAGGCCCGCACCGATAGCGCGGGCCACACCGGCAGCGTCGAGGCTGTCCTTGAACGAATCGGGGGCGATGACGACTTTCATGGGGATTCTCCTGTCCAGATACCCCGCATGCTGCCAGTTGTGGTGCAGCGGGGCCTCTGTCGAATGCACAAAAGCGTTGCGGTGTTGTTTGGGCGAATGCCTTTTTTGCCAGGGGGCATCACTGCGTCGGCAGCAGTTGCAAGCCCAGGTACAGGCTGAGCATCCCTTCAAGGCGCAACGGATCGACCTCGCTCACCTCGGCGATCCGCTCCAGGCGATACCTCAGGCTGTTGCGATGGATACCCAGGGCATCGGCGCAGGCCTGGCTCTGCCCGTCGTGGGCACACCAGGCGCGCAGGGTCGCAAGCAACTGCCCGCTGGCATCCTTGGCGCGGATGCGCTGCAAGGGCTCGAGCAGTTCGTCCAGCGCGTCATCGTTGCGATGGCGCCAGAGCAAGGCAGGCAGGCGGTAGCGCGATAGACTCAGCAGCCGTTCCTGAGGCAGGACCTCGCGCCCGTAGGCGAGCAGGTCGCGCACCCGCCGATAACCCCGGCGCAGTTGCTCCAGGCTCTGCGCCGTATTGCCCATGGCCAGGCGCTGGACCTGCCAGCCATGGCGATGAAGACGTTCGACCAGGCGCTGTTCATCCAGCGCGACGCCTGCAGGCCGACACCACAACAACGAATGCCGGGCCGGGCTGACGCACCAACTGTCGGGAAAACGACTCATCAACCAGCCGGACAATGTCTCCGCGCTCGGCCCAGGCTCGAGTTCGAACAGGCACGGCACCCGAGGCAACTGGGGCTTGAGGCCCAATTGCTGGGCTTCATCGAGCAGCCGTGGGGAATCGCTGCTGCCTCCGAGCAACAAGGCCAACAGGTCGTCGCAGCGCTGACGCCGCCACTGTTGCTCCACCTGCAAGTGGCGCTGGGCCAGGAGCATTTCGGCGGTCATGCGCACCAACTCGCCATAGGTACGCAACTGCTGCGGATCGCCCGTAAGCCCCAACACGCCGATCAGGCGGTCATCGAGCATCAGCGGCAGGTTCACCCCGGGCTGCACGCCCTTGAGGCACTTGGCGGCCTCCACATCCAGTTCGACGATCCGCCCGTTGGCCAACACCAATTGCGCGCCTTCATGGCGGGTGTTGATACGCTCCGGCTCGCCACTGCCCAGGATCAAACCCTGGCTGTCCATGACGTTGACGTTGCACGGCAGGATAGCCATCGCCCGGTCGACGATGTCCTGCGCCAGGTCGTGGTCCAGTTCGAACATTCAAGGGTCCTTGCGGTGGTAGGCTTTGGTCGCCGGCACAGCGGCCCGTGCCAGAAGCTGTGCAAAAGCACAAAGACAGCCGCGCCGCGCTCACCGAGACTCGTCGTGGCGAGCGCCGGAACCCGCGACGCCGCGACAACCATAAAAAAAGAGAATCCGATCATGGCACACAGCCCCGCCCCTGACCAAGGCAAAGACATCACCCGCGATGCGCTGTACCGGCGTATCACCGTGCGGCTGATTCCCTTCATCTTCATCTGCTACCTGTTCAACTACCTGGACCGCGTCAACGTCGGCTTCGCCAAGCTGCAAATGCTCGACGCCCTGAAGTTCAGCGAGACCGTCTACGGCCTGGGTGCCGGGATCTTCTTCATCGGCTACGTGCTGTGCGGCCTGCCCAGCAACCTGGCGCTCAACCGCTTCGGCCCGCGGCGCTGGATCGCACTGATGATGATCGCCTGGGGTACGCTCTCGACCTGCCTGCTGTTCGTCACCACGCCCACGGAGTTCTACGCCCTGCGCCTGCTCACCGGCGCCGCTGAGGCCGGCTTCTTCCCCGGCGTGGTCCTGTACCTTTCGCGCTGGTTCCCGGCGGACCGCCGCGGCCGCATCATGGCGCTGTTCATGTCGGCGATCCCGGTCTCGGGGCTGCTGGGCGGGCCGTTCTCCGGCTGGATCCTCGATCACTTCGCCGCAGGCCAGCACGGCCTGGCCGGCTGGCAGTGGATGTTCCTGATCCAGGGCGTGCCTACCGTGGTGCTGGGCATCCTCGCCGTGCTGCTGCTCAGCGACGGTTACCAGAAAGCCGCCTGGCTGAGCCCGGCCGAGCGCCAGGTGATCGAGGCCGACCTCAAGGCCGATGCCGCTGGCAAGCCCACCACCCAGGGTGACGGTGTGTTGGCCGTGCTCACCAATCCGCTGGTCTGGACCTTCGGCTTCGTCTACTTCTGCATCCAGAGCGGCGTGTACGCCATCAACTTCTGGCTGCCCTCGATCATCAAGAACCTGGGCTTCGACAATCCGCTGCTGATCGGCTGGCTGAGCGCCATCCCCTACCTGCTGGCCGGTGTGTTCATGATCGTCGTCGGGCGTTCGGCGGACCTGCGCAACGAGCGGCGCTGGCACCTTGTGGTGCCGATGCTGATGGGTGCGCTCGGTCTGTTGATCGCGGTGAATTTCGCCCAGAGCCCGACCATCGCCATCCTGGGCCTGTCAATCGCTACCATGGGCGCGCTGACCGGGCTGCCGATGTTCTGGCCGATGCCGACCGCCCTGCTCAGTGCCAGCGCTGCCGTAGCGGGCCTTGCGATCATCAACTCGGTGGGCCAGATGGCTGGTTTCCTGAGCCCCTACCTGGTCGGCTTCATCAAGGACCAGACAGGCTCCACCGACGCTGCGCTCTATTCGCTGGCCGCGCTGATCGTGTTCGGCAGCCTCGTGGCCCTGCGTGCGACCCGTGCCGGCGCGCTGAGCGCTGCCCGCGCCAACTGAAGCTGTTCGGGGGCGCTTCAGCGCCTCCGATCGTCGGTCTGTTGCATCCCCGGCTCGGCGAAGGCGTCAAATGAACCTGAACGGTTCTACGGAGACGCCCCATGACCCAGCACAGCGTGGCCCGCCTCGAACAGCTCGACGACCACACGCCTTTGCGCGTCCAGGCTGGCAGCGAAGAAGTCATCCTGATCCGTCAGGGCGACTTGGTGCATGCCTACCAGGCCCATTGTCCCCATGAAGGCGCGCCGCTGGACGAAGGTGCCCTGTGTGGCGGGTTGCTGGTGTGCCCTTGGCACAAGGCGGCGTTCGCCGTGGACGAAGGCGCGGTCTGCGAGCCTCCGGCCCTGGCCGACCTGCGGCGTTATCCCGTGCAGGTGAAAAACGGCGAGATCCTGGTCGACGACCAGCCGCTGCCCAGGGCCAACCCTCCCCGGCACAGCGACGCCCGCTGCTTTGCCGTGATAGGCGCGGGTGCGGCTGGCAGCGCGGCGGTGGCAACCCTGCTCAGCCATGGTTTCGGCGGCCGTCTGGTGTGGATCGACCAGGAACAGCACCCTGCCTACGACCGCACGTCCTTGAGCAAATTCGTCATCGCCGGGCAGATGGCCCCCGACGAAGTCCCCGCCCTGCTCGAGCCTGAAGCCCTGCGCCAGGGCCATCTGGAGCGCTGGCACGCCAAGGTGCGGACGCTGGATGTCGCCAAGCGCCAGATCCTGCTGGCCGACGGCAAGCGCCTGGATTACGACGCGGCCCTGGTGGCCACCGGGGGCAAACCCAAACGCCCGGACCTTCCCGGCGTCCAGTTGCCTGGCATCTGCTTGTTGCGCTCCCGGGACGACGCCGCACGCCTGCTCGATGCCGCCGAACCGGGCCAGCCGGTGGTCATCGTCGGCGACGGCTTTATCGGCCTGGAGGCGGCTTCGGCCCTGCGCAAGTACGGCGCGCAAGTGCATGTGGTCAGCCGCCATGAAATCCCCCTGGCCAGGCAGCTCGGCGAACGTATCGGCCGCACCCTGCGCGAGCTGCACGAGCGCAAGGGCGTGGTGTTCCATGGGCCGACGGAGGTCGAACGCTTCGAAGGCACCGACCACGTCCAGACCGTGGTGCTGGCCAATGGCGAGCGCCTGGATACCGCACTGGTGCTGCTGGGAGTGGGCGTCAGACCGGCCACCGGTTTCGTGCAGGGCCTGGAGCTGGCAGACGATCAGTCCTTGCCGGTGGACGCCGAGCTGCACGCCGCCGAAGGGCTCTGGGCCGCCGGCGACATCGTCACCTTCCCCTTGGCCGGCCGCCCCGTGCGCATCGAGCACTGGCGACTGGCCGAACAGCACGGCGTGATCGCCGCCGCCAACATGCTCGGTGAGCAGCGCCGTTACGACGACGTGCCGTTCTTCTGGACCTACCAACACGGACGCACCTATGAAGTGCTCGGTCATGGGCAGCACTGGAACCGTATCGAGTATGTGGGTGAACCGGAGAAAGGCGATTTCATTGCCCTGCAATGCATCGACGATCAGGTCGAAGCCGTGATCGCCAAAGGCTACGCCCGCGTCATGGCGGTACTGTCGCAACGGATGAAACGCCCCTTGAACAGTCGCGAGGCGCGGGAACTGATCGATGCCTGGCCGGGCTGAGCCTGCACGTGCCCTGTGGCCAGCCGGATCCTTTCAATGGCAGGTGGATGTGTGTAAAACAGCCCTACACTCCTCGACACAAGGCGCCGCGCATGATCTACCGCCCCCTCGGCCACAGTGGCCTTCAGGTTTCCGCCCTCACCCTTGGCAGCATGATGTTCGGCGAACAGACCAGCACCGAGGACTCGCTGCGCATCATCGACAAGGCCTGGGACCAAGGCATCAACTTCATCGACACCGCTGACGTTTACAACGCCGGGCGCTCCGAAGAGATCGTCGGCGAGGCCGTGGCCCGCCATCGCCAGGACTGGATCGTCGCCTCCAAGGCCGGTTTCGGCCCGGCAGAAGGCTTGCCCAACCGCAGTGGGCTCTCGCGCAAGCACCTGTTCAATGCCATCGAGGCCTCGCTCACGCGTATGGACCTGGACTACCTGGACATCTACTACCTGCACCGCGAAGACCACAAGGTGCCCCTGGAAGAGACGGTGCGGGCCATGGGCGACCTGCTGCAACAAGGCAAAATCCGCTATTGGGGCGTGTCCAACTTCCGCGGCTGGCGCATCGCCGAGCTGTGCAACCTGGCCGAACGCCTGGGTGTGGCCAAGCCGGTGGTGAGCCAGCCTTTGTACAACATCGTCAACCGCCAGGCCGAGCCCGAGCAACTGACTGCAGCCGCCTACCATGGCCTGGGTGTAGTGCCGTTCAGCCCGCTGGCCCGAGGCGTGCTCAGCGGCAAGTACGCGCCGGGTGCCGAGCCTGCGGCTGGCAGCCGCGCTGCGCGCCAGGACAAACGCATCATGGAAGTAGAGTGGCGCCAGGAATCGCTGGCCATCGCCCAGAAAATCCAGGCCTACGCCCAGGCCAAAGGGGTCGGGATCGTGGAGTTCGCCATTGCCTGGGTGCTGAACAACCAACTGGTCAGTTCGGCGATCGTCGGACCGCGCACCGAGGCGCAGTGGGACACCTATGCCGGTGCGCTGGAGGTGAAGATCACCGCCGAGGACGAGGCCTTCATCGATTCGCTGGTCACCCCGGGGCATGCCTCGACGCCCGGGTTCAACGATGTGGCGCATTTCGTCACCGGGCGCCTGGCTCGCCCATAGGCGTTGGGCGCGCGCAGCCCCCACTGCAATCCCTCAGCCTCGGGCGATGGCAAGGCTCAACGCCCCGCCTCGCGTTGCCCTAGGTATTTCTCGGTCCAGGCCGCCAGCGGCAGCGGAGGCTGCTGCTGGACAATGCGCCGCCAGATCAGCGCGAGGTCCTCGCCGTTAAACATCGAGCCCACGCCATCGCCCAGCCACAGGGTCGGCGTCACCGCGTTCCAGCGCCCGGTACTGTCCCGGCTGGCCATCTGGAAGCGGAAGGTGTAGTTGCCTGGGATGCCCATGCGCAGGTCGGTCACCACCAAGGCATTGCCCACCCTGTCGTAGCGCAGCCAATCATCGGTGAACCAACGCAGTCGCTCGTGCAGCGGCATGCCACGCAGTACCTGGGCGGCCTCCAGGTTCAGCGACTGGCGCTGCATTTCCGGCGGTTCCTGGTCAAAGGCGCTGCTGATGCCTTCGTAGTACTGGCCATCCGGGGTTTTGGCCAATACCCCCCAGACCAAGCTGTTGAAGGCGATGGGCACGGCGCGCACGTGGGTCACGGCAATGCCCTGCTCATCGAGGGCGAGCGCAAAACGCTGTTCGGCCGCCATGCGCCCGGCCAGCCCATAGCCCAGGTAAGCGGTGCTGAACGCCAAGGCCACGCCTAGCACGGTGACAGCCTTGCCACTCATGCCTTTGAACGCCGCGTACAGCACAGCGCCGAGCAAGGGCAAGGTGTACACAGGATCGATGATGAACACCGCCGCCCAACTCTGCGGGGTCAGGTGCAGGGGCCAGAACAACTGGGTGCCGTAAACGGTGAACGCATCGAGTATCGGGTGAGTCACCAACACTAGCCAGAACGCCAGGAACACCCGCGGTAGGCGGTAGCCTTTGTCGGGCCAGCGCCTTCGGGCGACCGCGCTGACCAGCCAGGCCAGGGCCGCCGCCAGGGCGGTGAGGACGAAGAGGGAGTGGGAAAAGCCTCGGTGGTAAGTCATCTGCGACACCGGGTCGGCATAGCGGATCAGCACGTCGAGGTCCGGCAAGGTGCCCAGGGCCGCGCCGTACAACAACGAACGACGCCCCTGGATACGCCCCAGCACCGCGCCTTGGAGGGCGGCGCCGAGGACAGCTTGGGTCAGTGAGTCCAAGGTGAAAGTCCCTGATCGGTGTTTTTCAGGAACCTACCCTCATTCACCGTACTCGCCAAGGGGCGGCTGCGCAGCCTATCGCAGGCTGCACCTGGGCCTTGCGTCGTAGAGGCTCAAGAAGGCTTACAGCAGTTGCCAGGTATACACCAGGATCAAGCGGTTCTCATCGATGTCACTGCGGTAGTTGGAGCGTGCCATGGCATTGCGCACGCGAATCCCCAAGCCTTTGAACAGCCCGCCCTGCACCGCGTAACCAAGATCCAGGTCGCGCTCGCGGTCCTTGCCCTCGTAGCCTTGGCCGGTGTCGACGTTGTTGCCGGTGATGTAGCGCACCGTGGCCGTCAGTCCAGGGATACCCATCGCGGCGAAGTTGTAGTCGTAACGCACCTGGTAGGAACGCTCGTCGGTGTAGGCGAACTCGTACGTCGGCACTTCATTGCCCAGCGGCGAGATGTTGGCGAATACCCGAGGGAACGGGCTGTCGCCATAGATCCCCTGATAGCCGACATGGAAGCTGTGCCCGCCCTGCCGGGCGGTGAGCATCGAAAAGAACGCCTGGTTGTCGATGTTGCCCAGCAGCGCATCACCGTCCTCGCGGGCGGTGAAGTAGCCCAGGTTGGCGCTGAGCACCCAGTCGCCGAGCGGCTTGCTGTGCTTGAGGCCAATGAAGCCCTGTTCGTAGATGTCCTGCAGTTGGCCGTACCAGAGGCTGGCGCTGCTTTGGTTGTCGTTGAAGGCATAGTCGCCACCGAGGTAGTTGAAGGCGTCGCTTTGTGCCTGGCGCATGGGCACATGCCCAAGCATGGCGATCATCTTGTCGTCACCGGCCTCGTTACGCAGGTGGCTGGAGGTCAGGTGCCCGGCCTGCAGGGTCAGGCCGGCCAGCTCGGCGGAGCTGAGGCTCACACCTTGGTAGGTCGGCGGCAGCAGGCGAATGTCGCTGAACGTCAGCACTGGCAGGTTGGGCTGAAGTTCGCCGAACCTCAGTTCGGTCTTGGACAGACGCGCCTTGAAGGTCGGCGCCAGGCGGCTGTATTCGTCCGCGGCGCGGCCATCGCTGTGAACCGGCAACAACCCGGTATTGACCCGGTCAGGGCTGCTGTCGAGCTTGATGCCCAGCAAGCCCAGGGCGTCCAGGCCGAACCCCACCGTGCCGGGGGTGTAGCCCGACTTGAAGTCGAGGATGAAACCCTGGGCCCACTCCTGGGCCTTCGATTGCTGATTGGCCCCGACGATATCCGAATAGTCGCGGCTGAAGTAATAGTTGCGGGCGCTCAGGCTGGCCTTGGCATCCTCGAAAAAGCCGTTTTCCGCGGCCAGCAGGGGTTGGCTGAGCAAGGTGATGCCCAGGGCGACACAAGGGGTGTGGTTCATTCCGAAGCTCTCTTTGATCTTGTTTTTATGGGTAAAGCGCTGGGAACGCGTGGGTCTTGAGTGATGCCTCTCCTCTTCAGCGGGCGCGGCGCAAGGCCGCTTGAACACGGGGGCGACGCAGGCGTGGCAAGACGTGGGCGGCAAGACCGAACAACAAACCCCAGAACGGCGCCGACAACCCCAGGAAGGACACACCGGAGGCCGTCACCAGGAAAGTGAACAACCCCGCGTCGCGTTCGCCCGGTTCGGACAGGCTCCTGACCAGGGCCTCACTGATCGCGCCGTACAAGGCCAGGCCTGCCAGCGCGGCAATGAGCGCGGCGGGAAAGGCCGCGAACAGCGACATCAAGGTAGCGCCGGCGATACCCAGCAGCAGGTACAGCACGCTGCCGGATACTGCCGCCACATAGCGCCTGCGTGGGTCCTCATGGGCTTCGCGCCCGGTGCACAGGCTCGCGGTGACCGCCGCAAGGTTCAGTCCATGGCAGCCAAAGGGCGCGAGCAACGCCCCCCCTACGGCACTGGCGCTGATCAGCGGGCTCGCCGGCACGCTGTAACCGGCATTGCGCAGTACCGCCATGCCCGGCATGAACTGCCCGGTCAGGGCCACCAGCACCATGGGCAGCGCCAGGCTGAACAGGGCTGCAACACTGAACTGCGGTGCGATCAAGCGTGGCGAGGCCAGCTCCAGCACCAACGCATCACTGCGAAACTGCCCGCTCAATAGCGTGACAAGCGCACCGACCAGCAGCACCATCGCCACCGCATAGCGCGGCTGGCGCGCGCGCATCAGCACATAGGTGGCGAACATCGCCAGCACCAACATTGGCTGTGCCGGTAACGCGCGGAACACCTCGGCCCCGAAACTGAACAGAATCCCAGCCTGCATGCCGGCGGCAATGGAGCCTGGCAGGCGAGCGATGATGCGGTCGAAGGCGCCGCTGATGCCGATCACCAGCAACACCAGGTTCGCCACCAGGTAGGCGCCGATGGCCTGTTCCAGGCCCAACTGCGGCAAGGCGGTGACCAGCAGCGCCGAGCCCGGGATCGACCAGGCGATCACCACCGGCACCCGATAGCGCAGGCTCAGCAGCGCCCCCAGCAGCGCGCTGCCCATGGACACCGCCCAGACCCATGAGGACAGCACCGCGTGGGGCAAGCCGGCTGCCTCGGCGGCATGGAAGATGATGACCAGTGGCCCGGCATAGGAAATCATCGTTGCGATCATGCCGGCGACGATGGCCGACACGGAGCAATCCTTGAACAGGTCTTTCATGGGACCTCTCGCAAGCGCTGGCCGGCCTTGATGGCTGGCACTTGTTTTGTGTTGACTGCATCGCAGGCTGGCGTTGCGTGTGCGATGCGTTCTTCACGAGTAAGCCCGCCCACCGTCCCTGTGGGAGCGGGTTTACCCGCGAAGGGGACACCTCGGGGTATCAGCCCTGCTGCAATGCCCGCGGCCGTCCGCTGCGCTGCTCTGCCTCGCTGTCCACAGCCTTCTGCAGTTGGAAATCGAACGTGAGCTCGGCATACCGCCCCTGTACACCCCGCGCGCCGTCCTCGCGGAACTTGATCTCGCCGACCAGCCCATCACGGGTGGCGTAGGCGAAGTCGTCCCACAGGTACTGGTCACCGGCCAGGTTGATCTGGGTGGTCAGGTGGCGATGGCCCGGCGCAGAAATGAAGAAGTGGATGTGCGCCGGGCGCTGGCCGTGGCGGCCGAGCAAGTCCAGGCATTCCTGGGTCGGGCCCTGCGGGTCGCAGCCGTAGCCCGAGGGCACGATGCTGCGTGCGCGGTAGCGGCCCTGGGCGTCGGTGACGATGCGCCGGCGCAGGTTGTACTGCGACTGGCTCTGGTCGAAGAACGAGTAGGTGCCGCGGGTGTTGGCATGCCACAAATCGACCGTGGCGCCGGCCACCGGCTGGCCGTTCGGGTCGAGCACCTGGCCTTCGAGGAACATCACCGTGGCCACGCCCTCCTCGCTACCGTCGTCCATGCGCACTTCGCCTTCAGCAATAGGCGCACCGGCGACATACAGCGGGCCTTCGATGGTGCGCGGGGTGCCACCGGTCAAGCCGGCCTGGGCGTCCTTGGCGTCTTGCAGCAGGTCGAGGAAATGCTCAAGACCCAGGCCTGCCACCAGCAGCCCGGCCTCGCCTCGCCCGCCCAGGCGGTTGAGGTAGTCGACGGCGAGCCAGAACTCGTCCTCGGTGATCTCCAGGTCCTCGATCAGGCGCGCGGTATCCTGCAGCACGCGCTGGATGATGCGCTTGATGCGCGGGCTGCCATCATCGTTACCGAAGCCGGCCGCTTCTTCGAAGAACTTCTGGATATCGGCAGTGTGGGAAATCTTCACGGTCATGGTGCGTACCTCATCTTGTTCTTGTGCAAGGGTTCGAATCAGCGATCGTCGCTGTGGATCGACGAGGGGTGGCGGCACAGGCCGTCGACCTCGATGTCCATGTAGGGAAACAGCGGCAGTTGCATCAGGGTGTCGTGCAGGGCCTCGACGCTGGGCACGTCGAATACGCTGTAGTTGGCGTAGTGGCCGGCGATACGCCACAAATGGCGCCAGGTGCCCTCGCGTTGCAGACGCTGGGCCAGTTCCCTTTCATCGGCCTTGAGTTGCGCGGCCTTGGCCGGGTCCATGTCGACCGGCAGCTTCACGGTCATCTTCACGTGGAACAGCATGGGATTCTCCTTGAGTCTGGTTAAGTCGTTGCGGGCGCGGCTTTAGCCGCGAACACCGGCACAGCCGGTGCCATCCACCGCGTTGTCTGCTTCGCGGCTGAAGCCGCACCCACAGGGTCGTGCGTTTTTCAGCGGCGGGCGAAGCGCGCCAGGCGGGCTTCGTCCAGGGTCAGGCCCAGGCCCGGGGTGCGCGGCACATGCAACTGGAAGTCGCGGTACTCCGGCGCCTGGGTGACGATTTCCTCGGTCAGCAGCAACGGCCCGAACAGTTCGGTGCCCCAGGTGATCTGGCGCAGGGTGAGGAACGCGTGGGCCGAGGCCAGGGTGCCGATCGCGCCTTCGAGCATGGTTCCGCCATACAGGGCGATGCCGGCGGCTTCGGCGATCTGCGCGGTGCGCAGCACGGCGCGTGGGCCACCGTTCTTGGCGATCTTCAGGGCGAAGATGCTGGCGGCGCCGTCGGCGGCCAGGCTGAACGCATCCTCGACGCTTTCGATCGACTCATCGGCCATGATCGGCGCCGGGCTGCGCTGGTTCAGGCGGACCTGGCCGGCGCGGTTGATACGCGAGATCGGCTGCTCGATCAGATCGATACCGTTGTCGCCCAGCACCTGGCAGGCACGGATGGCCTGGGACTCGTCCCAGTACTGGTTGACATCGACCCGCACGCTGGCCCGCTCGCCCAGGGCACGCTTGATTGCCACCACGTGCTTGAGGTCCTGCTCCACCGGGTTGGCGCCGATCTTGAGCTTGAACACCCGGTGGCGACGTGCCTCGAGCATGTGCTCGGCCTCGGCGATGTCGCGTGCGGTGTCGCCGCTGGCCAGGGTCCAGGCCACTTCCAGGCTGTCGCGCACCCGCCCGCCGAGCAGTTCGCTGACCGGCAGCCCCAGGCGTTTGCCCTGGGCGTCGAGCAACGCGCTCTCGATGCCGGATTTAGCAAAGGTGTTGCCCTTGGCCAGCTGGTCGAGCTTGAGCATGGCAGCGTTGATGTTGTCTGCCGGCAGGCCGATCAACGCCGGTGCCAGGTGCGCGTCGATGTTGGCTTTGATGCCTTCGGGGCTTTCGTAGCCGTAGGCCAGCCCGCCGATGGTGGTGGCCTCGCCGATGCCCTCCACGCCGTCGCTGCAGCGCAGGCGCAGGATCACCAAGGTCTGCTGCTGCATCGTATGCATCGCCAGCTTGTGCGGGCGGATGGTCGGCAGGTCGACGATGATCGCCTCCAGCCGGTCGATAGTCGGGCTTGTCATGCAAGGCCTCCAGTTGCGTCAGTGAACGGTCAGGCCTGGGCAGGCGCGGTCAGGCCGTGGCGCCGGCCGCTGGCCAGGTGCACGGCCATGGCCAGCGCGGCAATGGCACCAGGGATGGCAAATGCGATGAAGTTCAATTGCAGCGGCAGGTTTATGCCCATCAGCGCCCCCCCCAGCAGCGGGCCGACAATGGCGCCATTGCGGCCGATACCCGACGCCCAGCCCAGCCCCGTGGAGCGCACCGACAGGCCGTAAAGCTGGGCGGCGCCGGCATACAGCAGGATCTGCGTGCCGATGGTGGTGGCGCCGGCGATGAAGATCAGCCCATAAAGCACCGGCATTGGGCTGTTCACGCCCAGAAGACTGATGGACAAGGCCGCAGCCAAGAAGAACGCCACCTTGACCTTGACCAGGTTGTAGCGGTCCCCCAGCCAACCACCGAAGATCGCCCCGGCCATGCCACCAAAGTTCAGCGCCAGTAGGAACGACAGGCTCGAGCCCAGGCTGTAGCCGGCATTGGCCATCAGCTTTGGCAGCCAGGAGCTCAGCGCATACACCATCAGCAGACAGCAGAAGAACGCCAGCCACAGCGCCAGGGTGCGCACCGCCAGGCCCTCGCGGAACAACGCCGCCACTGAAGCGCCCTTGGCCTTGCGCTCCGAGACCTGCAGCACATCGTCCGCCTGCACATCGCAGTCAGGATCCACACGCTTGAGCAGCGCACGTGCGTCCTTCACGCGGCCCTGGCGCACCAGAAAGCCGATGGACTCCGGCAGGTAGTAGAGGATCACCGGCAACAGCAGCAGCGGCAGCGCTGCGGCAAAGAACATCGACTCCCAGCCAAAGCGCGGCAGCAAGTAGATGCCGACGCCTGCCGAGAGCATGCCGCCCAGGGAGTACCCGCTGAACATGATCGCCACCAGGGTGCTGCGCAGGCGCTTGGGCGCGTATTCGTTCATCAGCGCCACGGCGTTGGGCATCAGCCCGCCGCAGCCGAGCCCGGCGATAAAGCGGTAGATACCGAATTCGCCAGGGCTGCTGGCAAAGCCATTGAGGATGGTCGCCCCGGAAAACAGCGCAAAGCACAGGGCAATGCCTTTCTTGCGGCCGATGCGGTCGGCCAGGCTGCCGAACGCCAGGGCGCCGAACATCATGCCGAACAGCGCATAGCTGCCCAGGGCACCGGCCTGCAACGGGGTCAGGCCCCACTCTTTCATGATGACCGGCAGGACCACGCCGTAAATGAACAGGTCATAGCCGTCGAAGATCAGCAGCAGGCCGCACCAGGCCATGACCATCCAGTGAAAGGGCGTGAAGCGTGCGTTGTCGATGATCGCTTGGACGTCGAGGGTTCGCATGGCATCTATCTCTGTTGTTTTTGTTGTGTGAAGAAAACCTTGCCGCAGGCGATCTCAGCCGAGATCGCCACCACCGACCGGCAACGTGACGCCGGTGATGTAGGAGGCCTCGTCGGAGGCCAGGAACAGGATCGCGCCGACCTGCTCGTCGATGGTTCCGTAGCGCTTCATCAGGCTGCTGGCGACGGTCTGGTCGACGATCTGCTGGTACCAGGCCTTTTCCTGCTCGCTCTGCTCGGTGCTGTTACGCGGGATGCGCCGCGGTGGCGCCTCGGTGCCGCCCGGAGCGGTGGCATTGACGCGCACCCCACGGCCGGCGGTTTCGAACGCCAGGCAGGCGGTCAGCGCGTTGACGCCGCCTTTGGCTGCGCCATAGGGCACGCGGTTGACGCCACGGGTGGCAATGGAGGAAACGTTGACGATGGCGCCGCTGCCGCGCTCGAGCATGTACGGCAGCGCCGCATGACAGCACCACAGGGTCGGGAACAGCGAGCGCCGCACTTCGGCCTCGATCTGCTCGACCGCGTAGTGCTCGAACGGCTTGGCCCAGATGGTCCCGCCGACGTTGTTGATCAGGATGTCGAGACGGCCGAAGGTCGCCACGGCCTCAGCCATCACCTGGGCGCAGTCAGTGTGCTGCTCCAGATCGGCGATGAGTGTCAGCACGCCCTCCCCGGCCAGCTCGTGGACCAGCTCGGAGCGGTCCACCGCAACCACCTGGGCGCCCTCGGCCTTGAGCCGCCAGCACACGCCACGGCCGATGCCTTGGGCGGCGCCGGTGACCAGGGCGACCTTGCCTTGGAATCTGTTGTTCATCTGCACTTCTCCGATGCGCCGCTGCCACAGCGTTCGCGAACGAAATAAAAAGGGGGCCGCCCTCACCCGCACGATGCGGGCAGCCCCGTGAAACCTCAGGCCGCCGCCGCGAACTTCTCGTAGTAGAAGTTCGCCGGCGTGATGCCTTGCTCGCGGATGTACTGGCTGACCGCCTCGACCATCGGTGGCGGCCCGCACAGGTACACGTCCACGTCGCCGTCATTGAGGTGGCGTGGGTCGATGTGCTGGGTCACGTAACCCTTTTGTGGGTACTGGCTATCGGGGTTGGCCACGCAGGCGCTGAAGGTGAAGTTGGGAATCTGCGCGGCGAAGGCCTGCAGGCGGTCCAGCTCGACCAGGTCGAAGTCGTTGGTGACCCCGTAGATCAGATGCAGCGGGTGCTCGCTGCCCTGCTCGGCGATCTTCTCCAGCATCGCCGTGAACGGTGCCAGGCCGGTGCCACCGGCCAGCAGCAACAGAGGCCGCTGGATCGGGCGCAGGTAGAAGCTGCCCAGAGGGCCGGCCAGGGTCATCTGGTCGCCCGCCTTGGCTAGGCTCGTGAGGAAACTGCTCATCAGGCCACCCGGCACATTGCGGATCAGGAAACTGACCTCGCCGTCCTTTTGCAGCGAACTGAACGAGTAGGCGCGGGTCTGTTCGCTGCCCGGCACCTTGAGGTTGACGTACTGCCCCGGCAGGAACGCCAGACGGTTCAACGCCTCGCCCTTGATCGACAAGGCAATGGTGCTTTCGGACAACTGCCGCACATCGGCGATGGTGGCCTCGAAGCTGGCCTGCTCGGTCTTGCACAGCTGCGAGGACGCCGGAACGCGGATCACGCATTCGCTCAACGCACGCATCTGACAGGTCAGGACATAACCCTGGGCGATCTCGTCCTCGTTCAGGGCGTCTTCGATGAAGTTGTCGCCCAAGTCGTAGCGCCCGGCCTCGGCCTGGCACTTGCAGGTGCCACAGGCACCGTCGCGGCAGTCCAGCGGGATGTTGATGCCTTGGCGGTAGGCGGCATCGGCGACGGTTTCGTGGCCGTCGGCCTGGATGAAACGGGTGACCCCGTCTTCGAAATTCAGTGCGATCTGGAAGCTCATGGCGTACCTCCGGGGCGAGCCTGGCCGCGGCGCGCCTTGCGGCACCCCGAACGGCCCTCGCCGTGACCTGAAATCAGATGTGGTAGATGTCGATGACCTGACGGACGTAGTCGTTCTTCAGGACCACCTTCTTGGCCAGGATCAGCGGCTGCTCGCCGCGCAGATCGAGGGTGTAGAAGCTGGTGCCGAAATAGCTGTCGGTGGTCTTGTAGCGAAAGCTCAAGGTGTGCCAGTTGAAGCGCACCTGGCATTGGCCATCGCCCTGCTCGACGATCTCGATGTTGCTGATGTTGTGCGAGGTGCGGGTGTCGGGCACCGTGGCGCTGGAGCGCTCGGTCTTGATGCGGAACACCCGGTCCTCAAGACCGCCACGGTTGCCGTACCAGATCAGCGAGATTTCACTCTGCGGGTCTTCGGTGAGCGTGTCGTCATCGTCCCAGGAAGGCATCCAGAAAGTCGCATCGGCGGCGTACAGCTCCAGCCATTGGTCCCACTGGGCATCGTCCAGGTAGCGCGCTTCGCGGTAGAGAAAGTCGCGCACGGTCTCGTAAATGCTCATTGCACGGCCTCCACAGGGATCAATCGCTGTTCCTGCTCCAATGCCTTGAGCATGGTGTCCTGCCAATACTTGTGCTGCAGCACGAACAGGCCTTCATCCTCGGTGCGCACGCCCGAGAGCAACGGCTTGAGTTCGATTTCTTTGGCCGCCTCGTCGGCGCCCTCCACCCAATGAGTCGCGCCCCGGGACATGTCGTTCCAGCCGGTGCCCGCGCCGTAGCCGGTCTGGCAGGAGCGGAACTCTTCCAGGTCGTCCGGGGTGGCCATGCCACTGACGTTGAAGAAGTCCTCGTACTGGCGGATGCGCTTGGCCCGCGCCTCGGCGCTTTCGCCCTTGGGCGCAATGCAGTAGATGGTGATCTCGGTCTTGTTCACCGAAATCGGCCGGGCGACACGAATCTGCGAGCTGAACTGATCCATCAGGTAAACGTTGGGGTACAGGCACAGGTTGCGCGAGTTCTCGATCATCCAGTCGGCGCGGGCCTGACCGAAATCGGCGGCCAGCTGCTCGCGGCGCTCGTAGGCCGGACGGTCCTCAGGGTTGGCCCAGCGGGTCCACAGCAGCAGGTGGCCATGGTCGAAGGAGTAGAACCCCCCACCCTGCTTGGCCCAGGCGCCGGCGCTCATGGTCTTGATCTCTTCCCCGGCCTCGCGCTGCTTGCGCTGGTTCTGGGTGGCGGCGTAGTTCCAGTGCACGGAGCTGACGTGGTAGCCGTCGGCACCGTTTTCGGCGGTGAGCTTCCAGTTGCCTTCATAGATGTAGGAGCTCGAGCCGCGCAGCACTTCCAGGCCTTCGGGGGACTGGTCGACGATCATGTCGATGATCTTGGCCGACTCACCCAGGTGCTCACTCAACGGTTTGACGTCCGCGTTGAGGCTGCCGAACAGGAAGCCACGGTAGGACTCGAAGCGGGCGACCTTGGTCAGGTCGTGGGAGCCGTCGCAGTTGAAACTGTCGGGATAGCCGGCGTTGGCCGGGTCCTTGACCTTGAGCAGCTTGCCGCTGTTGTTGAAGGTCCAGCCGTGGAACGGGCAGGTGTAGCTTGAGCGGTTGCCGCGCTTGTGACGGCAGAGCATGGCGCCGCGGTGGCTGCAGGCATTGAGGAAGGCATTGAGCTCACCGTCCTTGTTGCGCGCGATGAAGATCGGCTGGCGCCCCATGGTCAGGGTGAGGAAGTCGTTCTTCTCGGGAATCTGGCTTTCGTGAGCCAGGTAGATCCAGTTGCCCTCGAAGATGTGTTTCATCTCCAGGTCGAACAGGCGCGGGTCGGTGAACATCTCCCGCTTGCAGCGGTAGACACCTTTTTCCCGATCGTCCTCGAGCATGGCATTGACGTAGTCGAATCCCAGGGACATGGCCAGGGTCTCCATTGTTATTGTTCAGGCCAGGTCAGGTTAGGGATTGGGCGGCGGGGGCAATATCCGGATCGTGCAGAGTGCTATCCAGTTTGTGCAGGCAGATCGGTGCGCAGGGTGCAGGGCTTGCGCAATCGCGGGCAAGCCCGCGAGCACAGGTCAATTGCGGCGTTTGAGAGTCTCCGATGGCAGCTCGCCAAAGCGCTGCCGGTAGTGCTCGGAGAACCGACCGAGGTGCAGGAAGCCATAGTCCATCGCCAGTTCGGTGACATTGCGGACCGAACAGCTGGCGTCGCGCAGGCAGGCATGCACCTGCTCGAGCTTGCGCTGGCGGATGTACTGCTTGGGCGTGGTGCCCAGGTGCCGGTCGAACAACGCATACAACGAGCGCAGGCTCATGCAGGCCTGCTCGGCCAGGCCTTCGGCGGTGAGTTCGTGCTTGAGGTTGCGGTCGATGTGCTCGAGGATGCGCTCCAGGCTCGCACCCGCCGCGCCCAAGGGTTCGCGCTGGACATTGGTGCTCATCAGCGTCAGCAGCTTGCTGGCGACGATCTGGCTGTAATGGCCCTGTACCCTGGGCAGCGAATCGCTCACCTCGGCTTCATGGCACACCATCGACAGCAGGTTGACGAAGCCGTCGAGTTCTTCCAGCCGGTAGTGGTTGCGCAAGAAACGCACCCCGCCGCTGGGCCGCTGCCAGCGTTGCTCCTCGCAGATCGAATCGAGCAGATGGGTGGGCACCTTGAGGATGAACTTCTCGCAGTCCTCCGAGTAGGTCAGGTCCACCGGTTCGTCCGGGTTGATCAGCAGCAATTCGCCCGGCACCAGGTAATGCTCGCGCTGGTGCCCTCGCCACAGGCAATTGCCGTTGAGCAGGATCTGCAGGTGATAGATGGTCTCCAGCGCCGGCGATGTGACCCTGACGCTGCCGCCGTAGCTGATGCGGCACAGGTCGAGCTCGGCCATCTTGCGGTGGCTCAGGCTCGATTGGGGATGGGTGGTGCGGGACAGGCCGATGCAGTGCTGGCCCACGTGCCGGTTGACGTAGTCGGACACGACATAAGGATCGGCGCGATGAAACACGCTGCTGCGCTCGCTCAACAGGCGGCTTTCCATAGGCAAGGCACTCGGCTTCGTTATTGTTCTGGTCGCCGCGTCCTACGGGCACTGGGGCCAGTGGTTACGGTCATTCACGGTCAGTCTATCGAGCCGGTGGAGGGAACATGGAGGCAGGCGACCACCGGCGTGGTGCTCTCCACACACTAAGCAAAAAGCGGGACCTTGGGCAATGCGACTTAAGCAAACGACGTGCGGATAGCGAACGTCCCGCAAGCGAGACGCGTTCGGTTATCGCACAGCGCAACGCGGGTAAACCCGCCCCCGGAAGGTTGCCAGACCTTGTCGACTTCAGAGGCCGGCTACTGCACCGGCAGGAAGTTCAGCAACAGCAAGCTTTGCGCATAGTTCAGACCGATCCGCCGGTAGCGTTCGTCAAGCATCTGGGCCAACAGGTCCAACCGCGCGACGATCTTGCCGAACTCCACGGCAAAGCTCAGGTTGCTGCCCTCTTCGGAGATTTCATTGGAAAACAGCAACAATACGCCATTGGCGTCCTGCCGCTGGCTCAGCATCCAGGTGGCCTTCTCGATGTTGCGGGCGGCGTTGTTGACGAACAGCGGGTCGATGGTGTCGGTCATGTAGAACTCGGTGCGCCCGCCATGAGCGGTGATCAGCATGCTGCCGATGGCGTAGATGAAGGCGCCGACCCGGTCGCCGCGAAATTCCGGGCTCAAGGCGTAGCTCAAGGCCGCCAGGTCGCGCCGATTGCCAAGCTGTGCCAAGGGTTGGCGCTGCTCGATGGCCAGGCGGATCTGGCGCTCGGCGGTAGCGGCGTCGAGGTAGCCCGATTGCTTCCACTGGTTGGGATTGCGCTGGTAGAGCTTGTTCATCAGCAAGTACAGGCTCTGCAGGTTGTCACGCATGGCAATCGTCGCCATGCGGTCGACACTGGTCTGGAACAGCTCGCTGGGCTTGCCGTCACCGAGCTGGGTGAGGACATCGCGCCCCTGCTCCTGGGTGCAGGCGCACAGGGCCGTCAGGGCGCCAGCCAGGAGCAGGCGGGATAAAAGTCTGGGCAGTGAAACAACCATCGGCACCGGGGTCTGGGATCAACGGCTGGGTCGGGCATCGGCTCAGCCTGGCCATCGATAGAGCGTGCAAATGGAGAAAAGTGCGGCGGGTAAGCGAAACGCTTGTAGTGCTGGGACGCTTCACAGGCCAAACAGCAGACTCAAAGACAGCGCTGCGCCGTGGCAGCACCTGTCTTGTGTTGCTTGCAATGGCCTGTTCGCGGTAATCCCGCTCTACAGGGACTGCCGCGTTGTTGAAAGCGCCGCAGCACCCCGTGGAGGGTTCACCCGCGAAGCGATCACATGGCGTGACGCAGCATCTCGATAACCCGGGCATGCAACGCCGGATCGCCACAAGCCACCACGCAACCGCCATCCTGCGCCGAGGTGCCGTCCCAGGCAGTGATCACACCGCCTGCGCCCTCGATGATCGGCATCAGCGCCTGCACGTCATACGGCTGCAGGCTGGCTTCGACGATGACATCGACAAAGCCCGACGCCAGCATGCAGTAGGCATAGCAGTCACCGCCATAACGCATCAGCCGCGCCTTGCCGGCAACCGCCTCGAAGGCCGCCTTGCGCGCGGGCGTGTCGAACATGTCCGGAGTGGTACACATCAAGGTCGCCGATGCCAGGTCGACGCAAGCGCGGGTCTTGAGCGGCGTGCCGCTGCGCCAGGCGCCCTCCGGGGTGCCGACGAAGCGCTCGCCGGTGAACGGCTGGTTCATCACCCCGACCACCGGACGTTCGCCGTCGTTCAGGGCGATCAGCGTGCCCCACAGCGGCAGGCCGGTGATGAATGCGCGAGTGCCGTCGATCGGGTCGAGCACCCAGGTCAATGGGCTGCTGCCCTTGGCCACACCTTGCTCTTCACCGAGGATGCCATGGGCCGGATAACGCGCCTGGATCAGCTCACGCATGGCCTCTTCGGCGGCCTTGTCGGCCACGGTGACCGGGTCGTACAGGCGTCCGCCCTTGTCCTCGACGTCCAGGCTTGCACGGAAATACGGCTTTATCGCCGCAGCGGCGGCATCGGCCAACTGCTCGGCGAAGGCGCGGAATTCGCCAATCTGTTCAACGCTCAGGGACATGGATCGGGCCTCGATGTAGGAGAAAAGGCTCGCATCATACCCCAGTCGCCGGGCACCGGAGGCATCGACACAAGGCCTACCAGCCACCAAGGTCTAGACTGAGAAAGGAACTTGGGCGCCGCTTGGCGCGTAAACCGGCACGGGCGGTTTGGGGGCCGCCACACGTGGAGGTATGAGATGAGCCAGTTCAAGCGATTGTTCGTGATGCTCGGCCCGCAGATGCGCCATACACCCGCCCTACAGAGGGCCGCGGCGCTGGCCGAATCCAGCGGCGCACTGCTGGATATCAACGTGTTCGTTGACGATGTCGACACCTTTGGCTTGATGAGCGATACCCGCGAGCGTGAGCGGCTGCTCGAGCACAACCGCCAGTGGCTGGCCGACGAAGTCGAACAGCTGCGCAACGCCGGGCTGGATGTGTCCACCGAGCTGCTACTGACTCGCGACCCGCTGGGCAGTGTGTTGGAACAAGTGGAGCGCCTGGGATGCGATCTTTTGATCAAGGACGTTCAGCACGAACCGGTGCTCAAGCGCCTGCTGGTGACGCCGTTGGACTGGCAACTGCTCAAGGACAGCCCTGTCGCCGTGCACCTGGTCAGCGACATCCGTCTGCCCCTGCCCCGGCAGATCGCCGCCGCGGTCGATCTGAACTGCCATGGCGCAGGCGAGCATCTGGATGAACAGGTCATCCGCTGCGCCCATGCCCTGGCCCTGCAGTGCAACGCCGAACTGCACCTGCTGCATGTGTGCGACGCGGCCAAGACCCACATCGCCGACTTCGGCGCCGGCACGGTGACCATGCCAGGCTTTGACGGTAGCGTGCGCACGGCCCAACGCGCCGCTTTCAACCGTCTGGGCGATCACCATCAGATCGATCTTGAGCGTCGACACTTTCTGGAGGGGCCGGCCACGCGCGCGATTGCCCAGTTCGTCAGCCATAGCCGAATCGACGTGATCGTCATGGGCAGCCATCGTCACGATGCGATGCAGACCTTCCTCGGCGGCACCACCGCCCATGTGGTGGAGCATCCGTTGTGCAATGTGCTGGCGATCAAGGCGGTGCGCTGACATGCAGAGACGTCGCAGGCGTGCAGAAGCCGTTGTCTCGCGAGCCTGCGCTGGCCAATTCGCGGGTAAACCCACCCCCACAGGATTGGCGGTGATCCCTGCAGGAGCGGGTTTACCCGCGAACACCGGCGCAGCCGGTGCCAGGCAAAGCCTAGCGCTCCGACAGCCGCACTCTCACTCAACGGGTATCAGAAGCCCTTGCTGTAGTACAGCGAGTAGGACTCGATGCCGTCGTTCGGCTGCTTGAGACCGGCGTTGGAATAGTGCATTGCGCGTACACCGATCTTCTGTTCGGCCGGCAACTTCAGGCCAAAGCCGATGCGGTCTTCGAAGTTGACCGAAGAGCCCAGGCGCTGATCGCCCACATCGGTCTTGGAAAATGCCGCAAGACCTATACCGGCTTCGATGAAGGGGGTGTAGGTAAAGCCGCTGAACTCATAGACGAACACCGGGCTGAACGACAGCGAGTGTGCGCCGCTGGCCTCGCCGCCTTCCCAATAGGTGTAGGCCGCATCCCAGTAACCGGTCAGGTGGCCAGTGTTGCTTTCGAACCACTTCTTGTCCCAGTCGAAGGAAAGGCCGATACGGTAGGTCATATCGCCTTGGCCGGTGGCGCCAACGGCACCAGACACTTGTGCGGCCTGGGCCATGTTGGCGCCGGCGAAAGCCAGGACGGCGGCAGCCAGCGAAGCGGCGAGACGGGTTTTCATCTATGAATCTCCTGATGGTCTTCACGGACAAGCCAGCGCAATGCCTGCCAGCTTGATTCCAGATTGGGGGCTTATGCCCCTCCTTCTTAGTGCCCTGAACCGGGTGCATCCAACCAAGTTACAAGACGCAATACTTTTTGGATTATCGGCCAACCCAACAAAAAGTTGAAAGGCTATTTGCCGCTTGTTGATAAAACACTCTGTTGCATATTTGTAAACAATTGAGCATGTCGCACGGAATCTAATATCCCAGCGTCCGAAGGTCGCTCAGAAATACTTTAAACATGCTGACGATTTTCCCTCTCGCTAATGCTGTCGCCCCCCGCTCAGTCATACACCGACTCCTCGTGTTCCCCCAATAAGCGCCGCTGCCTGGGCGTCGCTTCTTCCAGCACTTCAGGGTTGAAGTGCCAGGCCAAGTAGGGTGAGAACTTCTGCGCAACCATGCGCCGGCCGTAGTGCACTTGCAGCATGTCGCGCATTGCGGCGCTATGGTTGGCACCCCCGCCATGCCACAGGTCACTGCGAAACACCAACGCGTCGCCGGCGTGACACAGCACATCCCTGGCACCTTGCCCCTGCCAGCTGTCCTCGCCCTCCTGGGGCGAGCGACCGGCGAAATGGCTGCCCGGTACGACCCGGGTCGGGCCAACAGACTCATCGATATCGCACAAGTACAACTGCGCGGTGAGAATCTGGACTGGCTGGCTGTAGTCCTTCCGAGCGCGGATCCAGTCCGGCAACTCGATGGGCAGGTAATCCAGGTGCAGCTCCATGCCGGGGTAACCGGGATGACTGCGCCAGGCGGTCTGGCCAATCACATGACAATCCTGTCCCAGGACGGCCTCGGCCAGATCGATCAAGGGCGGAAGATCCAGAAACGACAACCACAGCGGATTGCGGTTGAACACACATTTGTAGTGTTCCAACAGGCCTTGGTAGTCCCAGTGAAGTGGCTGCAGGTCGTCGATGGCACAACGCAGCAAGGCAATGCGCAATGGCTCCAGGACGCCCGGAATCAGCACGTAGCCGTATTCATCCAGCGATTTCAACTGAGTTTCCAGGTTCATGGCCATGCTCCGGCAGGCGCTCTGCTGAAATATCAGAAGGACGCGGAATCAAGATCGTTCAAAAAAATATAGGCCCGATCGGTACCTCATGCAGGAAGCAACGATCAGGCCTGTGGTCTGGATCCGACAGGAGTACAGATGTACTCCCGGGTATTCAGGGACGTTTTACCGCCAGTGCAAACTCACATTGGCGGGGGATTTGCCGCTCACGCTCACCTGCTGCTGCACGGTTTGGCCGTCGGCATTGCCGGTGACCCGGTATTGCCCTGGCGGCAGTTGCACGAACAACAGCGGGCCGACGTCCTGCAACGCCAGGACCTGCTGGCCTTGGGCGTTCTGGATATCCACCGTTGCGCCGCTCTGGAACTTGCCCTCCGGGCCCACAGACAAGGTGACATGCAGGTCATAGCCAGGGGTGCGACGCAAGGCATTGGCTTCATCCTGGCCGATCCCGCCTTGCAGGTAGCGCACGCCGTTTTGCTCTTGCGGTTGCAGTTGCACCGCTTGCGGATCGATTGGCGCATTCAGGTCGGCAGCGGCCGCAAGGGTCCAAGGCAAGGCCATGGCCACCAGCAAGGCGGCGCATAGCCCGTAATGATGTTTGCGCATGGTGCATTCCTCCCTGCGAGGGATGGTCTACACAATGTTCGACGCCATAGGGCCAGGGGTGTTCGAGCAGAGGACAGCCGTCGGTCAGGCCGCGCGCCGCTCCTCCAGCAGCTTGACGAACATGCTCAGGCTGCGCGAGACCGTTCCTCGGCGCCACACCAGCCAGGTCTTGAGGTAGCGAAAATCCTCGGACAACGGCCAGACGCTCACCGTGCTGCATCCCGGCATGCTGTCGAGCATGCTGCGCGGCATCAGGGCCAGGCCGGCCCCGGCGCTGACGCAGGCCAGCATGCCATGGTAGGACTCCATCTCATGGATCTTGCCCGGCACCGCCTGGTCCTGGACGAACCAGTTCTCGAAGTGATGCCGATAGGAGCAGTTGGCCCGGAAGGCATAGATGCTCTCGCCGTTCACATCCCGGGCCCTGCCCACCGGGGCATGGTTGAGCGGTGCGATGATGACCATTTCCTCCTCGAACACCGGCATGCCTTCCAAGGTCGGGTGCAGCACCGGGCCGTCGACGAACGCCGCCACCAGGCGCCCGGACAGCACTCCCTCGAGCATGGTGCCCGACGGCCCGGTGGACAGGTCCAGGTCGACCTTGGGAAAGCGCTGGTTATAGGCCGCCAGCAGCCCTGGAATGCGCACCGCCGCGGTGCTCTCCAGCGACCCGAGGGCAAAAGTGCCCTGGGGGTCCTCGCCAGCTACGGTCAGGCGCGCCTCATGTACCAGGTCGAGGATGCGCCGCGTGTATTCGAGAAAGTTCCAGCCCGCCGGCGACAGCCGCAACCGGCTTTTCTCGCGGATGAACAGCTCCACGCCCAGGTCCTCCTCCAGCTGCTTGATGCGCGTGGTCAGGTTCGAGGGGACGCGATGGATCTGCTGCGCCGCAGCGCTGATGCTGCCGTGCTCGGCCACGGCCTTGAAGATTTCCAGTTGCACCAGGTCCACGGTCTTTCTCCATTCGTGAATGTTTCGCTCATTATTATTCAGTTTTCATTAAAACCACACACCACTAGTCTGGGCGCCAGTCGGATACAACAACGAGGAGCCCGCCATGAGCGAGATCAGCAGCCTGACCCATGCCATTTCCGTCGACCCGCATAGCGGTGAGCGGATCGGCCATTACCCCTTCGACACCGACGCCGCACTGGAAGCGGCGCTGCAACGCGCCAAGAAAGGCTTTGGCCAGTGGCGCCAGGTGTCGCTGGGTCAGCGCAGCGAATACCTGCTCGCCTTGGCAGATGCCCTGCAAGCCAATCATGAAGCCTTCGCCCACATGATCACCCGCGAGATCGGTAAGCCGATCACCCAAGCCCGCGGCGAAGTCACCAAGTGCATCGGCCTGTGCCAGTGGTACGCCGAACACGGTCCGGCCATGCTCGCGCCAGAACCCACCCAGATCGAAAAAGCCCGCATCGAATACCGTCCGATGGGCCCGATTCTGGCGGTGATGCCGTGGAACTTCCCGATCTGGCAGGTCCTGCGCGGCGCGGTGCCTGCCTTGCTGGCCGGCAATACCTATGTCCTCAAGCACGCGCCGAACGTGATGGGCAGTGCCTACCTGCTGCTCGACGCCTTCAAGCAGGCCGGGCTACCCGAGGGCGTGTTCGAAGTGGTCAACGTGACCCCAGAAGGCGTCACCCGAGCCATCAATGACCCGCGCATTGCCGCCGTCACCCTCACCGGCAGCGTACGTGCCGGTATGGCCATCGGTGCCCAGGCAGGTGCGGCGCTGAAAAAATGCGTGCTGGAACTGGGCGGATCGGACCCGTTCATCGTCCTGGCCGACGCCGACCTGGATGCGGCGGTCAAGGCGGCCGTGATCGGCCGTTACCAGAACACAGGCCAGGTCTGCGCTGCCGCCAAGCGCATGATCGTCGAACAAGGCGTCGTCGAGGCATTCACCCGCAAGTTCGTCGAGGCCACCCGGCAGCTGAAGATCGGCAACCCACAGGACGACGACACCTACATCGGCCCCATGGCCCGCTTCGACTTGCGTGACGAACTCGACGGCCAAGTCCAGGCGACCCTGGCCGAAGGCGCCACTTTGCTGCTCGGCGGCAACAAGATCGAAGGCGTAGGCAACTACTATGCACCCACTGTGTTCGGCGACGTTACCCCCGAGATGACCGCCTTCAAGCAGGAGCTGTTCGGCCCTGTCGCGGCGATCATCACCGCCAAGGATGCCGAGCATGCGGTAGAACTGGCCAACGACAGCGAGTTCGGCCTGGCCTCGACCATCTACACCGCCGACCTCGCCTTGGCCGAGCGCATGACGGCCGCCCTGGACACCGGCGGCGTGTTCATCAACGGCTACTGCGCCTCCGACCCCCGTGTAGCCTTTGGCGGTGTGAAGAAGAGCGGTTTCGGCCGCGAACTGTCGCACTTCGGCGTGCGCGAGTTCTGTAACGTGCAGACGGTGTGGCTGGATCGCAACTGATCCTTTGCCGTTCCCTTGGGTTGCGCCGGTTCAGCCCCGGCGCAACCAGTCGATGAAGCGGGCGAACAGCTCCGATTGGGAGTTGATCTCGAGTTTGAGGTAAAGGTTCTTGCGGTGCATGCGGACCGTTTCCGGCGAGATGCCCAACTCGATGGCCGTGGATTTCACCGAGTGTCCACGCAGGATCATGTGTGCCACCTCGCGCTCCCGGTCGGTGAGAACCTGGCAGCCAAAGCTGTCGAACGCTGCCTGCAAACCGCCCGGCTCGGCGGCGTGCGGGGCTTCCAGCAGATGCGCGCGGGCATAGCGCCCCAGCAGCTCACGCACCATCGGCTCCACCGCCCGCAGCACGTCCAGCTGCGCAGCGCTAAGGCGTGTGCCGCTGCAGCCTTGGAACAGGCTCAGCGAGACTTTGCGGTCCTCGGCGATATCGGCGATGAAGTAACTGTCTTCGCTGCAGCCGGTACCTAGGTAGTAGGCCTTGTAGTAGTCGCTGTCGAAGAAGTTGTCCGGCGCGATGTCTTCCAGGTGATAGAAGCCTTCAGCCAGCCCGTTCTCCACCGCCAGGCAGAACGGGTCGAGCAGGTAGCCTGCGGCAAAATAGCGATTGAGCACCGCATCGCGATGGCATTCGGGAATACCCTGCTGGTACAGCAAGCGCGGCGCCCGCCCCCGGCATTCCAGGCTGATCATCATCGACTCCACGCAAACCAGTTGGCCGATAGCGGCGGCCAGGTGGGCCAGGGCATCGGGCGTGTCGCTGTGGGCGAAAGCGTGCTGCAAGGCTGCATGCCACTGCTGCAGGGCGCCGAAGGTCAGGGTGATGGGCGTGTCGGGGGTAGGCTGGGTCATGCCCGGCAGTCTAGCCTGCCGGACATGCTCGCGCACAGCCTGTCTCAGGTGGGTCATTGGCCGTGATACAGCCCTTCGCTGCGCAGCTCCTGGGCGGTGTCGAGTATGCATTGGCGCAGGATCTCGACGATCTCGTCGACCTGGGCATGGGTGATCACCAGCGGTGGCGACATCACGTTCAGGTGCATGATCGGCCGCACCAGCAGCCCCTTGGCCTGGGCTTTGCGGTGGATGCGCTCGCCGATGTTCACCGCGTCGTCGAACAGCGCCTTGCTGGCTTTGTCGGCCACGAACTCGACACAGGCCATCAGTTTCAGGCAGCGCACATCCCCCACCAACGGCAGGTCGCACAGGCTAGCCAAGCGCTGCTCCAGGTAGCCACCCACGTCATTGACGTGGTCCAGCAGACGCTCGCGCTCGATGATCTCGATGTTCTTCAATGCTGCGGTACAGCACACCGGGTGGCCGCTGTAGGTGAAGCCGTGGGTGAAGCAGCGGCCTTTGCCTGGCTCGGCGATCACCTGCCAGATCCGCTCGGAGAAGATGCATGCCCCCAGCGGCAGGTAGGCCGAGGTCAGGCCCTTGGCGGTGGTGATGATGTCCGGTTGCACGCCGAACAGCTCCTCGCTGGCGAAGAAGGTGCCCAGGCGCCCGAAGGAGGTCACCACTTCGTCGGCGACGAACAGGATGTCGTAGGTCTGGCACAGTTGCCACATGCGCAGGAAGTAGCCTTCGGGCGGGATGATCACCCCACCTGAGCCCATGATCGGCTCGGCGAAAAAGGCCGCGACGTTGTCCGGGCCCAGCGAGAGGATCTTGTCCTCGAACTCGGCCACCAGGAAGTCGAGAAACTCGGCCTGGTCCATGTCATCCGGGGCGCGGTAAGGGTTGGGGTTGGAGACATGGTGAATCAGCGGGTGTGCGTAATCGAACTCCGGCACCCGGTCGGCGGCCTTGTTGCCGATCGACATGGTCAGGGTGGTGGAGCCGTGGTAGGCGTTGTAGCGGGCGATGATGTGCTTCTTGTTCGGCTTGCCACGGCAGTTCTGGTAGTACTGGATCAGCCGGTAGGCGGTGTCCACCGCGGTCGAGCCGCCGGTGGTGAGAAACACATGGTTCAGGTCGCCGGGCGCCAGCTGGGCAAGCTTCTGGCTCAGCGCGATGGCCACGTCGTTGGCCATATCGGAGAACGGGTTGGAATAGGCCAGCTTGCGCACCTGGTCGGCGATGGCCAGGGCCATTTCCTCACGGCCCAGGCCGATGTTGGTGCACCACATGCCGCCCACGGCATCGAGGAAGCGGTTGCCCTCGGTGTCGCGGATATAGGCGCCCTCCCCGGCCACGATGTTCAACGCGCCTTGCTCACGGTGCTCGTCGAACATGTGATAGCCGTGCATGTAGTGGGCCTTGTCGGCCTCAACCAATGCGTCCTGGGCAGGTGTCGAAGCGAATGCTTTGCTGGGCATGGCCATAGGGCAGCTCCTTGGCAGAATACGAAGAAAAAGAACTCAGTAGCCGGTCTTGACCGTGCTCCACACCCGGGTGATGGCACGCATGTCCCGAGGGGCTTGGGTCTTCTGGGCAAACAGCCGGCCACGGGTAGCGTCGTCGGGGTAGATGGCCGGGTTGTCGCGGATGTCCGCCTGCACCAAGGCCGTGGCGGCGCCATTGCTGTTGGCGTAGTGAATGTAATTGGTCACCTTGGCCATGGTTTGCGGCTGCAGCAGGAACTCGATGAAACGGTGCGCATTGGCCACGTGGGGCGCGTCCTTGGGCAGGTAGAGGTTGTCGAACCAGATCAGCGAGCCTTCCTTGGGAATGAAGAAATCCAAGGTGATGTTCTTTTTCGCCTCTTCGGCACGGGCCTGAGCGGTGGCGTAGTCACCGGACCAGGTCAGGGCCATGCAGACATCCCCGTTGGGCAAACTGGTGAGGTAGTTCACCGAATCGAACTTCTTGATGTAGGGGCGGATGCCCATCAGCAGCGTCTCGGCGGCCTTCAGGTCAGCGGGTGCGGCGCTGTGCGGGTCCTTGCCCAGGTATTGCAGGGCCAGCGGTATGACTTCGCTGGGCGCGTCCATCAAGGTGACACCGCAATCGGCGAAGCGCGAGACGATCTTGGGATCGAACAGCATGGCCAGCGAGCCGATCGGCGCGTCGGGCATGCGTGCCTTGATCTTCTCGACGTTGTAGGTCACCCCGGAGCTGCCCCAGGTGTAAGGCGCCGAGTACTTCAAGCCTGGGTCGTAGCCTTGCAGCTCATCGACCACCTTGGCGTCGAGGTTGTGCCAACTGGGCAATTGACGCTTGTCCAGAGGCTGGAACACCCCCGCCTGGATCAAGGGCGGCACCAGGGAGGCATTGAGCATGACCAGATCGTAGCCAGAGCGGCCGGTGAGCAACTTGGTCTGCACGGTCTCATAGCCATCGAAAGTGTCGTAGATCACCTTGATGCCTGTGGCCTTCTCGAAATCGGCCAGGGTGGTTTCGCCGATATAGTCGGTCCAGTTGTACAACCGCAGCGTCTTGCTGGTGTCCTCTTGCGCCGCTTGCGTGGCGGTAGCGGCGCACGTCAGCAACAGACTGCCAATCACCTTCAGTGCCTTGCCCATAGCAACTCCATCGTGTGACTGCTCGGGATGAGCCGGTGGACCTACTATCGGGACAATCGGCGAAGGGGAACATACCCCGAATGTGTGGGTCACCTGGATTCTGGGGGCGCTGCGCGGCCCATCGCAGGCGTGGCACCGGTATTTTCATTCCCACCGCGAGTCGCGTAGAGTTTTTCCAAGCGACCAAGGGCTGCATCACTCATGGACAAATACACGCCGCGCCAGTGGCTCCCCCACGAAAAGCCCAGCCTGCCAGGTTCACCCTCCACCCCCCTGCACGCACCCGGCAAACGCCTGGCCTATGGCGCGGTCGGTCTTTTGGTGGCGATCACCGGTGGCCTGGGCAATGCCCTGGTCACGGCCAATCTGTCCTTCCTACAAGGTGCCCTGGGCGCGACCAGCGCCGAGATGGCCTGGCTGCCCGCCGCGTTCGTGATGACCAACGTCTCGATGAACCTGCTGCTGGTGAAGTTTCGTCAGCAGTTCGGCCTGCGTGCCTTCACCGAAGTGTTCCTGGTGCTCTACGCCCTGGTCACCTTCGCCCATTTGTTCGTCAACGACCTGAACTCGGCCATAGCGGTGCGCGCCGCCCACGGCATGGTCGGTGCGGCCCTGAGCTCGTTGGGTCTTTACTACATGATCCAGGCCTTCCCCGCCCAATGGCGACTCAAGGCCATGGTGTTGGGCCTTGGCGCCTCGCAACTGGCGGTGCCCCTGGCCCGGGTGTTTTCCGAAGACCTGTTGCAAATCGCCGAGTGGCGGGGCCTCTACATGTTCGAACTCGGCCTGGCGCTGGCCGCGCTGGGTTGCGTGCTGCAGCTCAAATTGCCACCGGGCGATCGCTTCAAGACCTTCGAACCTTTGGATTTTCTGACCTTCTCGCTGATGGCCAGCGGCACCGCCCTGCTCTGCGCCGTGCTTTCGCTCGGGCGCATCGACTGGTGGCTTGAGGCGCCCTGGATCGGCGTGGCCCTGGCGTCTTCCATCGCCCTGGTGTGCTCGGGCCTTGCCATCGAGCACAACCGCACCAACCCGTTGTTGATGACGCGCTGGCTGGGCAGTGGCGCGGTGGTGCGATTGGCCTTGTGCGTGGTGCTGATCCGCATGGTCACGTCCGAGCAATCCACCGGCGCGGTGGGCTTTCTGCAGGCCCTGAACATGAGCAGCGAGCAGATGCGCAGCCTGTACTGGATCATGCTGCTGGGCGCAGCCACGGGCCTTGCCACCAGCGCCCTGACCATCAACCCAGCGCACCTGGTCACACCGCTGTTCATCTCGCTGGCGGCGATGGCCACCGGGGCCTTCATGGATTCGAGTTCCAGCAACCTGACCCGGCCCGAGCAGATGTACCTGAGCCAGTTCCTGCTGGCCTTCGGCAGCACGTTCTTCCTCGGCCCATCCATGGCCCTGGGCATCAGTCACGTACGGGCCAACCCGCGCAACCTGGTGAGCTTCTCGGTGATGTTCGGGATCTGCAACAACCTCGGCGGGCTGATCGGTGCAGCGTTGCTCGGCACCTTCCAGACCGCGCGGGAAAAGTTCCACTCCAGCAACCTGGTCGAGCGCCTGAGTGCGCTCGAACCGCTGGTCAATGCCAGGGTCCAGGGCGGCGGTGCCGGTTACGCCGGCCTGATCGCCGACCCCGCCTTGCGCACCGAAGTCGGCACGCGTCTGTTGGCCAGTGCGGCGACCCGCGAGGCCAATATCCTGGCGTACAACGATGTATTCATGCTCATCGGCGCCATTGCCGTGGCGACGATGATCTGGATTCTGATACGCAGCTACTGGCTGCGCCGCGCGGCGCAGCCGATGGCCTCCCCCGACACCTCCAGTGGCGCTTCGACCTGATGACCCAACCCACCCAGTCCACGACCACCACCGCCATCGCCGAAACCCCGGAGGGCACCGCCCCGCCCAGCGGGCCGGGCGATCAGACCCGCACGCGCCGTGTGCGCCTGCTTTCCTCACTCAGCTTCGCCTGCGTGGCGCTGGCCGGCATCCTGCTGGTGCTCTATGCCTGGCGCCTGCCGCCGTTCAGCAGCGCCATCGAAAGCACCGAGAACGCCCTGGTCCGTGGCCAGGTGACGATCATCGGCCCACAACTGCCCGGCTATATCGTCGAGGTGCCGGTGCACGACTTCCAGTTCGTCAAACGCGGCGATTTGCTGGTGCGCCTGGATGATCGCATCTACACCCAGCGTCTGGCTCAAGCCATCGCTCAACTGCAACAGCAACAGGCGGCGCTGGCCAACAACCTGCAACAGCGCAAGAGTGCAGAGGCGGCCATCATCCAGCGCGAGGCCGCCATCCTCGATGCCACCGCCCAGGCCGACAAGGCCCAGGCGGACCTGCGCCGCAACCAGGCACTGGTCAGCGATGGCTCGGTGTCTCGCCGGGAACTGGACCTGAGCCGTGCCACCCACGCTGGCGCAGTCGCCAACCTGGAACAGGCCAAGGCGGCACTGGAAATCGCCCGGCAGGATAAAGAAACCGTGGTCGTCAACCGCGCAGCCCTGGAAGCGGCCGTGGCAAACGCCAAGGCCTCGGTGGAGCTGGCCCGCATCGACCTGGACAACACCCGCGTGACCGCGCCGCGCGACGGTCAGCTGGGGCAGATCGGTACGCGCCTGGGCGCCTATGTCAACTCAGGGGCACAGTTGATGGCGCTGGTGCCCGACACGCTGTGGGTCATCGCCAACATGAAGGAAACCCAGATGGCCCACGTGCGCATCGGTCAACCGGCCACCTTCACCGTCGATGCGCTCGACCACCTCGAGCTGCGGGGGCAAGTGCAACAGATCTCGCCGGCCACAGGCTCCGAGTTCGCCCTGTTGCAGGCCGACAACGCCACCGGCAACTTCGTGAAGATTGCCCAGCGCATTCCAGTGCGCATCACCGTCGATCCCGACCAGCCGGATGCCAAGCGGCTGCGGCCAGGGATGTCAGTGGTGGTGAGCATCGATACCCGCCAGTGATGCGCTTGCTCAAGGTGTCCAGTCCACAGCGTGGTCCTGCAAGTAGGTGTCCACCGCGGCGCCCACCGTGGGCTGGAAGATGTCGCTGCCGATGTGGCTCAGCACCTCCAGGCGCAGCAGCTTGTCCCTCACCGGGTCCTTGACCTCGGCAAAATGCAGCTCCACACCGGCCTCGCGCAGGGTCTGCTCAAGTTCCACGAGCATGTCGGCGGAGGTAACGTCCACGCTGGTCACCGGTTCCGCCGCGACCACCACCCGCCGCACCTCGCCGTCCGACCGGGCGACAGCTTCCAGCACGCAGCGCTGGAACAGTTCGGCATTGGCGAAGAACAGCGGCGCATCCCAGCGAAACAGCACCAGGCCCGGCACCCGGCGTGCATCGGGGTAGCGGGACACATCGTGGTAGCCGCGGATGCCATCGACCCGGCCCAGCACCGCATAGTGCGGCCGCCAGCCGTCCCAGAGAAACTCGATCACCGCGATGACCACCGCAAGGCCGATGCCCGGCACCGCACCAAACACCGCCACCCCGACGAAGCAGGTGATGGACAGCCAGAACTCCCAACGTTGGATGCGGTAGATCCGCGCCAGGTCCTTGAACTCGAACAACCCGATAGCCGCGGCGATCACCACCGCCGCCAGGGCGCTTTGCGGCAGGTGGCGCAACAGATCAGGCGCAAACAACAGCAACGCCGCCACGCCCAGGGCGCCGAACACACCCGCCAGCTGACTGCGCGCCCCCGCTGCCTCGGCCACCGGCGTGCGGGACGAACTGCTGCTGATGGGAATGCCCTGGAAGAACCCCGACGCCAGGTTGGCCAGCCCCAGCCCGACCATTTCCTGGTTCGGGTCGACCTGGGCGCGGGTCTTGGCGGCGTAGGTGCGCGACAGCACGCTGGTGTCGGCAAACGACACCAACGCCACCGCCGCGCCACCGATGGCCACGGTGGCCAGGTCGTTGAAACCGATCAATGGCAACGCGAACCCTGGAAGGCCCTGGGGCAATGACCCGACCACCTTCACCGCGTGGGCGGCTTCCAGGCCCATCAGCCCGCAGATCCCAGTCGCGGCCACTACGGCGATCAGGATGCCCGGCAAGCGCTCCCAGCGCTTGAGCAGCAGAATGATCACCAGCGTACCCGCCCCCAGGGCGAAGGCATGCCAGTTGGCCTTGCCGTCCAGCAGGGCGTTGACCAATTGCAGGGTATCGCGCAGCGGCCCGGCGCTCTGCCCAGAGATGCCGAACAACTTGGGCGCCTGGCTGACCAGCACCGCCAAGGCGATGCCGTTCATGTAGCCATAACGGATCGGTTTGGACAGCAGCTCGGTGATGAAGCCCAGGCGCAACAGGCCCGCGCCGATGCAGATCAGCCCCGATACCAGCGCCATGGCCGCTGCCAGGGTGACCGCCCGCCCCGGGTCGCCCGCCGCCAAGGGCAACACCACGGCCAGGATGATCGGCACCAGCGCCGAGTCTGGGCCCAGCACCAGGATGCGGCTGGGCCCGAACAGGGCGTAGGCCAGCAAGGGCACGATCGTCGCGTACAGGCCGTGGATGCCCGGTACGCCGGACGCCTGCGCATAGGCGATGCCGACCGGCACCAGCATGGCGGTGAGCACCAGCCCTGCGACCAAGTCCTTGGGCAGCCATGCCATCGGGTACTGACGTACCACGCGCAAGCCCGGTATCCAGCGCTGCAAGCCACGGTCGACCGGCTGCGCCGCATAGGCCAAGGGCTTTGGCGGTGGTGTCGAGGTGTCCATGCCCGCCTGGCCTCAGTATCGCTCGGAGACCATCTTGAACGGGTACGGCACCGCCTTGTACTTGCCGATCTTGCCGCGCTTGGGCAGGGCGATCTTCTGCTTGGCACTCAGGTCCTGGTAAGGGATCTGCTGCAGGAAGTGGCTGATGATGTTCAGTCGCGCCTTGCGCTTGTCTTCGGAGCGCGCCATGAACCACGGTGCCCAGGACGAATCGGAGGCTGCGAACATATCGTCGCGGGCGCGGGTGTAATCGTCCCATCGGGTGTAGGACTTGATGTCCATGGGCGAGAGCTTCCACAGCTTGCGGCCATCGTTGATGCGATCTTGCAAGCGGCGGGTCTGCTCCTCGGCGCTCACCTCCAGCCAGTATTTGATCAGGATGATCCCCGAGTCGACCATCATCCGCTCGAACAGCGGCACCACGGCGAGAAACTTGTGCGCCTGCTCTTCGGTGCAAAAGCCCATCACCCGTTCGACGCCGGCGCGGTTGTACCAACTGCGGTCGAAGATCACCACCTCGCCGGCTGCCGGCAAGTGGGTCAGGTAGCGCTGGGCATAGATCTGGGTTTTCTCGCGCTCGGTCGGCGCCGGTAGCGCCACCACACGAAAGACGCGAGGGCTGACCCGTTCAGTGAGTGCCTTGATCGTCCCGCCCTTGCCGGCGCCGTCGCGCCCCTCGAAGACCACGCACACCTTGAGCTCTTTGGCCACCACCCACTGCTGGAGTTTGACCAGTTCCACATGCAGGCGCTTGAGCTCTTGTTCGTAGGTTTTGCGTCCCAGTTTCTCCGGCAGCTCGTCCTTGTGCTTCTTGTTCACAGCCTTGGCCATCGCCTACTCCCCTCGCAAACCGTTGGTTGTCCCGGCAGCGCCGAGACGCCTGAGCCTGGCGCTTGAGTGCGGCAGGTCAGTGGAGTATGGATGAGCCATGGCACTTTGCCTGTGGGCAGGACAGGATGCCGCAGCCGGGGCTTATAGCCACCAGGCCAACACCGCTGGCAACCAGGCGAAAGACAGCACCGTCGAGCACATCACCAGGTTGGCTACCTGTTCGGGTGACCGGTTGGCGCGCACCGCCAACAGATAGTTGAACACCGCCACCGGCATGGAAGACTGCACCACCAGCACCGCACGCTCCAACGATTCCAGGCCCAGCGCAGTACCCACGCCCCACCCCACTGCCGCCCCCAGCGCGATGCGCAGACCACCCAGTAACAGGCCACTGCCCACGTGGTGCAGGCGGATGCTGGCCAGGGACACGCCCAAGGTGAGCAACATCAAGGGGATGGTCATGCCGCCGAGCAGGTCCGCGGTGTTGGCCAGCCAGCGCGGCAGCTCCAGGTCCAGGAAGATGATCGGCAGGGCCCCGGCCAGGCTGATCACGATCGGGTTGCGCAGCAGGGCCTTGAACGACGCGCTGGCCCCGGACATGGCGATGCCTAAGGTGAACTGGAAGATCGACAAGGTCAGAAAGAACGCCACCGCCAGCGCCAGGCCATGTTCGCCGAAGGCGTACAGGCTGATCGGCAAGCCCATGTTGCCGGTGTTGGGGAACATGAATGCCGGCATCAGCACGCGCCAATGCTGGCCCGAAGCGCGGCTGACGAGAAACCCGGCCAGCGCCATGCCCAACATGCACAGCACGCACGCGACGGCCATGCTGGTGAAGGCTGCGGGGTCCAGTTGCGTGCGGCTGAGGGTCGAGAGCACCAGTGATGGGGTGCCGACCGTCATGACGATGCGGGCGATGAATTCGGTGGGGTAGTCCAGACCACGGCGGGCCCAGCCATAGCCGATGCCGGCAACGATGAAGACAGGCGCCAGGACGGCGAACAGCGAAGCCAGCATGAAGCGGATCCCCCAGAAGTCGAAGCGACATTATGCGGTTTTCCTCCCAGAACGGTGAAAACGCGTTGGCCTATACCCGGTCCGGTGCGGCTTCTGGTCGCAGGGCCCGGCCACCGCCCAGGCTTTAGAATCGCGCCTCCTTTTCGCCCCCGGCCATGCCGTCATTGCAGACGGTTGAGCCGCACCTCGCTCGCACCGACAGCCAGGCATACCCGCGCAGCCCTTGCGCCCACCGAAAAGGCATACTTTCGGCGTTTTCCAACTAGAGGTAACTATGTCTCCGCGTTTGCTGGCCATGGCGCTGGCACCCCTGCTCGGGCTGTTCATCATTGCCCTGGGCAACGGCTTCCTGTCCTCCCTCACCACGTTGCGCCTGGGCTCGGCCGGCGAATCGGCCACCATGATCGGCATCGTCTCGTCGGCCTACTTCATCGGCCTGACACTCGGGGCGATCTTCAACGACCGGTTGATCCTGCGCATTGGTCATATTCGTGCCTACACCAGCTTCGCCTCGCTGATCGCCGCGACCATCCTGCTGCAGGGCCTGTTCTACGACACCACCTGGTGGTTCGCTTTGCGCCTGATCAACGGCTGGGCTGCGGTCGGTGTGTTCCTGGTCATCGAGAGCTGGCTGCTGCTGGCCGGCGATCCAAAGATACGTGGCCGTCTGCTGGCGCTGTACATGATCGCCTTCTACGGCGCCGGGGTCCTGGCCCAGGCGACGCTGGGCGAAGTCACCGGCTGGGGCGAGACCGCACCGTTCATGGTCGCCGGCATGCTCGCCACCCTGTCGGTGCTGCCGATCGTGATTCTGCCGCGGGTCTCGCCACTGCTCGATCAGGTCGAACCGCTCAAACCGCGCCAGCTCCTGGGCATCGCCCCGACCGGCTTGGTCGGCTGCTTTGGCTCGGGCGTGGCCATCGCCGGGATCTACGCCCTGCTGCCGCTGTACCTGCAACGCATCGGCCTGGACGTAGGCGAGGTGGGCAACATGATGGCCTGGGTGATCCTCGGCGCCATGTTGCTGCAATATCCTGTTGGGCGTTGGTCGGACCGCAAGGACCGGCAAAGCGTGCTGGTCGCCCTGGCGGCGATGTGCACCGTGCTGTCGGTGGTGATCGTTCTGCTGCCGGCTGAGTCGCAGTGGTTGCCAGCGATGCTGTTCTTGCTCGGCGGCGGCGTATTCGCCTTGTACCCGGTGGCGGTCAGCAGCGCGGCCGACCGTGCCCCAGCCGATGCGCTGGTGCCCATGATCCAAGGCCTGCTGCTGATCAACTCGCTGGGCTCGTCGATGGCCCCGCTGGCGATCTCTCCGGTGATGAACGTCTACGGCGAGACGGGGCTGTTCTGGGCCTTTGCGGTGATCAACCTGGCGATGGTGGGTTTCTTCCTGTGGCGCCGCGGCAAGCGCCCGGCCCCGGAACATCCCGCGCCCTTCGCGCCGACGGCCACCTTTTCGCCCACCGGCGCCGAGCTGCGGGTGACCGAGGAGCTGATGCATGCGGCCCAGGAGCATCCGCCGATGGGCGAGACAGCGAACGGCGAGACCCCGTCGTCGCGCACAGAACCCTCCTCCTGATGGGCTGACCGGGCAAGGCCCTGTGGGAGTGTCAGGCCGAAGCTCCCACTTATCCCTTCTCCCCTTACCATCCGTCGCCTGAAGGGCACCCTGCCCCGTCTCCCATGGCCGAACGCAGGACAATCATCCCGACAGGAGATTCGCCATGGTTCGTTTCCAGCCCCTGTTCCTCGCCCTGTGCCTGGGCCTGACCACCACTGCCAGCCTGGCCGCCACCGATATGAACGGCACCGACACCCACCCCAAGGCCGACCATTCCTCCGGTGAGCATTCCCAAGGCACCACCGGGAGCCAAGGCAACAGCGTCAACGACCCTGATAGCACCCGCGATAACGACAGCACCGATACCAACTCCAGCTCTGACGTGCCCGACGGCACTACCGGAGGCTCCAATAACACCGGCGAGGCCACCGGCACCGGTGCAGGCGCCTCGGGCGGTGCCGCCGAGGATCAGGACAGCCGCTGAGCAGACGTTGGATTGGCCTGGAATAGATGCGGGGCCAAACCCGAGGATGGCATGAGGTGCTGACCTGGATCGTGTGGGGGGTTCAACCGCCAAGAGGCCACCTCAGGCCGCTCCGCAAGGGTCACCGCCAGTAGCGCGGGTCGTCCACCACCTGTTCATGGGCCTGGAACAACACCGGCAACTGCTCCTTGAGAAAATCCAGCCAGGTGCGGACCTTGGCGTCCAGGTAATGCCGCGACGGGTAGATCGCATAGATCTCCCGCTGACGCAGCCGATGGGGCGCGAGCAATCGGCACAGGCGGCCTTGCTCGATGGCCTGGGTAGCTGAGTAATACGGCAACAGGCCGATGCCCATGCCAAGCTCCGTCGCCTTGAGCATGGCGTCTGCCACATTGGTCAGGAAGGTGTCCTGGGGCACGATCACGCAAGGGTCTGCCCCTTCGAACGACCAGTCCTCCTCGAACAACGGGTCCACTGTGCGCAGGCACACATGTTGGTGCAGGTCTTCCGGGCGCTGAGGCACGCCATGACGTGCCAGGTAATCGGGCGAAGCGCAGAGAATGCTGTGGATGCTGCCCAGGGGGATGGCGATCAGTTGCGAGTCCGGCAGGCCCTGGCCGATGGCGATCACCACGTCCTGGCCGTCCGCCAGCGGGTCCGGGTTGCGCTGGGACAACGTGAGTTCCATGACCACTTCCGGGCAGGTGGCGTTGTAGCGGGCCACCAGCGGCATCATCAACAGCCCCAGACCATGAGTGCAATGCAGGCGCAATCGACCACGGGGGGTGAGGTGGGCTCCGCGTGCCTCGTCCATGGCTTCTTCGGTCAGCAGCATGATCTGCCGCGAGCGCTCGAGGAACCGCTCGCCCGCCTCGCTCATGCGCAGACGCCGGGTGGTGCGGTGCAGCAGGCGGGTCTGCAGCTGGTTTTCCAGTTCCGCGACGATCCTCGACACCTGTGCGGCAGAAATGTCCAGGGCGTTGGCGGCGGCGGCGAAACTGCCGCATTCCACAACCCGGGCGAAGGTTCGCATGGCGTGCAGCATGTCCATGATGTGTCTTTCCCTGTGACCTATTCGTGCATTCGAGGCAGGAATCTATCACGGATCAGAGTCTTTATTGGCGATACCCAAGAAACACATCATGAGTCAACGCCAAACGAGAACATCGCCATGAAACCTTCGATCGCCTTCTTCACCTTGTTCGCCGCTCTGGCTTCGTTCGGTGCCGTCGCCGATCCTGCCAACAGCCAGCCCGTAGCGGCCACCAGCGAGACCTATGAATACGGGATGCCCTTGGATGTGGCCAAGGTGATTTCCATCACCCCGGCGAGCAATGCGGCCGATTGCGCGGTGGGCACCGCCCATATGGTCTACATCGATCACCAGGGCCAGACCCACAAGGTCGACTACCGGGAAATGGGCAACTGCTCGCAGCTGTAACAGGAATTACGCCAGCAACTGCTCGATCCAGCGCACCTGTCGAGCCACTTCCTGGGCCTTTTGTGTCGGCACCGCCTGCCGGGCACGGGCGAAGTGGGCCATGACCCGCTGCTTGCGTTGCAGGTTCAGGCCCCATTTGGCCAGAAACGCAGGGCTGCGCTCCTGCATCAACAACGGCCCGAAATACAACTCCTCTGGGGAGTACGCTACCGCCTGACACGGTTCGGCCACGATGATCTCGTAGGTGAACCCGTTTTCCTCAAGCAACTCCTCGCAAACGATACGGTAGTCGTTTTCCATCAACCACTCGCGCAGGGTGCCTTCACGCACGTTCGGCTGCAGGATCAACCGCTCCTTGCCGCTCAGGCGATGCTTGCCCCGCTCGAGGATCTCGCGGATCTTCTCCCCGCCCATGCCACACAGGCTGATGGCGTCGATGCGATCCTGTGGCTCGATGGCTTCCAGACCGTCGGCCAGGCGCACGGTGATCGCCTGCTCCAGGCCGTTCTTGCGCACCTTGCGCTGGGCCGAGCGAAACGGCGTCATCGCCGCCTCGCCGGCCACGGCGGCTTCGATACGGCCACGCAGCATCAGCGCCACCGGCAGGTAGCCGTGGTCTGAGCCGATATCGGCCAGGCGTGCCCCAGCCGGCACATGGGCGGCCACGCGCTCCAGGCGCATCGACAATGTCTGTTCGTTCAACCCTTGCCCCTTTTCGCATCAATCGACCGGCGCCAGTGGCCGGTTCGGGGCGCGATTCTGACGAGCAATGCCCGGCATTTCAAATACCGCCGACCAGAGCCACCGCTCGACCCGCCTGGGCCGCTCGCGTAGGCTTGCTGGTTTCCTTCCGTTGCAAGGCAAATACCCTCATGGCAAACGTAGACATCACCTTCATCCCGGACCCGGACCCGGAGTCCATTTCCTCCGACGTCGCGGATTTTCGCGGCCTGCTGGTCACCACCCAGATCCCGACCCGCGCCGACGGCAGCCTGGAGCTTGGCGGCATCGTCGAGCAGAGCGAATGCACACTCCAAGCGCTCAAGGACGCCCTGGAGCGCGCCGGCAGCTCCATGGACCGCGTACTGCACCTGACCATCTACCTGACCGACATGGCCGATCGCCCGGCGTTCAACGAGGTGTACCAGCGTTTCTTCGCCAAGCCTTGGCCTGTGCGCGCGGCGGTTGGCGTGGCGGCCCTGGCGGTCGAGGGGATGCGGGTGGAAGTCACGGCAATGGCAGCCAAGGCCTGAGCCGGTCCTCAAAGCCGGGCGTCATTAAAGCCCTGCCTCCCACACGGGTCGCGCCAGGCCCTGTGGGAGCGGGTTTACCCGCGAATGCGGTCGCGAAATCACCGACGCACCTGCGGATTGCCCAGCGCCCCACCACACGGGGCACGCCATCGGACAGCCGATGGATGCCCCCGGGCCATTTCACCGGTACAATGCGCGCCTTGACCGTGACAGCCCGACCCTAACGACATGTCCCTCCCAAAGAATCACCTGGAACTGCTCAGCCCCGCCCGTGACGTGGCCATCGCCCGCGAAGCGATCCTGCACGGCGCTGACGCCATCTATATCGGCGGCCCGAGCTTTGGCGCCCGCCACAACGCGTGCAACGAAGTCAGCGATATCGCCGAGCTGGTGGAGTTCGCCCACCGCTACCACGCGCGCGTCTTCACCACCATCAACACCATCCTGCATGACAACGAGCTCGAACCTGCCCGCCAGCTGATCCACCAGCTGTACGATGCAGGCGTCGATGCGCTGATCGTCCAGGATTTGGGGGTGATGGAGCTGGACATCCCACCGATCGAGCTGCACGCCAGCACCCAGACCGACATCCGCACCCTGGAGCGGGCCAAGTTCCTCGACCAGGCCGGCTTCTCCCAACTGGTCTTGGCACGCGAGCTGAACCTGCAGCAGATCCGCGCCATCGCCAGCGAAACCGACGCGGCCATCGAGTTCTTCATCCATGGCGCCCTGTGCGTGGCCTTCTCCGGCCAGTGCAACATCTCCCACGCCCAGACCGGGCGCAGCGCCAACCGTGGCGACTGCTCCCAGGCTTGCCGCCTGCCCTACACCCTCAAGGATGACCAGGGCCGCGTGGTAGCGTTCGAGAAGCACCTGCTATCGATGAAGGACAACAACCAGACCGCCAACCTGCGCGACTTGGTCGATGCCGGCGTGCGTTCGTTCAAGATCGAAGGCCGCTACAAGGACATGGGCTATGTGAAGAACATCACCGCCCACTATCGCAAGGAACTCGACGCCATCCTCGAGGACCGCCCGGACCTGGCCCGCGCCTCCAGCGGTCGCACCGAGCATTTCTTCGTGCCGGATCCGGACAAAACCTTCCACCGCGGCAGCACCGATTACTTCGTAACCGACCGCAAGATCGACATTGGCGCCTTCGACTCGCCCACCTTCACCGGCTTGCCGGTGGGCGTGGTGGAAAAAGTCGGCAAGCGCGACCTATACGTGTTCACCGAGGTGCCGCTGACCAACGGCGACGGCCTCAACGTGCTGGTCAAGCGTGAGGTGGTGGGCTTTCGTGCCAACATCGCAGAACCCAAAGGTGAATTCGAAGAGGACGGCCAGAAGCGCTATCGCTACCGCGTCGAGCCCAACGAAATGCCCGAAGGCCTGCACAAGCTGCGCCCGAACCATCCGCTCTCGCGCAACCTGGACCACAACTGGCAACAGGCGCTGCAACGCACCTCCGCCGAACGTCGTGTGGGCGTCGAGTGGCACGCCGTGCTGCGCGAACAGCGCCTGGCGCTGACCGCCACCAGCGAAGAAGGCGTCAGCGTGCAGGTCGCCCTGGACGGCCCGTTCGGCGAAGCCAACAAGCCCCAGCAGGCCTTGGACCAATTGCATGATTTGCTCGGTCAACTGGGCACCACCCAGTACTACGCCCATGCCATCGAGCTGGACGCCCCGCAGGCGTACTTCATCCCCAACTCGCAGCTCAAGGCCTTGCGCCGCGAAGCCATCGAGGCGCTGACCGAGGCGCGGGTCAAGGCCCACCCCCGTGGCGGGCGCAAAGCCGAGACCACACCGCCACCGGTGTATCCGGAGGCGCATCTGTCGTTCTTGGCCAACGTCTACAACCAGAAGGCCCGCGACTTCTATCATCGTCACGGGGTCAAGCTGATCGATGCCGCCTTCGAGGCGCACGAAGAGCACGGCGAGGTGCCGGTGATGATCACCAAGCACTGCCTGCGCTTCTCCTTCAACCTGTGCCCCAAGCAGGCCAAGGGCGTCACCGGCGTACGCACCAAGGTCGCGCCGATGCAGCTGGTGCATGGCGATGAAGTGCTGACCCTGAAGTTCGACTGCAAGCCCTGCGAGATGCATGTGATCGGCAAGATGAAAGACCACATCATCGACCTGCCAAGCCCGGGCAGCGCCGTAGCCCAGGTGGTCGGACACATCAGCCCGGAAGACCTGCTCAAGACCATCCCGCGCGCACCGCACTGATGACGAAACCGGGGGCCCTGTGCCCCCTTTTTCGTGCCCGCTCACGACGCTTCGAAATTGGTACTGTGGTACACCAAATACCACTGTAAATGATAATACCTATCAGTTAAGATCCGCAGCTCCCGCCCTCCCTAGGATCGTGCTGTCGATGCGTCGTACGTTCGTTTCTCTCTGCCTGATTCCCGCTATTTCTCCCGTTGCCCTGGCCGACTCGCAGGCCTCGCCTGCTCTTGAGTTGCAAGCGGTCAACATCGATGCCACCAGCGACCTGGAGCGCGCCGACGGTCCGGTGATCGGCTACAAGGCTACGCGCTCAGCCAGTGCCACACGCACGGACACCGCGCTGCACGAGACGCCTCAATCGATCAGCGTGGTACCCAGCGATGTGCTGCAAGACGCCGCCGCCACCCGCTTGCAGGATGGGCTGGACTATGCCGGTGGTGTGGGACGAGCCAACAACTTCGGCGGCCAGGGCCTGACCACCTTCACCGTGCGCGGCTTTACCACTGGCGAGTTCTACCGCAATGGTTTCCCCATCAACCGCGGCTACCCCAACGCGCCGGATGCCAACACCGTCGAGCGTCTGGAGATCCTGCGCGGCCCGGCGACCAGCCTGTACGGCCGTGGCGATCCCGGTGGCACGTTCAACGTGGTCAGCAAGCAGCCGCTGGCCGACCCCAAAGTCACCTTGGGCAGCCAGTTCGATGACCAAGGGATGCACCGCGCCACCCTGGATGCCACCGGTCCGCTCGACGAGGAAGGCCGCCTGGCCTATCGCCTGAACGTACTCGGCGAAGGCGGCGAGACCTTCCGCGACGACGTGCAGACCGAGCGCTACGACGTCGCACCCGTGCTCAGCTGGCAGGTCAACGACACCACACGCATCGTCTTCGAAGGCGATTTCATGCGCAACAACCACCCTCTGGACCGCGGGCTGACACGCTTTGCCAATCAGCGCGACCGAGCTTCGCGCGATACCAACGTCTGGGAAAAAGGCTCCGACAACCTGCTGCACAACGACAACAACATGGCCCAGCTGCGCTTCGAGCATCAGCTCAACGAGGACTGGACCCTGGGCGGTGGCATGCAGTGGCTCGACGGCACGCTCAAGGGCAATGCGGTGGAAGCCAATGAACTGCAAGCCGATGGCCGTACCCTCGGGCGCAATTTCAGCTATCGGAAACTGCAATGGACCGATCGGGACTACCAGCTCAACCTGACCGGGCACTTTGAAACCGCAGGTTACGCCCATACCTTGCTGACCGGCATCGAATACGAAGACTACGACTACCAATCCATCATCCGGCGCTCGGCCAAAGGCAGCACGGCCTACCCGATCGACCTGTTCGATCCAGTCTTGGGCCAGCCACGCCCTGCCCTCACCCGCACCACTACCGACGACAAGGAAAACCTCAAGACCTGGGCAGCGTTCATCCAGGACCAGGTGGCCCTCACCGACCGCCTCAAGGCCCTGGCGGGCTTGCGTTTCGAGCGATTCGAACACCAGTACGACAACTACCTGCCGGGCGCTGCTGACTGGACCGCCGCCGATAACGCCGTCACCCCTCGTCTGGGTCTGATGTACGACCTGACCGACACGCTCGCCGTCTACGCCAACACCGCCCGCTCGTTCAAGCCCAATAGCGGTGCCAGCCGCCAAGGCCAGGGCTTCGACCCGGAAAAAGGCAAGTCGTACGAGGTGGGTGTGAAGTGGGAGGCGTTGGATCGCCAGTTGAGCGTCGATGCGGCGATCTACCACATCGTCAAGGAAAACGTCCTGGCCAACGACCCGCTGGACCCCACCGGCACCTACAAGGTGGCCGCCGGCAAAGTACGCAGCCGCGGCCTGGACATCACCGTGGCCGGCAATCTCACCCCCGAGTGGCGGATGATCGGTGGCTATGCCTACGTCGATGCCGAAGTGACCAAGGACACCAGCCTGCCGACCGGCACCCGCCTGGCCAACATTCCGCGCAACAGCTTCAGCCTGCTCAACACCTATGAGTTCCAGGACGGTGGCCTCAAAGGGCTGGGCCTGGGCATGGGCGTGAAGTACGTGGACGACCGCGCCGGCCAGACCGCGCCGCAGACCTACACCATGGAGCAGTACACCGTGGTCGACCTGCTGAGCTTCTATCAGGTCAACGAGCACGTACGACTGAACCTGGACCTGAAGAACCTGTTCAACAAGGAATACGACGAAGGCGCCTTCAACAACTACGTCTACCCCGGTGCGCCACGTACCGTGCAGGCCGGCGTAAGCTACACCTTCTGATCGACCGGTTCCCTCATCTGCAGTAGCGCACGTTATCGACAGGATCGGTTCGAGCCGCGAAGGGGCCGCGAAGCGGCCCCCTTTCACGCTGCCGACGGCTTACAGCAAGCCCAAACCCCGCGCCGTGCGGTCCACGGCACTCTTGGTCTTGGCCACCAGCTCATCGATATCGCCACGGCTGGCGACCAAGGCCGGGGCCATGATCATCCGGCCCAGGGTCGACCGGATGATGACGCCTTCCTCGAAACCATAGGTCCGGCACTGCCAGGCCAGGTCGTTCTCGTTGGCGTAGCGCTTGCGGGTGGCCTTGTCCTCGGCGAACTGCAACGCCGCGACCAGGCCGGCGCCCTGGATCTCGCCAATCAGCGGGTGATCACCGAACACCTCGCGCAAGCAACGCTGCAGGTACGGGCCGGTGTCGTCCTTGACCTGACGCACGATGCCTTCATCGCGCAGAGCCTTGAGGTTGGCAATGGCCACGGCCGCCGCCACCGGGTGACCGGAGTAGGTCAGGCCATGGGCGAACACCCCGCCGCGCTCCACCAGCGCCTCGGCGATGCGCTTGCTCAGCACCAGGCCGCCCATGGGCACGTAGCCAGAGGTCAGGCCCTTGGCGATGGACAGGGTGTCCGGCTGGAAGCCGAAGTGCTGATGGGCGAACCACTCGCCGGTACGACCAAAGCCACCGATCACTTCGTCGGCGCACAGCAGCACGTCGTACTGGCGGCAAATGCGCTGGATTTCCGGCCAGTAGCTCTCTGGCGGGAAGATCATGCCGCCGGCGCCCTGGAACGGTTCGGCGATAAAACCTGCAACGTTCTCGGCGCCCAGTTCGAGGATCTTTTCCTCCAGTTGCAGGGCGCAGCGACGACCGAACTCGGCAGGGGTCAGATCGCCGCCTTCGGCGTACCAGTACGGCTCGTCGATGTGCGCGACATCCGGGATCAGCCCGCCCATCTCGTGCATGAACTTCATGCCGCCCAGGGCCGTGGCGGCCAGGGTCGAGCCGTGATAGCCGTTCCAGCGGCCGATCATGATCTTCTTCTCAGGCTTGCCCATCACCTGCCAGTAGCGGCGCACGGTGCGGATCAGCACTTCGTTGGATTCGGAGCCGGAGTTGGTGTAGATGGCATGGCTGTAGTGCCCCGGCAGTAGGCTGAACAGCAGTTCGGATAACTCGATCACCGCCGGATGGGTGGTGTGGAAGAACATGTTGTAGTACGGCAACTGGTCCATCTGTGCGGCGGCGGCAGCGGTCAGGTCCTTGCGGCCATAGCCCAGCTGGGTGCACCACAGGCCGGACATGCCGTCCAGGTAGCGCTTGCCGTCGTTGTCCCACAGGTGCAGACCTTCACCCCGCACGATGACCCGCGGGCCTTCGGCGTTCAGCGCCTTCTGGTCGAGGAAGGCATGGATGTGGTGGGCGGCATCGGCGTTCTGGTAGTCGCGTGTTTCGCGTTGTGGCTGGAAAGGTGCGTTCATTGTTGTTCTCCGTAGAAATATCAGCGCAGCTGGAACCAGGTGGTTTTCAGTTGGGTGTACTTGTCGAACGAATGCAGCGAGAGGTCGCGGCCGAAGCCGGACTGGCGGCCGCCACCGAACGGCACCACCACATCCAAGGCATCGACGGTGTTGACCGACACGGTGCCTGCCTTCAGACGCCGGGCCACACGGTGGGCGCGGTTGAGGTCATCGCTCCATACCGAGGCGGCCAGGCCATAGATGCTGTCATTGGCCAGGCGCAGGGCCTGCTCTTCGTCCTCGAAGGTGCTGACCGCCAGCACCGGGCCGAAGACCTCCTCGCGGGCCAACGCCATGTCGGCGCTCACGCCGGTGAATATCGTCGGTGCGATGAAGTTGTCCGAGCCGTTGATGCTCAGGCGCTGGCCACCGCACAGCAGACGTGCACCGTCGGCCTTGGCTTGGTCGATGGCCGCACTGATGCGTGCGCTTTGCCCGGCATCGACGATGGCCCCGGCGCGGCTGGCCGGATCCAAGGGGTCGCCCGGCATCCAGTCGCGGGCTTTGGCCAGCAAGCGTTCGACGAACTCGTCGTGGATCGAGCGCTGCACGTAGAGGCGCGAGTTGGCCGAACAGACTTCGCCTTGGTTGAAGAAGATGCCGAAGGCTGCCTTTTCCGCCGCCAGGTCCAGGTCGCGGCAGTCCTCGAACACCAGGTTCGGGCTCTTGCCGCCACATTCGAGCCAGACCTGCTTGAGGTTCGATTGCGCCGAGTACTGCATGAAGTACTTGCCCACCTGCGTGGAGCCTGTGAACACCAGGCAGTCCACATCCGGGTGCAGGCCCAGGGCTTTACCGGCCTGCTCGCCAAGGCCTGTCACCACGTTGAGCACCCCTTCCGGCAGGCCGGCCTCCAAGGCCAGTTCAGCCAGGCGCAGGGCAGAGAACGGCGACTGCTCGGCGGGCTTTAACACCACGCTGTTGCCGGCCGCCAAGGCCGGCGCGACTTTCCAGGCGGCCATGTCCAAGGGGAAGTTCCAGGGCACCACCGCCCCCACCACCCCAAGGGCTTCGCGGGTGACGGTGGCCAGCGCGTTGCCTGCGGTCGGCGCCACCTGGTCGTAAAGCTTGTCCAGGGCCTCGCCATACCACGCAAAGACGTGCGCCGCACCCGGTACATCGATGGTGTAGGCGTCCATGACCGGTTTGCCCATGTTCAGCGAATCGAGCAGGGCCAGTTCCTCGCGGTGGGCCAGCATCAACTCGGCCAGGCGCAGCAGGATGCGTTTGCGGGCCGTGGGCGCCATGCGGGCCCAGGGGCCTTGCTCGAAGGCCCGACGGGCAGAGCGCACCGCCTGATCGACCTCAAGCTCGCCACAGGCGGCAACCTTGGCCAATAGCTGGTTAGTGGCCGGGTTGATGGCCTCGAAGGTCGCGCCCGAGCAGGCAGCCACGCGGCGGCCGTCGATCAACGCGGTGTCGATGAAGCTTTGTTGCGCAGCGCGCTGCTGCCAATCGCTCAATGTATGCACGCAGGACTCCCTTGCGACCGCCTGGGCGGCCGCTGGTTATGGTTGTAGGTGGGGTGATGCGGTAGGCCGGTCAGCGCCTTCGCAGGTAACTTTCCAGCGGATCCTTGCTCAAGCCTTCCTGAGCCTGGGCCAACGAATCGATGAACAACGAGAACAGCTCGGACTGCTTGGCGATGTCCAGCTTGGTGTAGAGGTTCTTGCGGTGGGTCTTGACCGTGTCTTCGCTGATACCCAACCGTTCCGACAGCGAGCGGGTCGAGTGGCCGCGCAGCAAGTATTGGGCGACCCGGCATTCGCGCTCGGTCAGCAGGGAGGAACCGAAATTGTTCAGGGCGGCGTTGATCTGCCGGCCCAGGGCGCTTTCGAAGCGTCCGCCCAGGCTGTCGGCATCCAGCTGGCCCCAGTGCCGGCGCACGACCGCCACCACCCACGGGGCGATGCGTTTGAGGTCGGTGACCTGCGCCGCGCTCAGGCGCCGGGTGCTGCCCAGGGCCACGGCGATGGTCAGTTGCGCATCGAGCGGGACGATGTAGTTGAGTTCGTCCTCAAGGTGCGCGTGCTGGTAGAACGACAGGTAGTACTCGCTGCGCTTGAAGTGGTCCGGTGCCACGTCGCTCAGGCGATAGCAGCCAGGGGCCAGCCCTTCCATGCAGGCGCGGTAGAACGGGCACAGCAGGTAATAACCTTCGAGGTACTTCTGCACGTTGCCTTCAGGCAACCAAGGGCCCTCTTCGTCTTTCTCGAACAAGGCCGAAGGCAGACCTTTGCGTGGGTAGAGGAACACTGTGATGGCCTGGCATTGGGCCAGGCAGTTGAGCGCGCCGAACAGCGCTTCGACGAAGCCTGGCGTGCCGATGGCCTCGATGACACGGGCCATCTGCTCGTACCAGTCGGGCGATTTCAGCTGGTCTTTGCTCATGTCTCAGGTCCCCGCCAGGGTTGTTGTACGTGTTCGTGGCTGGCTGGGATTGTTTCACGCGCTGACCAGGGCGACCATCACCCTTCGGGGTGAGCTGCCGTTCGTACCGCCGCAGTGAACGCATCCCTCGGCCCACGAACCTAATGCCAGGCAAGCCAACCCGTCTCGGAGGCCAGTCATGGCAGATCCCAAGCAGCCCAATGATCCCGATCCCTATGTGGACAACATCCCTCACAATCCCGGAGAACCGGTGCCACCACCGGAGAAGGAGGCCCCCGACTGGCCGGAAGGCCAGGTCCCCCCAGAAGAGCAGTCCGATGGCTGAGCGCCGTATCGGCCCATTCGCGGGTAAACGGCCAAGCCCCACAGGACCGTTGGTCGCAGGTCCTGCACGAAAAACCGATCGCACTCGTCCCATCAAGGCTCTCAATCCATGAGAGGTGCGGCAACGGCTTCGCCTCCACTCCTGTGTTCGGCCCGCGTTTCTGGCGGGCCCTTTTTTCGAACCCGAGGAGGTCACCATGCACACCACATTGCAGATGGGCGGCGGCAACGTCCAGGACGACTGGCCAGAACTCAACCCTGATCAGCGCAACGACCGCGCCGATGATCCCGATACCGATCCGGACCTGGAAGACGACGGCAACCGCCCCGGCGTTCCAGCCAGCGACCCTGAATCAGGAGCCTGAACGTACACGGGGCAAGCCTGTGTCCCTGCAGGTGCAGGAATGCAGACTTGCCCCGCATGGATCAGCCGCAGGTCAGGCGGTCGCCGCGTCTTCCTGGGTTGAACCAACCTCAGGTTGTCCCAGGCCATCGCCTGGGCCCGACCGCGGTACGAAGGCCGGTCCGCTGCCCGAAAGTCGCCAGCTCACGTCACTCAGGCCATAGCGCTCGGCCATGGGCCGGCTTACCTTGCGGATCTTCTCTCGGCCGAACTTCGGAATGATCCCCACCCCAGCATCGCAGCTTGCCCAATGCCAGGCCTCGGCATTGTCCATGCGCTCCAGACGGATGATGAAACTGCGCGGCTGGCCATGCAGCCGGTAGTCGATGATGTACAGCTGTGGGGTTGGCATCGTAGGGGCCCTCCTCTTCTCCATGGATGACATCCAGATGGATCAAGGTTTTGCGCGAAGATTCAAAAGATTGTCGAACAATTCCAATGAGTGGCCCGATACCTGAATCTTGCTAGGCGCTCGGTGCGGCGCCAGGCACCAGAATGACCTTTCGGCAACGCTCCTGCTGCTCATCGAACATTTCGTAGCCGCGCACCGCCTCTTCCAACGCCAGGCGATGGGTGACGATGGCTGAAGGGTCGAGCCGCCCCGCTTCGATGTGCTCGAGCAGCTCAGGCAGATAGCGCTGCACGTGGGTCTGCCCCATGCGGAAGGTCAACCCCTTGTCGAAGGCATCGCCGAACAGAAAACCGTGGATGAAGCCGGCATAGACACCCGGTACGCTCACTACGCCCCCTCGACGCACCGCCGCCATGCTCTGGCGCAGCGCCTTGCCACTGCTGCCTTCGAGTTTCAGCGCGGTGAGCACGGTCTCGGTGGTGCTGCCCTTGGCCTCGAAGCCCACCGCGTCGATGACCCCATCCACGCCACGCATGCCCGCGGTCTGGCGGATGATAGTGTCGGCCGGGTCGTCATCGTGGGTGTAGTCGATCGGAATCACGCCATAGGCCTGGCGTGCGTACTCCAGCCGATAACCGCAGCCATCGACCATAAAGATCTGCTCGACGCCCAGCAGACGTGCGCAAGCCGCCGACAGCAGGCCCACCGGCCCCGCCCCGTAGATGGCCAGGGACGCGCCCTGCCCGACCTCGGCGTTGAGAACCGCCTGCCAGGCCGTCGGCAGGATGTCCGAAAGAAACAGCACCTTATCGTCCGCCAACTGCCCCGGCACCTTGAACGGCCCGACATTGGCCTTGGGCACCCGTACGTAGTCGGCCTGGCCACCGGCCACACCGCCATAGAGGTGGCTGTAGCCGAACAAGGCCGCCCCCGGTGGAATGCTCTTTTTGTTGAGGATGGCGCCGCGTCCGGTATTGGTGGTCTCGCAGGCCGCGAACAAATCATGCTGGCAGAAGAAGCAGCTGCCGCAGGCGATCACGAAGGGAATCACCACCCGGTCGCCGGGACGCACAGCGGTCACCTCGCTGCCGACCTCCTCGACAATGCCCATGAATTCGTGGCCCAGAATGTCACCGGACTCCATCGCCGGGACTTTGCCATGATAAAGGTGCAGGTCTGAGCCACAGATTGCCGTGGCGGTCACCCGCAGCACGATGTCGTCGTTCTGCTCGATGACCGGGTCCGGTACGGTGTCGACCCGAACGTCTCCGGCGCCGTGGTAAGTGAGTGCGCGCATGCTTCAATCTCCCATCAGAACAGGAACGACCCTGGGCAAGCGGCACGTGGCTACTTGCCCAGGGTCGGTGCCCGGCAGGTACTACACCGGGCTGGAGCGGGCGTGCGTCACTGATTGCGACCGCCGCCGTGGCTGTGCTGGCCACCTTTGCGGCCGGCCTCGGAAGCGCGCTCCCGGTCGTTGGCAAAGTTGCCCCCGGAGTTCTGCCCGCCTTTGTGGCCTGCGCGGGAGGCTTTTTCGCGGTCGTTGGCGAAGTTGCCCGGGTTGGTTTCCTTGGTGCCGCCACGTTGTCCGCTGTTTTCTTGATCACGAGCCATGTCGTTTCTCCTTACAAGTGGATTAGCTGGGCACGGAATCGCACCGTGCAGTAGTTCCGAACCGGTCAGGGCAGGCTCTGCTCAATCGGTCTGTCGAGGCTCGGACGAGTGGCGCCAAACAATGCTTGAGCCAAACATTTGTACGCGAGTCTCTGGGTGGAGGATTTTTTGGCACTTTGAAAGTGGCGGCGCGGTCATACAGGGACGCCCATTATTCCTCGACCAGGAACCGTGCCATGATCCATGCCCACCCCGCCCACGCCTGCCGACAACTCGCCCTGGAACAGAACCGCCGTCTGCTCCAGCAGGCCTACCAACTCGACCACACTGCCTTCGCCTTGCTTGACCGCCCCGGGCTCGATGCCAGCCGCTTCGACCGCTACCAAACGTTGCGGCGAAAGGCGGCCGAACGCTATCAGGAGGCACTGGAACACCTGGCGCTGATCGAGCGAACGTTCGACGCGGGCAACGAGGCCCAAGAGCACTCGCCGCGCCGTTGAGAGCGGGCCTATAATCGCGCATCAACCGCCCGGCGATGCTTCGATGGGCCGAATCGTTAGGTCTGCAGAAGGCTGCACCCATGAAGTCATCCTCCAAGCCCGCCGTCGCCTCGCCTCAGAATCCGACGTTGAGCCCGAGCCACCTGGACTTTCCGGTGGTCGGCATCGGCGCTTCGGCAGGTGGGCTGGAGGCGATCTGCACTTTCTTCAAGCAAATGCCCGCCGATTGCGACATGGCCTTCGTGGTGGTGCTGCACCTGTCGGCGGACCACCAGAGCGTCGCCGACCGCATCATCCAGGAAACCACCGCCATGCCGGTGCGGCAGGTCAGCGAACCGGTGCCGATCGAGCGCAATCATGTCTACGTGATTTCACCGGCCAACCGCCTGTCCACCAACGATGGCTACCTGCGTGTCAGCCCGGCCAACCGTCGCCGGGGCGATCATGTGGCGATCGACCTGTTCTTCCGCGATCTGGCCGATGTGCACAAGGACCATGCGTTTTGCGTGGTCCTCTCCGGCACCGGCGCCGACGGAGCGGTAGGTTTGTCGCGGATCAAAGAACAGGGCGGCGTGACTCTGGTGCAGTCCCCCGATGATGCCCTCTATGACAGCATGCCGCGGGCGGCACTGGAGACGGGCATGGTCGATGCCATGCTGCCGGTGGCCGAGATGCCGCAAAAGCTCATGGAGCTATGGCGCAACGCTCGCCAGGTGAGGCTGCCGACCATCGAGGACGACACCCTGCCCCCTGCCCTGGGCACCCGTAGCGGCGACCCCGCCCAGGCCGAGCCGCTGCTCGATGAAATCCTCCTGCTGCTGCGCACCAATACCGGCCATGACTTCCAACACTACAAGCGTGCCACCGTACTGCGGCGCATCGAGCGGCGCCTGCACGTCACCGGGCAGCCGAACCTGGCTGCCTACCAGCGCTACCTCGAGCAGCACCCGGCCGAATCTGCCGAGCTACTGGCAGACATGCTGATCGGCGTGACCAACTTTTTCCGCGACCGCGAAGCGTTTGAATCCCTGGAGCGCCATGTCCTGCCGGAGCTGGTCAGCGATGGCGAAAGCGGTGAGGGACCAAGCGAGGTGCGTGTCTGGTCGGCCGGCTGCTCCACCGGTGAGGAGGCGTACAGCCTGGCCATGCTCGTATGCGAGCAACTGGCGCTGGAGCGGCGCGCAGCGAAGGTCCAGGTGTTCGCCACCGACCTGGATGAGCGTGCCATCGGCACCGCCCGTACCGGCCTCTATCCAGAGTCGATCGTCACCGATGTACCGCCGGCCCGGCTGCGCCAGTTCTTCGTCAAGGAAGACCAGCATTACCGGGTGCGCAAGGAAATCCGCGAAAAAGTGCTGTTCGCCCGGCACAACCTGCTGTCCGATCCGCCGTTCTCGCAAATCGACCTGATCGTCTGCCGCAATTTACTGATCTACCTGGATCGCGAGGTGCAGCGCGACATTCTGCAGATGTTCCACTTCGCCCTGCGCCCGGGTGGGCACTTGTTCCTGGGCACGTCCGAATCGGTGGATGTGGCCAGCGAGCTGTTCATCCCGGTGGACAAGCGCAACCGTATCTTCCGCGCAAGCCCGGCCAGACCGATCATTCGCTCTTCCGGCCGGCAGCTGCCGGGCGCCGAAGTATCCGTCGCCTTGCAGGACAGCCAGGCCAAGCTACGTCCCGGCCGGAAGATCTCCTATGCCGAGGTGCATCACCGCGCCCTGGCCAAGCGAACCCCGCCCAGCCTCATTCTCGATGGCGACGGCAATATCCTGCACATGAGCGATGGCGTCGGGCGCTTCCTGCACCTGGTCGGCGGCGAGCCCAGCCGGAACCTGATCAACCTGGTGCTGCCAGAACTGCGCCTGGCCCTGCGCAGCACTTTGTTCCAGGCTCGCCATGGCAACGAGGCGGTGACCTCGCGGCCGGTAGAACTGGGCCAGATGCAGGTGGAAATCGCCGTGCATCCGCACAAGGACGAACCCAGCGGCAGCGAATGCCTGCTGGTGGTGTTCGAGGAGCGCGTGCCCGACCCTTCCCTGCTGCCAACCAGCGCCATTCGCCAGACCGACAGCATGGTCCTGAACAACCTGGAGCGCGAGCTGCAACGCACCCGCCTTCAGTTGCAGGAAACCATCGAGCAATCGGAAATTTCCAGCGAAGAGCTGACCGCCTCCAATGAAGAAATGCAGGCGATCAACGAGGAGCTGCGTTCGGCCAGCGAGGAGCTGGAAACCAGCAAGGAAGAGCTGCAGTCGATCAACGAAGAACTGCTGACCGTCAACTATGAACTCAAGAACAAGGTCGAGGAGACCGACAAGGTCAACGACTACCTGAGCAACCTGATCGCCTCCACCGCCATCGCCACGGTGTTCGTCGACCGTAACCTGTGCATTCGCTGGTTCACCCCCCGCGCCGCCGACATCTTCAACATCCTGCCCGTGGATACCGGGCGCTCGTTGCTCGACATCACCCACCGGCTGGATTACCCCGAGTTGGCCGACGATGCCCGCGCCGTGGCCCAGGGCACCACGTCCATCGAGCGCGAAGTGTGCGGTGAAAACCAGCACTGGTACCTGGCCCGCCTGCTGCCTTATCGGGCCAACGAGCAGAAGATCGACGGTACGGTGCTCACGTTCATCGATATCAGCAAAGGCCGTGCCGCCGAGGAGCGCCTGCGCCTGGGCGAAGAACGCATGCGCCTGGTGGCTGAAAGCACCCATGACTTCGCCATCATCCTGCTCGATGAACACGGGGTGATCACCGACTGGAACACCGGCGCCACGCTGATCTTCGGCCACGCAAAAGACGAGGTGGTCGGCCGCCATTACGAGCTGATCTTCACCGAGGAGGACCGCGCCAACGGCGTGCCCAGCCGAGAGCTGCGCGGTGCCCGCCTCAACGGTCGTGGCCAGGACGAGCGCTGGCACGTGCGCAAGGACGGCAGCCGCTTCTTCTGCAGCGGCGAAGTTTCCCTGCTCAAAGGCACTAGCCTGCTTGGCTACGTCAAGATCGCCCGTGACCTGACCGGCCACAAGCGCCTGCACGAGGAGCAGAGCAAGCAACTGGCCGAATCCCAGAGCAGCAGCCACATGAAGGACGAGTTCTTCGCCATCATGTCCCATGAGCTCAAGCACCCGCTCAACCTGATCCAGCTCAATGCCGAAATCTTGCGCCGCCTGCCTTCGGTGAAGAACACCAGCGCCGCCAGCAAGGCCGTCGGCACCATCTGCGAAGCCGTCGCCAGCCAGGCGCGGATCATCGACGACCTGCTCGATGTGGCACGCATCCGCACCGGCAAGCTCAAGCTCAAGACCGAACCTGTGAACCTGTGCACCATCCTGCGTGACATCCATGCCGTGGTGCGTAGCGAGCAACACCCGTGCGACGTGGTGCTGGAGTTGCCGGCAGACGACAACGCCCTGTTCATAGAGGGGGACATCACCCGCCTGGAGCAGATCATCTGGAACCTGCTCAACAACGCGCTGAAGTTCAGCCCCGCCGGTAGCGAGATCCGCCTGGTGCTGTCCAACCACGGCGAACAGGCGCTGCTGCAGGTGATCGACCAGGGGCTGGGGCTGAGCGAGGAAAGCCTGGAGAACATCTTCGACCTGTTCACCCAGGCCACCCCGCAAGTCACCAGCCACAGCCGCGAAGGCCTGGGCATCGGCCTGTCGCTGGTACGCCAGCTGGCCCAAGCCCATGGCGGCAGCGTTCAGGCCAGCTCGCCGGGGCTGGGCAAAGGCTGCACCTTCACCGTCCGCCTGCCGCTGTGCCACTTCAGTCCGCAACCGCAGCACAACCCAGGCGAGCAGCAGATGGCCCCACGGCTGGACAATACCCGGGTGCTGTTGGTGGACGACTCACCGGATGTACTGGAAATCATGCAACAGCTGCTGGAGATGGAAGGGGCGCAGGTCCATGCCTTCACTGATCCGCGCGCGGCGCTGAAGGCCGCGGCCAACGGGCAGTACGACATCATTCTTTCGGACATCGGCATGCCGGTCATGGATGGCCATGCGCTGATCAAGGCATTGCGCGAGCACCCGCACCTGCATGACATACCCGCCATCGCCCTGACCGGCTATGGCGCCAGCGCTGACCAGTACAAATCACGCCAGTCAGGCTTCGACCGCCATTTGAACAAGCCGGTGGCCTACGACGAGCTCGTGGAAGCGATCGAGGCATTGAGCGGTTCGCAGCCTTACTGACCGCTCATCCTGGCGGGTACAACTTCCAGCTGGCACCTAAGGCCCAATTCAGTAGGAATACTGGATTTTGCCTGGAGTCTGCATGAAGCCCCTCAAGCATCGCGCTACCGTGATCTGCCGCCATGGCAGGAAAACCCGCAAGTGGTTATGGGTCAGAAAGCCCAAAGCCGCCTGGACATTGCCAGGCGGCAAGATCGAGCCAGGCGAGACCCCGGTGGAGGCGGCCGAACGCGAGCTGTTGGAGGAAACCGGGCTCAGGGCCCGGGAGCTGACCTTCCTGATGCGCTATGAGTCGCCCGCCCGGGTGCATTACGTCTTCGAAGCCGAATTCGCCGACGCCCCGCGGCCCACGGCCAGCCACGAGATCGCCGATTGCTGCTTCGCGCATCTGGATCAGGTGCCCGAACTCAAAGATGACATCAGGCTGCTGATCCAGTCGCTACTCGCCTGTGATCGTGGCCTGGCTGAATCCGTGCGTTGATACTTGACCGGTTTTCGGCGGTGCCCCTTCGCGGGTTTACCGCGAAAAGGGCACATCAGCCTGAATCACGCATGGACACTGTGCTGGCAGGCATCGGCCTCGATCGGCATTTCGTCGATGGCGTCGATCATGCCGCTGGCCAGAGCTTCCTTGGCGCCCAGGATGCGCGGATAAGCCATCAGGTAACGCGGCACATCGAGCACTTCGCTAGCCCCCTCGGTCCGTTCGGCCACGATCTGGGCATACAGGCGCAGGTCGTAGTCCAGGCTCATGGCGTATTCGGCCATCCGCGAGTGGTCCACCGAGCCGTGCAAGGTCCAGTGGAACGGATGGAACAGAAACTTGCTCAGCACGCATGCGGTGCGCCGCTCGCCCGCCAGGAACAGAATATTGCCCATGGATTCGACCGTACCCAGGTTGTGGGTATGCACCGGCACCGGCAACGAGCGCAGGAAGTTGTAGAGCGTGAAGCCGTAGCTGCACTCCCCGCCCATGGTCGCGATGTTGATTTGCAGAATATCCGCGCCCTGTTGCAGGGCGCGGGTGCAGGTGGTGATCAGGTTGCCGCAGGTGGATGAATTGATGGGGCCGGTGAAGTGAATGATGTGTCTGGCCATGCTTGCCTCCAAAGTTGGCGAAATCAGTCCAGTGAAGCGGGCAGACGGTCAGTCGGACTCGTCGGTGGCGGCCGGTGGCAAGTCGTCGCAGCCCTCGCCCATCTGCTGGTACTGCTTGCGCAGGGCGTGCAACTTGGCCGGATCCATGTGCTCCAGGTCCAGCAGCGCCTTGTGTGCCTTGTGCGTAGTACGCAGCAGTTCGTCGATCTTGATGTGCAAGACGTCGTTATCGCGGTTCTGGGTGTTCTGGATCAGGAACACCATCAGGAAGGTGATGATGGTGGTCGAGGTATTGATCACCAGTTGCCAGGTGTCGTTGAAGTCGAACAACGGCCCGCTCACGGCCCAGGCCAGGATCAACAACAAGGCGATGGCGAAGGTCAGCGGTCGGCCGGCCCATTTGGCCAGCCATTGGGCGAAACGGTCGAATTTCATGCCGGCGGTCCTCCCTTGCTACCGGCATCAGCCCGGCAGCTTGTCCTCGCCTGGCAGGCCCTGCAAGTCAGGGTCGTCGGGCATGACCTCTGGATCGTCCTCGGGTCGCTCGCTGGCCTGAGGAAGCTGATTGAGTTCGTCGAATTCGGTATCGGTATTCATAGCGCCGCTCCTCTGACAATGCCGGGCGGACGAAATCGCCCCCGGCATCCGGTGGAATCGTCCAGCGCGGCAAAGTTCAAAAACGATGGCGCCAGAGCCGGTCAGAGGCCCAGCGAACGCCCCTTGGTTTGGTGGTCGGCCAGCCAACGCTCCAGCACTGAAGCTGGCATCGGCCGCCCGAGCAAAAAGCCCTGGCCTTGGTCACAGCCAACGTTGCGCAGGAATTCGTACTGCGCCTGGGTCTCGATCCCCTCGGCAGTGATCCGAAAGCCCAACGCATGGCCCAGGTCGATGATGCCTCGGGCCACCGCTTCGGCGTCATCATCCCCTGGCAGGTCCTTGATGAACGCCCGATCGATCTTCAAGTGATCGATCGGCAGTGCCCGCAGATAGGCCAACGACGAATAGCCCGTGCCAAAGTCGTCCACCGCCGTGACCACGCCCATGGCCTGCAATTGCGCCAGCACCGCACAGGCCTGTTGCTGGCTTTCCATCAGCAGGCTTTCGGTGATCTCCACCTCCAGCAGGCTGGCCGGTAGTTCGTGGCGCGCCAGGGCCGTGGCCAAGCTGGCGACGTAGTCGCTGCGCTCGATCTGCAACGCCGCCACATTGATCGCCAGCGGCCCAGGCAGGCAGTCCGCCGCACGCCAGGCTGCCAGCTGGGCGCAGGCCAGTTCCAGCACCCGCTCACCGAGGGGGATGATGAGCCCGGTGCGCTCGGCCAAGGGGATGAACTCGCCCGGCGAGACCAGTCCATGGTCAGGATCGCGCCAGCGCAACAGGGCCTCGACCCCTTCAAGCCGACCGCTGAACAGGTCCACCTTGGGCTGGTACCACAGCTCGAACTCATCGCATTCCAATGCCCGGCGTAGGTTGCGCTCCAGTTCTAGGCGCTGTTGCAGGCGCTCGGTCATCTCCGCCTGGTAGGGGCGCCAGGCGTTACGCCCGCCCTCCTTGGCCGCGTACATCGCCGTGTCGGCGTGGCGCAGCAGGCTGTCGGCGTCCTCCCCATGCTGCGGGCACCGGGCCACGCCAATGCTGCCGGTGACCAACGCGGCATTGCCATTGAGGTCGAACGGCCGCTGCAGGCACCGCAACAAGGCTTGTATCTGGAGATTGACCTGGCCTTGGCTGCCCTGAAGCATGAACACAAACTCGTCACCGCCCAGACGGCAGAGCCGATCGGCGCTGTGCAGTTCCTGCAGAAAACGTGCAGTGGCTTGTTGCAACAGTAGATCGCCCATCGGATGACCGAGGCTGTCATTGACCTGCTTGAAGCCATCGATATCGAGCATCAGCACCGCCAGACCATGGCCTTGGGCAATCGCCTCGGCGAGTTGGCGTTGAAACAAGACACGGTTGGGCAAGCCAGTAATAGTGTCGTAATGGGCCAGGCGTTCGAGCTGAGCCTGGGACTGTCGCAGCTCGCGGTTACGCTGTTTCAGCAGGCGCTGGTTGCCGTTGAGCTGAGCGACGAACACGCTGAACAGCCCCGTGCAGGTCAAGGCAAACATGAACAGCGGCGACGTGAACAAGCCCAGCACTGGCCATCCGCCCTGTGGGGCGGCGACCATTTGCCAATGGCCGCCGGGCACCTCCACCACCTGGCTGAGCAGCGGCTCATCGAACAAATGCGGATCACCCCAGATCATCGCACCCTCGGCGCCTTTGCCGTCCGTACCGCGGACCGCCACCTGGAAGTCCATGTCCGGTCGCAGGCCCGCAGCCCACAGCAAGCGATCGATATCCGCGACGATCGATACATTGCCCCAGTAGAACCTCACCCCTCGCTTGCCCGTGACGAATACCGGCCGCCGATAGATCAGCGCCCGGCCGCCCTGGAACAGCTGGACCGGCCCGGCCAGCACCGCCTGGCGATGCTCACGGGCCGATTGCAGCATGGGGAACTGGTCGGGCAGGCGACGGTAATCCAACCCAATGATGGCGAGGTTACCTTCACGCGGGTAGACATCAGTGATCACATCATCCGGAGCCAGGGCGATGTGATGCATGTAGGGCACCGACTCGAGGGCATCGAAGGCCATGCCTTGAAAATGCGCCTCGCTGATGCGGCCATCGGTGGCGATCAGTTGCGCAATGCCCTCGGCCTCGCCGAAGGCTGCGCGCAACTGGGCCTCCAGGGCACCACGCACCCCAGACAAACGCGCCGAGATATTGGCGATCTGCTCGCTTTCCTCACGCTGGTTGTCCAAGTGTCCAAGTACCACCGACAGGCCGATGCCGACCACGGCGAAACCGACCGGCAACAGGCGATGGAGCGTGCGCCGCAGCGCGCATTTTGCGGGCGGAGCCGGTTCATCGAGGGAGAGCTGAAGAGTGTTCATGGGCCACGGTCGAGTTCGATTGATCCTGTATCGGCGTGCGGGGGGCAAATTTGAGCCACACTGGTGTTTTTCTACGACAGGGTGCATGCTCACCAGCTGAAGCGTTTCACCAAGCCAAAAACAACGTGAGGTGCCGTACCCATGGATCCTTTGCTCGATTCGCTGTTTCCTGCTGCCGACGACATTCCCGAAGCCTGGCGCCTGGGCGCCCCGCTGGAGCAACGCGACTACCTGGTCGGCGGCCAACTGCGCCGCTGGGACGGCCCATTGGCCACGGTGCGCAGCCCGGTCTGGCTAAAGGAAGGCGACGAGGAACGCCAGGTGATCCTGGGCAGTGCGCCGCTGCTCGATGCCGACACCGCCCTCACCGCTCTGGACGCCGCCGTACAGGCCTACGATAAAGGGCGAGGCACCTGGCCGACCCTGCGCGTGGCCGAGCGTATCCAGCATGTCGAAGCCTTCCTGGCGCGCATGCGCGAGCAGCGCACGGCGGTGGTCAAGCTGCTGATGTGGGAGATCGGCAAGAACCTCAAGGATTCGGAAAAGGAATTCGACCGCACCTGTGACTACATCGTCGACACCATCAACGCCCTCAAAGACCTGGACCGGCGCTCCAGCCGCTTCGAGCTCGAGCAAGGCACCCTCGGCCAGATCCGCCGCGCACCGCTGGGCGTCGCGCTGTGCATGGGCCCCTACAACTACCCGCTCAACGAGACCTTCACCACGCTGATTCCGGCGTTGATCATGGGCAATACCGTCGTGTTCAAGCCGGCCAAGTTCGGCGTACTGCTGATCCGCCCACTGCTGGAGGCATTTCGCGACAGCTTCCCGCCGGGGGTGATCAACGTGATCTATGGCCGTGGCCGCGAGACGGTCAGCGCCCTGATGGCCAGCGGCAAGATCGACGTGTTCGCCTTCATCGGCACCCACAAAGCCGCCAGCGACCTCAAGAAGCTACACCCACGCCCGCATCGGCTGCGCGCAGCCCTGGGCCTTGACGCCAAGAACCCCGGCATCGTCCTGCCCCAGGTGGACTTGGACAACGCCGTCGAAGAGGCCGTGACCGGCGCCCTGTCGTTCAACGGCCAGCGCTGCACGGCCCTGAAGATCCTGTTCGTTCATGAAGACGTGGTCGAGCCGTTCCTGGACAAGTTCCAGCGCAAGCTCGCTGCGCTCAAGCCCGGCATGCCGTGGGAGCCAGGCGTGGCCCTCACGCCGCTGCCCGAGCCGGGCAAGATTGACTACCTGGACGGTCTAGTGGCCGATGCCACCGCCAAGGGTGCGCGGGTACTCAACGAAGGGGGTGGGCTCAGCCGCGGCTCGTTCTTCTACCCAGCCTTGCTCTACCCTGTCAGCGCCGACATGCGCGTCTACCACGAAGAACAGTTCGGCCCCCTGGTGCCCGTGGTGCCCTACCGCGACCTGCAAACGGTGATCGACTACGTGCTCGACTCCGACTACGGCCAGCAGCTGAGTCTGTTCGGCAACGACCCGCAGACCATCGGCATGCTGGTGGACACCTTCGCCAACCAGGTCGGGCGTATCAACCTCAACGCCCAATGCCAACGCGGGCCAGACACCTACCCGTTCAACGGCCGCAAGAACAGCGCCGAAGGCACCCTGTCGGTGCATGACGCACTGCGCGTGTTCTCGATCCGAACCCTGGTGGCGACCAAGTTCCAGCAAGCCAACAAGGAGCTGATCAGCGAGATCATCCGCAACCGTCAGTCGAGTTTCCTGACCACCGATTACATCTTCTGACGCCGGCGCTTATAGAAAATCGATCTAACCGACCTGTCGATTTTCTCCGTGCGCAAACGACTCTAAGCAACAGGGCGCCAACCGGCGCCCTCACGCGAAGGAGAATCGAACATGGCAGTCAAACCCATTCCCGAAGGCCAGCACAGTATTACCCCATACCTGGCCATCAACGACGCCGCCAAGGCCATCGAGTTCTACAAAAAAGCCTTTGGCGCGGTCGAAATGTTCCGCCTGGACGCCCCCGGCGGACGCGTCGGCCATGCCGAGCTGAAGATCGGCGACTCCTCGCTGATGCTTGGCGATCCCTGCGATATGGAAGGCGGCCTGACCGCCAGCCAGAAGCTCGCCGGCGCCGGTGTAGGCCTGCATCTGTATGTGGAGGATTCGGACAAGGTCTTCGCCCAGGCCCTCGCTGCTGGCGCGACACAGCTGCACGCGGTGACGGACCAGTTCTACGGTGACCGCAGCGGCAGCCTGAAAGACCCGTTCGGCAACATCTGGTTCGTCTCCACCCACAAAGAAGACCTCACCCCCGACGAAATCCGCGCCCGCGCCGCGAAGATGTTCGGCGGCAACTGAGCACGGTTGAATGCGCGGCGCGTTTGCTTGAAGCTTGTCGCTCGTAGCTTGGAGCTGCTTCATGCGAATCATCGACAAAACCGCCGCGCAAGTGCGCAGCCTGACCCCGGCCGAAGAGGAACTGTTGGTCGGCTTTGCCACTGGCGCCCTCGCCGGCCCGCGCCTGCTGCAAGCCAACCAGTGGCTGATGAAAGTGCGCAGCGCCAACCAGTGGTTGGCCTGCGATTGCCGGCGCGATGCCCTGCCGGTGCTCAACATCACCCTCAACGGCAGTACCGGCACCTTGTTCCTGCGCAACAACCCTGACACCCCCGAGCACGCTCCGGGCTGCCCGTTCACGAAGGTCGAGCGCGAAGCCAGTGAGCGCACTGAGCAGGCCGCACAACCTGCCGCGTGGCTGGCGCCCGATACTCCACTGCGTCTGCTGGGCGACTTCCACGCTGCCAGCGAAGGTGGCCCAGCCAGCGCCGGAACCGCTACGGAACGTCGCGAACAGCAGCGTTTGCTCTCGGTGCTGCTGACCTGGATGGAAGCCAGCGGGCTCAACGTCTATGCCACGCATCTGAAGAAAGACCTCACCGCTCAGTTCGCCGACCTGCGCGGCGTGGCTGCCCGTTACCCGCTGGTCGAGCGTGTACCGGCGAGCAACTACTTGGAAACCCGCCTGGACATGAAGCACATGATGATGCTCAAGTCCCGTCTGCGCGAAGCCAAGGCCTTCGGTAATCATCGCCGTCATGGGTTGTTGCTCGACTGTGTCGACCAGATCAAGGGACGCAAGGTCTTCAACGCCCGCACCGAGGACGGCTTCGACTTCCAGGGCCACCACCTGTATTGGGACGGCGGCAAGACGCGCGGGCCGTTGCTGGCACTGATGCTCTATTCACCGACCACCGCCGGCAGCCATTTCTACGAGCTGATCCACGTGGCGAGCGTCCCGGTGCTGTCACGTGGGCACCTGTTCCCGGTGTACCGCGACGAAGAGCGCGAGCCGCTCAAAGCCTTGGTGTCGTTGATCGACTGGATGGCGAGCAAGGGGGTCAAGGTGTTGATGCGCAGGCCGGTGATCGGCGGCCAGGTGATGGATGAGCTGGTGCTGACCTCGGATCAGGACCGGGTGCTGTCAGTGTCACTGCTCGAACAACCGATCGGACCTGAGCCAGACACCGAGAACTTCAAGCGCTACGCCGACTTCAAGAGCCTTGAGACCTTCCGCAAGTTCGTCGCCGGCTTCTTCATGCGCGAGCGCTGAAGCCTGCGCTGCCCTCTTCGCGGGTAAACCCGCTCCCACAGGTTCGCTGTTGCCCTGAAGCACAGCGCGGTGCCAGTGAGAGCGGGTTTACCCGCCAAAGCGTCAGTACAGACGCCCCAAGACTTGGCCTAGAACGCCGCCTTGAAGATCTCCTCGATCTGCGCCTGGCTCGCAGGGCGTGGGTTGGTTAGCCCGCAGGCATCCTTCAGGGCATTGGCCGCCAGCAGCGGCACATCCTCGACCTTCGCCCCCAACTCCGCCAACCCCGCCGGGATCCCGATCGCCGCCGCCAGATGCTCGATGGCCGAAATCGCCGCGCCAGCGCCCTGCTCGGCATCCAGCGCACAGACCTTCACGCCCATGGCCTTGGCCACGTCACGCAGCCGTGCGGCGCTGACCTGGGCGTTGAAGCGCTGCACATGGGGCAGCAACACCGCATTGCACACGCCGTGAGGGAGGTCATAGAAACCGCCCAACTGGTGCGCCATGGCATGCACATACCCAAGCGAAGCGTTGTTGAACGCCATGCCGGCGAGGAACTGGGCGTAGGCCATGTTCTCCCGCGCCTTCAGGTCGCCACCATCGGCCACGGCCTGTCGCAGGTTGTCGCTGATGAGGGTGATGGCCTTGAGTGCACAGGCGTCGGTAATCGGCGTTGCCGCCGTGGACACATAGGCCTCGATGGCATGGGTCAGGGCATCCATGCCGGTCGCGGCGGTGAGGCTCTGCGGCATGCCGACCATCAACGCCGGGTCGTTGACCGACAGGATCGGCGTCACGTTGCGGTCGACGATGGCCATTTTCACGTGCCGCGCCTCGTCGGTGATGATGCAGAACCGCGTCATCTCGCTGGCGGTGCCGGCGGTGGTATTGATCGCGATCAGCGGCAACTGCGGCTTGCTGGAACGGTCGACGCCCTCGTAATCACTGATGTGACCGCCATTGGTGGCGCACAGGGCGATGCCCTTGGCGCAGTCGTGGGGCGAACCACCGCCCAGGGAAACCACACAGTCGCACCGCGCCTGACGCAGCAAGGCCAGCCCCGCCTCGACGTTGGCGATGCTCGGATTGGGCTTGGCGCCATCGAACACCACCGAATCGATGTCGCGCATGGCCAGCATGCCGGCGATACGCTCGGCGACCCCGGCCTTGACCAACCCAGGGTCTGTGACGATCAGTGCCTTGCGCAGGCCGAAACCTGCGATGGCGGCCATCGCCTCCTCCAGACAGTCGATACCCATGATGTTGACGGCGGGAATGAAGAACGTGCTGCTCATGGCCGAACCCTCGCGAAAAGTCTGTTTGTCTTCGAGGATCTGCCTGATTGCAGTGAGGGGTGTTGATCCAGCGCAAGGCCACGCCTACAAACGCAGCGTGGCTGACACGCTGAAGGACCGCAAAGCGGTCCCTGCGCGCTAGGTTCTGCACGAAATCCGCGCTCGAGCGCTGCCCTAGCCCAGGAACAACCGATACGCCGGGTTGTCGGTTTCATCCCAATAGCGATAGCCCATGTCATCCAGGGCCTGGGGCAGGCCTGGCAGCTCATCGCCCGGGACCTCCAGCGCAGCGAACACCCGCGCCTCAGCCGCACCGTGGTTGCGGTAGTGGAACAGGCTGATGTTCCAGCGCTTGCCCAAGCGCTCGAGAAAGCCCAGCAATGCCCCGGGGCGCTCGGGGAACTCAAAGCGCAGCACCCGCTCATCCGCCCCTGGCGCAGCATGGCCGCCCACCGTATGGCGCACGTGCAGCTTGGCCAGTTCGTTGTCGGTCAGGTCCAGCACGTTGTAGCCCTGTTCGCGCAGGCTGGCCAGCAGGCGCTCGCGCGGGTCGTGCTGGGGGTGGGTTTGCACGCCCACGAACAGCCGCGCCTCCTTCCCAGGAAAATAGCGGTAGTTGAATTCGGTGATCTGGCGCTTGCCCAGCGCCTGGCAGAACGCCCGGAAGCTGCCGGGGCGCTCGGGGATGGTAACGGCGATGATCGCCTCGCGCTGCTCACCCAGTTCGGCGCGCTCGGCCACGTGACGCAGGCGGTCGAAATTGACGTTGGCGCCGGAATCGATCGCCACCAGGGTCTGGCCTTGGACGCCTTCGCGGGCCACATACTTCTTGATTCCGGCCACCGCCAGGGCACCGGAGGGCTCGGTGATCGAGCGGGTGTCGTCGTAGATGTCCTTGATGGCCGCGCACAACTCGTCGCTGCTGACCGTCACCACCTCATCGACAAAATGGCGGCACAACTCGAAGCAATGGGCACCGACCTGCGCCACTGCCACGCCGTCGGCGAACGTACCGACCTGGGGCAGGATCACCCGCTCGCCCGCCGCCAGGGCAGCCTGCAGGCAATTGGAATCCTCAGGCTCGACCCCGATCACCTTGACCTGCGGGCGCAGGTACTTGACGTACGCCGCGATGCCCGCCACCAGGCCACCGCCCCCCACCGGCACAAAGATCGCGTCCAGGGCGCCGGGTTGCTGACGCAGGATTTCCATCGCCACGGTGCCTTGGCCGGCGATCACGTCCGGGTCGTCGAACGGCGGCACGAAGGTCGCGCCGTCGCTGTCGGCCAGTTGCAGGGCATGGGCCAGGGCATGGGGGAAGCTTTCGCCATGCAGTACCACGTGCCCCCCGCGCGAGCGCACCCCTTGCACCTTGAGTTCCGGGGTGGTGGTCGGCATGACGATGGTCGCCCGCATGCCCAGCCGCGAGGCGGCCAGCGCCACGCCTTGGGCATGGTTGCCCGCCGACGCCGTGATCACGCCGCGCTCGCGCTGGGCTGGGGTCAAGCGCGACAAACGGGTATAGGCGCCGCGAATCTTGAAAGAAAACGTCGGTTGCAGGTCTTCGCGTTTGAGCAGCACTTGGTTGCCCAAGGTGGCCGACAGCGCGGGTGCCAGTTGCAGGGGTGTCTCGATGGCCAGGTCGTACACCGGGGCGCTGAGAATGCGGCGCACCTGCTCTGAAAGCAGCTGCGCGGGCGAGGCGGTGTTACGAGGGCTGACGCTGAGGTTGGTCATCGATGACTCCTGGTGTTTTCGAGGGCCCAGGAGTCGGAAAGAAAAAACCCGCCTCCAGGGCGGGTTCGGTGCACGTACGCGCTAGCCCGCCAATCCGATAATGGCGGTAATAATAATGGCGCGACGCTGCAGGTATGGGTTCATGGGTTGGGAAATTAGCCCGCCACCCCGTAGGAAGTCAACACCTCCTCTTTCAGGTAAATTCCCCGCCAGGCATTAAGCGCGTCAATCTAGCGCTTGGCGAGCGGCAGTCGACGCCGCGGTAGCAGTAGCAGACGTTCGCCCGACGGGACGCCAGCACTTGGCTGGACCAGTTGAGCAGTCTGGGCTTGACTCTCTGAGGGCGGAGACATCCGCTGCAGCACAGCGCCAATCAAACACCAGAGAACTTCAAGGAGTTCCCGTCCAGCATGTTCAAGACCATCGAAGACCAGTTGCGCAAGCAGGTGGCCCCCGCTGCGCTGCGCGCCGAATTCCGCCAGCACGAATTCGAGGCCATGCGCCGGTTCTGCCTGCTGATATTCAGCGTCAGCATCGTCATCTGGCTGATCTTCGACCTGATCGTCAGCTACCTGGGCGATCAGGAATTCACCTGGCGATCGATGGTGTTTCTCGCTGCACTGTGCGCCATCACGGTCGTGCTTGGGTTTATCCGCAAAAGCCAGCATTTCGACGTACTCAACCTGATGTTCATCGCGACCATCACCCTAGGCATGCGCCTGGTGATAGACGGCATTCCCATTGCCCTGCGCCCCGTGTGGCTGGTGTTGGGGGTGTCGACGGTGCTCTACAGCGTTTCGGTGCTGCCGGTACAGCGTTGGTCGTTCTTCTGTGCCATGGCCATCACTTGGCTGGTGCTCAATCCTTTCCAGCACACGCGTATCGAGTTTCTCGAACTCGAAGGTGCGATGTTGACGAGCTATGCGGTGTTTCTTTGCGGGCTGGTGATCTACGCCTATTTGCGGATGCGCCAAGCCAAGCTGCACAACTTCTACCTGTCCAAGGTCCTGATGGAGCAGGCCTACATCGATGCCCTGACTGAAATCCCAAACCGCCGGTCGTTCATGCTCAAGGCCGAACAGCAGTTGCAACAGGCCCCATCCGGGCAGTACCTGGCGATGATCGACATCGATAATTTCAAGCGGGTCAACGACCGCTTCGGCCATGACATCGGTGATGAGGTGCTCAAGCGTGTGGCCGCGCACATCAAGGCGAGCATGGCCAGCTATGCCTATGCACGCCTGGGCGGCGAAGAGTTCGCCATCTATTTCCAAGGGCTGGATCAGCAAGGTGCCGAGCGGCAAGTGGGAGCGCTGTGTCAGCGGGTGCGCGAAGACCTGAACGCGCACCCGGTGACCATCAGCATCGGCCTGACCCGCGTCGAGCAGGGTGACACCCTGAGCATGGCGCTGGTGCGGGCCGACCAGGCGCTGTACGAAGCCAAGCACAGTGGCAAGGACCGGTTCGTCTGCTGGTCGGCGCAACTGGCAAAAGGTGCCTAGTGGCTGGGTTGCGCACTCCGATTTACCCGCCAAGAACGCACCTTGGTGTCGGAACAACCTGGCCGTTCTCTAACCTGCCGGCAGACGAATCCTGAACTGCGCGCCACCAAGCGCCGACTGGGCCACGGTCAGTGTCCCGCCCTGCCCCTCGATGGCCCGCCGGCTGATGGCAAGCCCCAGCCCGAAACCACCGGTACTGCGGTCCCGGCTACGGTCCAGCCGGTAGAACGGCTGGAAGATCCGCTCGCGTTCCTCGGGAGGAATGCCGATGCCGTCGTCTTCCACGGTCACCAGGCACGCGCCGTCTTCTTCCGCGCGCAGGCGCAGCAGCAGGCTCTCGTCACAATAGCGCATGGCATTGCGCACCAGGTTCTGCACGGCGCGCGCGGTCAGACGGGGGTCGAGCACGAAACGCGGCAACCGGGTCTCGGCCCGCACTTCCCACTGAATGCCCCGCCCGTCGAGCTCTTCGGCGAACCCGCCGAGCACGCTGTCGACCAGCTCCAGCAATGACACCTCGACCCGCTCGCGGGCCTGGTCGGCGTTCTGCAGGCGGCTGTAGGACAGCAGCTCCAGCACCAGCTCATCGAGTTCACGCACGTGCCCGACCAGTTCCAGCAGGCGCTTGCGGCATGGTGGTGGCACCTCATCGAACAACAGCACCAGGCCGAAATCCAGCCGAGTCAACGGTGTGCGCAACTCGTGGGACACCGCATTGAGCAGCTCGCGCTGCTGATTGACATGCCGCTCCAGGTCGCTGGCCATGGTGTCGAACACCCCGGCCAGCTCGCCGATGTTCGAGCGTGGTGAAATATGTGTCCTTTCGGCCATCTGCCCCTGGCCCAGACGCCGGGCGGTTTCCTTCAGGCGTTCCAGATCACGCCAGTGCGGCCACACCCACAGCAGCAGGCAACCGAGCATGGCGGCGCCGATCAGCACCGTGACTCCCCAGGACAACAGGTTGATGTCCAACGGGTCCGGTGGGGTGTACAGGCTCACCAGCCAGTCCTGGTCCAACGGCGCCAGGGCGGTGTCGTAGTAGCCCCAGTCGGCGATACGCACCACGTTCTGGCCTTGCGTCAGGCGCGCGCGCTCCGGCGCCGTCAGTTCGGCCTGGTCCATGCGCAGCAATTTGATTTCCAGTGGCGCGAAGCTCTGCGCCAATTGCCGCTCCACCTGCGGCCACTGCTCGCGCGGGGTTTGCTGGAACTGGCGCACCAGCAGCGATTGCACGCCCTTGGCCTGCTCCAGGTTGTAGGCCATGAAGCGGTCATGGAACAGGCCGACGATGGTGTCGGGGATGAACAGCAGGGCGCCGGCGTAGGCGGCGATGATCACCAGATACAGGCGCACCAGAATCTTCAGCATGGCGTGTCAGTACTCCCACTCGACCCGGCTGAACAGATAACCCTTGCCCCACACAGTCTTGATCTTGCGCGCCTCACCGGCGTGGTCATCGAACTTGCGCCGCAGCTTGGAGATGGCCACGTCCACCGAGCGGTCGGTGCCGTTGAACTCGATGCCGCGCAATTGCTGGAGAATGCGGTCGCGGCTGAGCACCTCGCCGGCATTGCGGGCCAGCACCACCAACAGGTTGTACTCGCTGCTGGACAGCTCCACCTCGTCGCCGCGCCAGGTGACGACACGCTCGGCCAGGTCGATGCGCAAGCCCCCAACCTGGATCAGGTCACTGTCCAGGCGAGGTTCGTTGACCGTGCTGCGACGCAGCAAAGTGCGTACCCGTGCCAGCAGCACGCGCGGCTCACACGGCTTGGTGACGTAATCGTCGGCGCCCATCTCCAGCCCCAACACCTGGTCGTGGCTGTCGTCGCGGGCAGTGAGCATGAGGATCGGCAGGGATTGCGACTCCTGACGCAGCAAGCGGCATACCTGCAGGCCATCCAGACCCGGCAACATCAGGTCAAGCACCACCAGATCGGGCTTTTGCCGGCGGAACTCTTCCAGCACGTGGTCGCCTCGGGCAATCACCCGGACGTGAAAATCGTTTCGTTGCAAGTAGCTGGCGATCAGTTCGGACAAGGCACTGTCGTCTTCGACCAGGAGAATATTCGGCATAGGCGGTGAGAAGAACGGGTGAATGAAGAGGATTGACGCGCTGCAGGATATAGAATCCCATGGCCGTCAATGAGAATTCTTACACTTTTTCACATTCGCCCTACATAGCTTCACAGCCAACGCAGGAGCGGCTGCCTTAGCATAGGCTCGGTCATTTTCGGAAGATCCGCATGTCAATTTCTTTCCCTTTTCGTCTGCGCCCCCTGGCGCTTCTGGCGCTGCTGACCCTGTCGTTGGCCGGCTGCGACAACGCCGCCGAGCAGGACGCACAGACACTCCCGCCCCAGGTTCGGGTCGAAACCGTGCAGGTTCAGCCCCTGGCCATAAGCACTGAGCTCAGCGGTCGCATCCTCGCGCCGCGCACCGCCGAGGTCCGCGCACGGGTCAGCGGTGTGGTGCTCAAGCGCGTGTACCGCGAAGGCAGCGACGTCAAACAGGGCGATGTCCTGTTCTTGATCGATCCTGCGCCGTTCAAGGCCGACCACGACGCCGCCCGCGCCACCCTGGCCAAAGCCGAGGCCAACCTGTACCAGGCGCGCCTGCAAGAGCAGCGTTACCGCGAGCTGGTGGACGACAAGGCAGTCAGCCGCCAGGAGTACGACAATGCCCGCGCCGCCTTCCTCCAGGCCGGCGCTGTCGTGGCCGAGGCCAAGGCAGCCCTGGAACGTGCCCGCCTGAACCTAGGCTACGCCACGGTCACCGCGCCGATTTCCGGACGCATCGGCAGGGCCCTGGTCACCGAGGGCGCATTGGTGGGCCAGAACGAAACCACACCGCTGGCGACCATCCAGCAGTTGGACCCGATCCACGCCGACGTCACCCAGTCGACCCGTGAGCTCAACACCCTTCGCCGGGCCATGCGCGCCGGCGAGTTGCAGCAGGTCGGCGAAGGCCAGGCCAGGGCGACCTTGATCCAGGACGACGGCACGGCCTATCCGCTGCCGGGCAAGCTGCTGTTCTCAGACATCAGCGTCGACCCGAGCACCAACCAGATCACCCTGCGCAGCGAGTTCCCCAACCCGGACCTCGACCTGCTGCCGGGTAGCTATGTGCGCGTGCGCCTGGACCAGGCCGTGCAACCGAAGGGCATCAGCGTGCCGCAGCGCGCGATCCTGCGCGACAGCGCCGGTGTGCCCAAGGTGCTGGTGGTCGATGAGCAGGCGCGCATCAGCGAACGCCAGGTGGTACTGGGCAACGCCCAGGGCGATCGCTGGATCGTCACCCAGGGGCTGGCCGCAGGCGAGCGCGTGGTGATCGAAGGCCTGCAACACGTCAAGGCAGGCGACCAGGTCCAGGTCGACACTGCCCCAGATACCCTGCCCATCGTTCAGCACACTGGCCAGTGAGGGCCTGATTCATGCCGCAGTTCTTCATCGACCGCCCGGTGTTCGCCTGGGTGGTCGCGCTGTTCATCCTGCTTGCCGGCGCCCTGGCCCTGCCCCAGTTGCCGGTGGCCCAATACCCCAACGTGGCGCCGCCACAGGTGGAGATCTACGCGGTCTACCCGGGCGCCTCGGCGGCGACCATGGACGAAAGCGTGGTCAGCCTGATCGAGCAGGAGCTCAACGGCGCCGACAACCTGTTGTACTTCGAGTCCCAGAGCAGCCTGGGTAGCGCCACCATCACTGCCACCTTCGAGCCGGGCACCCACCCGGACCTGGCCCAAGTGGACGTGCAGAACCGCCTTAAGGTGGTCGAGTCACGCCTGCCACGCCCGGTGACGCAGCAGGGCCTGCAAGTGGAGAAGGTCTCCACGGGCTTTTTGCTGCTGGCCACCCTCACTTCCGAGGACGGCAGCCTCGATGAGACCGCCCTTTCCGATATCCTCGCGCGCAACGTGATGAACGAGATCCGCCGCCTCAAGGGCGTGGGCAAGGCCCAGCTGTATGGCTCGGAGCGAGCCATGCGGATCTGGATCGACCCGCAGAAGCTGATCGGTTTCAACCTCACGCCCAATGACGTGGCCGACGCCATTGCCGCGCAGAACGCCCAGGTCGCCCCCGGCAGCATCGGCGATCTGCCGGGGCGCGGCACTCAGGAAATCACCGCCAACGTGGTGGTCAAGGGCCAGTTGGGCACACCCGAGGAATTTGCCGCCATCGTCCTGCGCGCCAACCCCGACGGCTCCACGGTGACCATCGGCGATGTCGCCCGGGTGGAGATCGGCGCCCAGGAATACCAGTACGGCACACGCCTCAACGGCAAACCGTCCACCGCCTTCAGCGTCCAGCTCTCACCGGGCGCCAACGCCATGGAGACCGCGACCCTGGTGCGGGCCAAGATGGAAGAGCTGGCACGTTACTTCCCCGAGGGCGTGCGCTATGACATCCCCTACGACACCTCACCCTTCGTCAAGGTGTCGATCCAGCAAGTGATCAGCACCCTGTTCGAGGCCATGCTGCTGGTGTTCCTGGTGATGTTCCTGTTCCTGCAGAACATCCGCTACACGCTGATTCCGACCTTGGTGGTGCCCGTGGCGCTGATGGGAACCTTCGCCACGATGCTCGCACTGGGCTTTTCGGTGAACGTGCTGACGTTGTTCGGCATGGTCCTGGCCATCGGCATTCTGGTGGACGATGCCATCGTGGTGGTGGAGAACGTCGAACGGATCATGGCCGAGGAAGGCCTCTCGCCCAAGCAGGCCACGCGCAAGGCCATGGGCCAGATCAGCGGCGCCATCGTCGGCATCACCCTGGTGCTGGTGGCGGTGTTCCTGCCGATGGCCTTCATGAAGGGCTCGGTGGGGGTGATCTACCAGCAGTTCTCGGTGTCGATGGCGGTATCGATCCTGTTCTCGGCGTTCCTGGCCCTGAGCCTGACCCCGGCCCTGTGCGCGACCCTGCTCAAGCCCTTGGCCAAAGGCGAGCACCACGAGCGCAAGGGCTTCTTCGGCTGGTTCAACCGTCGCTTCGAACGCATGAGCGAAGGCTATCAACACTGGGTGGTGCATGCCCTCAAGCGCAGCGGCCGCTACCTGTTGGTCTACGGCGTACTGCTGGCGGTGCTCGGCTATGGCTTCAGCCAACTGCCGAGCGCCTTCCTGCCCACCGAGGACCAGGGCTACACCATCACCGACATCCAGTTGCCGCCGGGTGCCAGTCGCATGCGCACCGAGCAGGTGGCCGCGCAGATCGAGGCGCACAACGCCGGCGAGCCTGGCGTGGGCAACACCACGCTGATCCTGGGCTTCAGCTTCTCGGGCAGCGGGCAGAACGCCGCACTGGCATTCACCACGCTCAAGGACTGGTCCGAGCGCGGTGCCAAGGACAGCGCCCAATCGATCGCCGACCGCGCAACCGAGGCCTTTGCCCAGCTCAAGGACGCGGTGGCGTATTCCGTGCTGCCACCACCCATCGACGGGCTGGGTGAGTCCACCGGCTTCGAGTTCCGCTTGCAGGACCGCGGCGGCATGGGCCACGAGGCGTTGATGGCAGCCCGAGACCAATTGCTGGACGAGGCCCGCAAGAGCAAAGTGCTGACCAACGTGCGCGAAGCCTCGCTGGCCGAGAGCCCGCAGGTCCAGCTGGAGATCGACCGACGCCAGGCCAACGCGTTGGGCGTGTCGTTCGCCGACATCGGCGCGGTGCTCGACACGGCCGTGGGCTCGAACTACGTCAACGACTTCCCCAACCAGGGCCGCATGCAGCGGGTGGTGGTGCAGGCCGAAGGCGATCAACGCAGTCAGGTGGAAGATCTGCTCAAGATTCACGTGCGCAACAGCAGCGGCAAGATGGTGCCTCTGGGGGCGTTCGTGCAGGCCAAGTGGGTCAGTGGACCGGTGCAGTTGACCCGCTACAACGGCTACCCGGCGGTGTCCATCTCCGGAGAGCCTTCCGCTGGCTACAGCTCCGGCGAGGCCATGACCGAAATCCAGCGCCTGGTCGACCAGTTGCCGGCCGGCGCAGGCCTTGAGTGGACGGGCCTATCGCTGCAGGAGCGGTTGTCCGGCAGCCAGGCGCCGCTGCTGATGGCGTTGTCGCTGCTGGTGGTGTTCCTGTGCCTGGCGGCGCTGTACGAGAGCTGGTCGATCCCCACCGCAGTGTTGCTGGTGGTCCCGCTGGGCGTGCTCGGCGCCGTGCTGGCGGTGACCTTGCGCGGCATGCCCAACGATGTGTTCTTCAAGGTCGGCCTGATCACCCTGATCGGCCTGTCGGCGAAGAACGCCATCCTGATCATCGAGTTCGCCAAAAGCCTGGTGGACCAGGGCCAAGACCCGGTCAGCGCCGCGGTGCAGGCCGCGCGTCTGCGCTTGCGGCCAATCGTGATGACCTCGCTGGCGTTCATCCTCGGCGTGGTGCCCCTGGCCATCGCCACAGGCGCAAGTTCGGCGAGCCAACAAGCCATCGGCACCGGCGTGATCGGCGGCATGCTCAGCGCCACCCTGGCGGTGGTGTTCGTGCCGGTGTTCTTCGTGGTGGTGATGCGCCTGGCCGGGCGACGCCAGGCCAAGGACAGCCAGGCGCAGCCCCACGAAGCCTGACTGGACAACACCTGCGTGACATGGGAGGGTTCCGGGCAATGACTGCCTGGAACCCTTTTTCATGTCTGCTCCCCTGCCCCCTTGTTCCGTTCTCATTCTTGCCGGCGGCCGCGGCCAGCGCATGGGCGGCCGCGACAAAGGCCTGGTGCCCTGGCACGGCGAGCCGCTGGTGGCCCATGTGCAGCGGGTGGTACGGCCGCTGAGTGACGATGTGGTGATCTCGTGCAACCGCAACCACGAGGCATACCGGGCCTATGCCGATCAGTTGGTGTCCGACGCCGAGGCGGACTTCCCCGGCCCGCTGGCCGGCGTGATCGCCGGGCTCGCGGCAGCACGGCATGACTGGGTGGTGGTGCTGGCGTGCGATGCCCCACGCCTGGATCAAGCGTTGGTCACCGACCTGCTGCGCCTGGCAGTCGAGCACGACAGCCCGGCCATGGTGCGCCAAGGTGGGTTCTGGCAGCCGATGTTCAGTGTGTTGCCACGCAAGGTATTGCCGCTGCTGGAACAGGCCTGGAGCACTGGCGAACGGAGCTTGCAGAAGGCCCTGTTGCGCACGTCCGTGCAAGGGCTGGAATGTACCGAGACAGATAGTCGGCTGAGCAACTTCAACAGCCCCCAGTGGCTCGAACAGTGACCAAGGCCGCTGCGCGGCCCATAGCAGGCTTGGCCAGTACCCCCAAGCGCCATCCCCGACCGCACGGATACTTACTACACGTCATCCCAGACACCACCACCAACCGCACGGATACTTACCACACGCCAGCCCAGACACCACCACCGACCGCACGGATACTTACTACACGCCAGTCCAGACACCACCACCGACCGTACGGATATTTGCTACACGCCAGCCCAGACACCTTCACCGACCGCACGGATACTTACTACACGCCAGTCCAGACACCACCTATCGCGACCTCAGAAGGCCAAGTGGAGGTGTCTGGAGGGGTTGGCGCGCAGCGCCCTTCGGCGCAGCCGAAGTCGCGAGATGGAGGCTTGCGCAGCAAGCCGGAGGCCGCGAAGCCCCGCAAGGCACCGGAGCGCAGGGAACCCCGGAGCGCAGCGCAGGGGCCGTATGGGGGAGCCAACGGCTTTGGTTACTTTGGCCAAGACCAAAGTAACCCGCCGTAAAGGCGGAAAGCGTCAGCCGTGCCACCACAAAAAAATGGACACAACCAAAAAAACCCAAACCTACCCTTTCAACGCCTCGATACTGATCTCCCGCATCCGAAACTTCTGCACCTTCCCCGTCACCGTCATCGGAAACTCCTCCACGAAGCGGAAGTAACGCGGCACCTTGAAGTGCGCGATGCGGGCCTTGGCCCACTCGCGCAGTTCCTCTTCGCTGGCGACATGCCCAGGATGCAAGCGAATCCAGGCCACGATCTCCTCACCATACTTGCTGCACGGAATACCGATCACCTGCACATCGGCCACCGCCGGATGGGTGAAGAAGAACTCCTCCAACTCACGCGGATAAATGTTTTCGCCGCCACGAATGATCATGTCCTTGCTGCGCCCGACGATGCGCACATACCCATGCTCGTCCATTACCGCCAGGTCACCGGTGTGCATCCAGCCCTCGGCGTCGATGCTCTCGGCGGTGGCCTTGGGGTTGTTCCAGTAACCGAGCATCACGCTGTAGCCGCGGGTGCACAGCTCGCCGATCTGCCCTCGGGGCACGGTGGCACCTTCGGCGTCGATGATCTTGTTTTCCAGCCTAGGCTGGGTACGGCCCACCGTGGTCACGCGCAGTTCCAGCTCATCGTCCGGGCCGGTCTGCAGCGACACCGGGCTGGTCTCGGTCATGCCGTAGGCGATCTGTACCTCGGCCATGTGCATCTCGTCGATCACCCGGCGCATCACCTCGATCGGGCAGGTGGCGCCCGCCATGATGCCGGTGCGCAGGCTGGAGAGGTCGAATTCACCGCGCTGAGGATGATCGAGCTCGGCGATGAACATCGTCGGCACCCCATAGAGCGCGGTGGCATGTTCCTCGGCCACCGCGCGCAGGGTGGCCAGCGGGTCGAAGGCGTCGTTGGGGTAGATCAGGGTGCTACCGTGGGTGAGGCAGCCCAGGTTGGCCATGACCATGCCGAAACAGTGATACAGCGGCACCGGCACCACCAGGCGGTCGTGCTCGGTCAGGCCCAGGCTTTCGCCGACCATGTAGCCGTTGTTGAGAATGTTCTGGTGGCTCAGGGTCGCCCCTTTGGGAAAACCGGTGGTGCCCGAGGTGTACTGGATGTTGATCGGATCGTTTGGCTGCAACTGCGCCTGGCGCTCGGCCAACGCCTGTGCGCTGACCTCATCGGCACGTGCCTGCAAATCATCCCAGGCGAGAAAGCCCGCCGGCGGTTCCTTGGCCAGGCTGATGACCCCGCGCAACTCAGGCAAGCGTTCGCAGTGCAGCTCACCTGGGCGGCTGCCCTGCAGCCCCGGCACCAGGCTCAGCAGCATGGCGTGGTAGTCGGAGGTCTTGAAGGCACCTGCGCAGATCACCCAGCGGCAACCAGCCTGCCCCAGCGCATAGTCCAGTTCGCTGCTGCGATACGCCGGATTGATGTTGACCAGGATGGCCCCGACTTTGGCGCTGGCGAACTGGGTGATGCACCACTGGGCGCAGTTCGGTGCCCAGATGCCCAGACGATCGCCGGCCTGTACACCCAGGGCCATCAATGCACGAGCATGGCGGTCGACGGCCTCGGCCAGCTCGCGCCAGGTGTAGCGCAGCCCTTGGTGACGGACGATCAGGGCGTCGCGATCAGGGAAGCGCGCGACGGTGGCGTCGAAGGCGTCGCCGATACAGTGAGTGAGCAAGGCCTTGTCCGGGCTGCCCTGGGAGTAGCTTGGCTCAGGCATGGGGGTTCTCTTGTTGTTCTGGCGTTTACCGATCGGCCTCCTCGCGGGTAAACCCGCGAAGAAGCCCACACCGACCTAGCGGACGAACACCTGGGTGGTGGTGATCGCCATGTCTCCGCCGGGCAGCTTGATGTTCTTCACCTTCTTCATCGTCTGCGGGTCGAACACCGCGATGTCGTTGAAGGTCCCGGCCAGGTACAGCTTGCTGCCAGCACGGTCGAACGCTACGCAATAGTAAGTGTGGTCCAAATTCGCAGCCTGGATCAGCTTGCGCTCCTTGATGTCATAGCGGGCCAGGCGATTGAGCACGCCGTACATCTGGTTGGGGTCCTTGGGCGAGCGCAGGCCGGTGAAGTACAGCTCGGTGAGGTCGGCGAACTCCTGGGTGTGGGTCTTGCCGGTTTTCAGGTCCACGCTCAGGTAGCCATACAGCAGCGCGGCCTCGTTCGGGTCCTGCTTGGCGTCCTTGAACTTGGCCACGGTGTAGAGCATCGAGAACTCGTGACGGCCAGTCTGGTGCGGCCAGAAGTACAGCACGTCCGGCGCGCTATAGCCTGGGCGGTTCCAGTTGCGCAGGGGCAAGGCCACTTCGTACTTGCCGGTGTTCACGTCCATCTTGTAGATGTCCGCCCCGGCCACGTACAGGCTGCCGTCGTCCCCGGCGCGCATCAGGTAGACCTGGCGCGGCATGGGGAAGTGGCGAACCGGCTTGGCATTGAGCCCATCGGCAGTGCGGAACACCTCGAGGCGCGGCGGCTTGACCACGTAGTGATCGTTCAAGCGCTGGGTCGGGTTGACCGTGGCATACACTTCCTTGCCGTCGGGGCTGATGGCGAAGGAGAACATCGAACGCCCCACTTCCCCCGGTACATTGGACAGGTTGGCATGGAAGGTGGTGCCACAGGTGTCCAGGTCGATGCCGTAGATGTCGCCGAAATGGTTGTTCAGCACGTAGGCGGTGCGCTTGTCCGGCGCCATCATCGCCGTGCCGGGTCCGAAGGCGTCGGGCATGCGGCAGGTCTTGTAGAGCGTGTCGCTGGCCACGTCCACCACGTGTAGGTTGTTCGGGTAGTTGGTGGCGATCAGGTATTCGTGGCCGGCCGTGAGGGCGGGCCCGGTGTCGGCCGCCTGGGCCGTCCAGGCGCCGGCACAGACGGCGGCGGTGAGCGCGAGCTGTGCGCAGAATCCAGGTTTCATGCGGTTTCCCCTTGTTGTTCTTGTCTGGCCGGTCACTTGTCTTTCGGGAATACGGTGCCCAGGTTGCGCCAGTCTTCCATCGAGTTGGTGGCCTGGGCGTTCCAGTCCTGGTAGGTGCTCATCATGTCCGGCACCTGGGCAGGCCACCAGCACGGGTCGGAGCAGCCATACAGGTCCGCCTCCATCGGCTGGCAGAGGGAGCTGACGCCGCCAAAGGCGTCCACTTCCCAGCCCGGGTCGGTGGTGGCGGTGCAGCCTGCCACCGCGCTCATGGCCACGACCTCTTCCACACGGTCTTCGGCGGCGGCCTGCTCAAGGATGCGGGCCTTGTTGTTCAGGGGCTTCAAGTGCTTCATGTCAGTGCGCCTTCCGCGGAGTGATGTAGCGATCGATGAAGGCCGGATTGGCGGCCATGATGCGGCTGTAGACCTCGATGCCGAAGTCCACCCAGTCGCGCATCAGTTCGCAGTAGTGATAGGTCGGGTGGGTGGGGTCGCCATAGCGCGCATAGCTTTCGTGGTAGCAGCCACCGGAGCACAGGTTGCGGATACGGCAGCTGTCGCAACCGGTGCCGCTGCGGTCCAGGCGCTGGGACAGAAAATCATTGAGCTGCGCCTGCTTCACGCCTTGGTGCACATTGCCGAAGGTGGGCAGGCTGGAGCCGGTGAAGCGATGGCAGAGGTTGAGCTCGCCTTCGTGGTCCACGGCCAGCATTTTCAGCCCGGCACCGCACGGCAGGGCCTTCTTGTGGCCCTCGTGGATATCGGTGATCAGCTGATGCAGGTTGGAAAAACCGATGTTGCGATGCTCCAGTGCCGCCTCCAGGTAGCGCTGCCCGAGGGCTTTCATGTTGGCGAAGACTTGCACCAGCTCCTCGCCGGTCAGGTTGAAGCTGGCCATGTCGCCTGAGGTGACCGGGGCGAAACCGACTTCGGCGAACCCCAGCTCGTTGAACAGGTGGTTCCAGATGGTCTCCACATCGGTGATGCCACGGGTCAGGGTCACCCGCGCACCCACCGGCCGGCTGTGGTAGCGCGACAGCAGCATGTCGACCTTGCGCCGCACCACGTCATAGGTGCCCTGCCCGCCCACGGTGATGCGGTTGCGGTCGTGCACGGTCTTGGGTCCGTCGATGCTCACCGAGAGGCCAAAACGATGGGCGTTGAGCCAGTCGACGATCTCTTCGGTCAGCAGCGTGGCGTTGGTGGTCATGATGAACTCGACCTGCTTGCCCGCCTCGGCGAAACGCCGCTCGCAGTAGGCGACCATGTGCTCGATCAGCGGCCGGTTGGACAGCGGCTCGCCGCCGAAGAACACCACGCTGTAGCGCTGCTCGTCGGGCGATTCCTTGAGCAGCATCTCCACCGAGGCCTCGGCGGTGGCGGCGCTCATCTTCTTGCCGGCCGAGGGTTTGTCCAGGTCTTCCTTGTAGCAGTAGGTGCAGCTGAGGTTGCAGCCGGTATTGACGTTGAGCACCACAGTGTTGAGCGCCGTGCGCTCGACCTTGCGCAGGGCGATCTCCGGCGTCAGTGGCGAGCCGTCGCTGACCAGCTCCAAGGCGATCAGCTCGCGCAGCGTGTCTTCGACGTCCTGGCCGGCGAAGCGCTGGCCCAGGCGTTGTACCAGCTCCTCGGCCGAGCAGCCCTGTTGGCGCAGGGTGTCGATGATGTCGCCGGTCACCGCGTCGGCGGCGAACAGCGAACTGCTGGGGATATGAAAGAGCATGCGGTCGGCATCCACCCGCACCTCGTGCAGGTTGCGTTCGACCAGGTTCAATAGTGCGCCCATGGCGACCTCTCGATGATTCTTCAGCCCGTTCTTGGATGGCACGCGCGACACCCGGCCGTCATGGCAACGGTGGGTTGTTCCAGCGCTGCACGGTGACGATCATGTGGCCTTCGCCCTTCTGGCCGCCGTCTTCGAGTTCGGCGATGACCTTCAGGTTGCCGGCGTTGTTGGTCATCATCTTGCGCTCGGGGTTGGGGCCGGCACCGGCCGGCATGAAGATGCCGTCAGGTTGCATCTGGCCTGCGAACTTCACGTCCTCGTCTTCCACGGCGCGCTCGTTGTACGGCTCGACCTTCCACTTGGCCGGCAGGTAGCCGATACGCAGTGGCTGGCCACTGGCGTCCTTGCCCCAGGCTTCGGCCTCGAAGCGGCCCTGGACCTTGGGGGTGGAGCCGCCGTTCTCACCGATACGGGCGATGGAGAAGGCCGGGACCACCTTGACCTCCTCGACCTTGTCGTACACCGCCAGATTCACGCCCTTGAGCGCGCCAATGGCCACCTCGCGCTGACCCGGCGCGGCATCGGCCGCAGCGCGTGCCTTGACCCGCACCTGCGTCGGCGTGGACTCCAGCACCTCGGTCACCTCGACCCCGGCGCCCAATGCCGGCTTGCCGGACAGGCCGCTGCCGACCAGGGTGATCTCGCTTTCGCTGCCCGCCTTGATGAACGCCGGCTGCACCGCCAGCAGGCGTGCCTTGCCCTCCTTCACCGCGCTGAAGTCCAGGCCACGCTCGTCGTGCTCGGCCTCGAACATGCGGCCTTTCATCTCGCCATCGAGTGCGGCGAACACCTGACGCAGGTTGCTGTCGCCGACCTTCACAGTGCCGCGCCACTCATAGCCGTTGTAGAGAATCGCCGAGCCGCTGCCGTTGAACGGCGTGCCGTCGGCGTAGGTGCCCTTGACCTCGACCTTGAAGGTGTCGTCCTTGTCGGCAGTCACGCTCATCACACCGCGCACATCGCCCTTGGCCAGCATGTGCCCGCTGAAGGCCCACTGGCCCGGCAAGGCATCGGCCTTGGGCCGGTTCTTGAGCCATTGGGTCCAGGCCGGGTTGTCGAGGGGGTAACGCTTGGCCAGGTCCGGGACCATCTGCTTGAGCGCGATGTCCAGCCAGTCGCGGTCGCGGGCCTGGGCCTGGTACTCGAGGGACGGCCACTGGCCGAGGTGGAAGTTGACCAGGTGTTCCCATTCCTGGGCCGGGCGACGCTGCAAGGCGACGCGGGCACCGGAGTGGCAACGGCCGCACATCTGGCTGGTCTGGTCGTCGAAATGCTCGACGGTATTGAGCCGGCGCTCCATGGCGTAACGCACGCCTTCGGTCTCGCTGGGTGCCAGGCCTTGCTTGTCCGCCAGGTACTTGACCAGGGTGCGACGGTCATCGTCGCTGATCTGCAGCCCATGCATCACCTGCATGCGCGCAATGCTCATCAGCCAGCCTTCGGGGGTCTTGCGCTGGTGACTGATGCGGCTGTAACTGTCGTTACCTTCGGGGATGTGGCACCCCATGCACTTCGATTGCAACAGGCTCGGGCCCTGCTCGGCCGCCATGGCCTGGGTGCTCAGCAGTGCGGCGGCGACCAGCGCCAGTTTGCCCGCATGCCGCCGGAGTCGAGTCGTCTTCAAGGTCAGACCTCCACGGTGTTGTTCTTATCGTTATCGCACGCTCTGATACCGCTGGTGCATGTGACGAGGGCTGATACAGAAAGTGTGCCAGCCTGCGCAAAAACCTTTGTTTTCAATAGATTGGGGGCTTTTCGCCGAGGATTTCATCTAGCCACCGGCAAACCGGAACGTCCCATTTCGCGACAGACTGTTTCAGTGTGAGACACAGCTCCGGCATCGGGCGCTTCGCGGCGCCAAACCCGCGAAGCACCCGGCCCGGCCCCACTGTTTCAGCACCGTCTCATCCCGTCTCAATGTGCAACAGCATAGCCCTTGGCAGTCGACCTCCACCCAGCACCAAACCCCTGTCGTTCAAGGCCATTGCCGCACCCGCCCGGCCTTGGCACGGCCATTGCGCAGGTGCCTCCACACTCCCATGACAAGAGGCACCGAACCATGCATTGCCAACTGCCCCTCCTCCCTGCCACCCGTGCGTTTCTCGAGCGCAAGCTGAAAATGCGCATCGGCGCCGATTGGCAGGACGCCGCCAGCGGACGGACCATGAGTTTTCGCAACCCGGCCACTGGCGAGGTACTGGGGGAAGTGCCCTCGGCCGACCCGCAGGATGTGGACCGCGCAGTCAAAGCCGCGCGCCAGGCTTTCGACGACTCGCCCTGGAGCCGCCTGCGCCCACGGGAGCGGCAGAACCTGCTGTGGCGCCTGGCCGATTTGATGGAGCGCGACGCCCAAGTACTGGCCGAGCTCGAGTGCCTGAACAACGGCAAGAGCGCTGCCGTGGCCCAGGTGATGGACGTGCAGCTGGCCATCGATTTTCTGCGCTACATGGCCGGTTGGGCGACCAAGATCGAAGGCAGCACGGTCGAGCCGTCCCTGCCTTTGATGCCGAACGAGCAGTTCCATGGGTTCATCCGTCGCGAGGCGGTGGGCGTGGTCGGCGCCATCGTGGCCTGGAACTTCCCGCTGCTGCTGGCCTGCTGGAAACTCGGCCCGGCCTTGGCGACCGGTTGCACCTTGGTGCTCAAGCCCGCCGACGAAACCCCGCTGACCGCGCTCAAGCTTGCCGAGCTGGTGGATGAAGCCGGCTATCCGGCCGGGGTCTTCAACGTGGTCACCGGCACCGGCCTTAACGCTGGCGCCGCCCTCAGCAGCCATCCTGGGGTGGACAAACTGACCTTTACCGGCTCCACCGAAGTCGGCAAACAGATCGGCAAGGCGGCCATGGACAACATGACCCGGGTCACCCTGGAGCTGGGCGGCAAATCGCCGACCATCGTCATGCCCGACGCCAACCTGCAGGAGGCCGCCGCCGGCGCCGCCACGGCGATCTTCTTCAACCAGGGCCAGGTGTGCTGCGCCGGCTCGCGTCTGTATGTGCACTGCAAGCATTTCGACAATGTGGTCGCCGACATCGCCGGCATTGCCAATGGCATGAAGCTGGGCAATGGCCTGGACCCGTCGGTGCAGATGGGTCCGCTGATTTCGGCCAAGCAACAGGATCGGGTTACCGGCTACATCGAGCTCGGCCGTGAGCTGGGCGCCACCATTGCCTGCGGCGGCGAGGGCTTCGGGCCAGGCTACTTCGTCAAGCCAACGGTGATCGTCGATGTCGACCAACGCCATCGCCTGGTGCAGGAGGAGATCTTCGGGCCCGTGCTGGTGGCCATGCCCTTCGACGACATCGACGAAGTGGTGCGCCTGGCCAACGACAACCCCTACGGGCTGGGTGCGAGCATCTGGTCCAACGACCTGGGCGCGGTGCACCGGATGATTCCGCGTATCAAGTCCGGCTCGGTGTGGGTCAACTGCCACAGCGCCCTGGACCCATCCCTGCCCTTCGGCGGCTACAAGCTCTCTGGGGTCGGTCGCGAGATGGGGGCCAATGCCATCGAGCACTACACCGAGCTCAAGTCGGTGCTGATCAAGCTTTGACGCGCACGCCGTTGCGGTCCGTTCGCGGGTAGACCCGCTCCCCCGGGGTTTGTGTGAACCCCCGCGAACAGGCCGGAGCAGGCAACACACACAACAAAAACAAACATGGAGCACACCATGAGGCACACACTCGCCTGCACGTTGGCCCTGCTGGCCGCCGCCCCTCTGACCCAGGCCCACGAACTCTACAACCAGGAGGGCACCGTCCTGAACGCTGAGCTCGAGGCCCTGTTCGGCGCGTTCCACAGTGACGAGAGCTTCAACCTGGCCGGCAACCGCCGACCGGGCAGCAGTGACTGGCGCGAGGGCTACGTCAAGTATGGGCTTAGCGGTAGCCAGGCGCTGGCCGGCACCGGCACGCTGTATGGCGCCTTCAGCCTGCTCAGTTCCGCGACCTGGGGCGATGGCGATGCTGCCGGATTGTCCTTGGGCGATGAGCGCCGCACCGCCGTCGAGGACGCTTACCTGGGCTGGCGCTCGGGTACCCTGTTCCCGGCATTGGGCGAAGATGGCATCGATGTTTCCGGCGGACGCCAGGTGGTGACGTTGGGCGATGGTTTCCTGATCCAGGGCGACCCGGTCAATCTCGGCAACGTCGATCTGGGCGCCAACTTCGACCGAGGTGGCGCGTATTACCTGGCCGCACGCAAGGCCTTCGACCGTACCGCCGTGCTGCGCCTGGGTGGCAGCCAGGGCTGGCGAGGCGATCTGATGTGGCTCAAATCCGACAACCACTACCAGGCGGACACCTCCCTGGCCGTGACCAATCTGGAGCATGTCGCCGACGCAGGTACCCTTGGCGTGAGCTGGATCCGAGGGCTGGACGTCGACCGGCGCTATGCCCAGATCATGGGCCTGGAGCACCGCGACGGTATGGATACCTACAGCCTGCGCGGGCGCGGCAGCCTAGGAGTGAAAGACCTGGAACTGGCAGCGGAATACGTCACCCAGGACCGTACCGGCGGGCGCGAGGACGCCTGGTACCTGGAAGGTAACTGGACCTTCTCCGACGTGCCCTGGTCGCCGACGGCCACCTACCGCTACAGCCGCTTCTCCGAAGACTTCGACCCGCTGTTCTATGGCGCCAGCCGTGGCTATGGCACCTGGTTCCAGGGCGAGGTAGCGGCCAACTATGCCGGGCCATTCAACAGCAACACCCAGGTGCATCACGTGGGGCTCAAGGCAAAGCCAAGGGACAACCTGACCCTGGGCGCACTGTATTTCGACTTCGATACCCTCGAAACCGACCAAGGCAATCTGGGCGGGCGTGAACTGGACCTGTATGTGGAATGGATGGTCAATGACCACGTCTTGATCAGCCCTCTGGTGGGGTTCTACAAACCTGAGCGCAGCGCCAGTGACGGCGGCGTTCAGTTGGGTGGGCGGGATACCGGAACCTACCTGCAACTGTTGGTCGGGACCTTCTTCTAGCAACGCGCAGTTGCTGAGCGGCCCATCGCAGCTTCGCCTGCGATGGGCCTCAACGCTCTCACCGATACCCCTGCTCGGCTAACCACCGGCGCACCATCCCCTGCTGCTCCACAGCCATCCCGGCCAGTACCGACTGCAACGCCTCGCCCGCCTGCACGGCTCGCACCACCGGTGCCAGTTCGACCCCATGCAGATGCCAGATCCCCAATGGCTGGTCCCGAGTCACGACCACCTCGGCCTCCTCCACCAGGCCGTCGCGCAGCACCGGTCGACGCGCCACCTGCACAGCCTGCCAGTGCGCCTCGGCGTGCATCGGCTGAGCGTCTGGCCACGCGCGGCGCCGGGCCCAGAACGTGTGCTCGGCACGGCCCTGCTCCTGGGCGTAGAAGTCCCGTCCGATGCGGGCAAAGCGCAGGAACAGTTGCTCGACCCGCGCTTGGTGGAACTGCCGCGCCAAGACCGCGCGCTCGGGCCGGCGCAACAAGGTATTGATCACCACCGGTGCCTGCAGCGCTGACGATAGCGACTGGAAGATGCCATTGCCCGACAGCGGGTCCACGGCCATGGCCGCATCGCCCACCCGGATCCAATCATTGCCCACACACTCGCCTGCCAGGATCGCTGTGCTGCTACGGGCATGCACCTGGCAAGGCAGCAACGCCTGCTCGTCGAATAGCTGTGCCACCAGCGTCGACTGCCGACGCCGCGCGGCACAGTACGCCGGCAGCGCGGCCTTGCCCGGCAGGCTTGCCGCACCGGCATCGAGCGTGATCTGCCAGTAGCACTGCCCATCAGCCAGGCGTGCCATCCAGGCCCAGCCGTCGTCCAGGCTCTGCACCGCCGATGCCGGTTCCCCGGGCGCACCCTGCCAACGGTTGAGCAGGCTGACGGTTTCCGGACCGCGTGATCGGTCAGCCGCCAGCGGTGCCTGGCGGCCACGGGCTTCCACCAGAAAATCGACCCGCAAAACCTGGCCATCTTCCAGCCGTACCTGGTGCCCGTCCTCGTGCAGGAGCTCGCGCACCCGGCCTTCGATCACGGTCACGCCTGCCCGCAGCAGATCGCCACGCAAGGCACGGTCGAACGCTGGGCGGTCGAGCAAGTATTCCTGATTCAGTCGCAGATGCTCGCCATTCCAGAGCACTTGGCGCTTCGCCAGGCTCACCGCCTCGCCCAGCGCCCTGCCCAGACCGGCATGGCGCAGCCCCTCCAGCACCCGCTCGGAGATCCCCTCGACCGCGGCGAAACGGCGCCAGTCCGAGACGACCGTGACGGCGTAGCCGAGGCGCCGCAGGCCCAGGGCCGTAGCCGCGCCCGCAGGGCCTGCGCCCAATACCAGGATGCGCGGGTCAGCCATTGTAGGCACCTCTGCGCTCAGGGCCGGTGAAGGCGGCCGCGTCGCGCAGGTGCGCCAGCAACTGCGGATGATCCATGTCCGGGTGTTGCGCCAGCAGACGCGCTATCTGCCCGCTCAAGGCCGCGCAGGCCAGGCTCGCACCGGCCATGCCCTGCCCGCCGACATACCCGCCGAGGTCGGCCTGGCCGCTGCCCAGCCAGGACCACTGCCCTGGCGCACAACGGGCATCGCCGGTGATACGCAGCACGCCAGGATAGCTGGCCGGATACACCGGCCCACCCCGGGCGGGGCTTGAGGCGCACAGCAGCACGCCAGCGGCCTGTGCCTCTGCGCAGGCCTGGCGCAGCACAGGTCGGTCCTGATGCAGGCCGAGGCTCAGGTTGACCAGGGTCGCGCCCTCTTCCACCAGCCAGAGCAATGCCCCGGCGACCTGCAGGGCGCTGGTGCTCCACTGTCGATCGAAGACCTGGGCCATCAGCGCCGGCAACTGGCCGGCCTCCGATTGCAGGCGGGCCAACACCGCACTGCCATGTCCCAGGTGGTCGGGCACCGGCTCCCCTTCGCACAGCACACCTTCTTCGAGCCGAAAGCGCCGAGCCGCCACCAACGTCGCGGCCTGCTCAGGCGAGCAGCCGCTGTCGATCACGCCGATGCGCAGTTCAGTGGCCATGGCCGGCAACCTCCCGGGGCCTGACCTTGAGTTGGCCATCCTGCACCTGCAGGTGCAGGTCGGCATCGGCAAGGGTCGAGGCACGGTGGCTGATGAGGATGCGAGTGCGGCCGGCGAACAGCTGGTCGATGGCCGCGATGACTTCACGTTCGGTGGCTTCGTCCACCGCCGAGGTGGCCTCGTCGAGCACCAGGATCGCAGGGTCCTGTAGCAGCGCGCGGGCAATGGCGATGCGTTGCTTCTGCCCGCCGGACAACTGTTGGCCACGCTCGCCGAGCAGGCCATCCAGGCCCAGCGGCAAGCTTTGCACCAGGCTCTGGAGCTGGGTCAGACGCACCACGCGCTCAAGATCGGCCAGGCTGGCCTCGGGCGTGCTGTAGGCCAGGTTCTGCGCCAAGGTGCCACGAAACAGCACGATGTCCTGGCTGACCACGGCGATACGTCGGCGCAGCGCCTGCAGGTCCAGCTCGCGCAGGTCCGTGCCGTCCAGCAGGATGCGCCCGGCATCGGGGTCGTAAAAGCGTTGCAGCAGGTCGATCAGGGTCGATTTGCCAACGCCCGAGGCGCCGCTGATGGCAACCTTCAGCCCGCCCGGTATGCACAGGTTCACGTCCTGCAGCACCGCGCCCTGGCGTCCTTCGTGGGCGAAAGCCACCTGCTCCAGACGCAGCTCGCCCGGACCATCGGGCATGGGCCTGGGCGTCTGGGCCTCATGCACCGCCAGCGGTTCCTGCTTGAGCTCCATCACCCTGCCCAGGCTCACCGCCATACGCTGCACCGCCACATAAAGGCCCAGCAGGCTCTGTACCGGCCCTACTGCCATCCCCAGGTAGGTGGAAAAGGCGATCAGGGCGCCCAACTGCCAGGTGCCCTGGATCACCCACCAACCACCGACCAGAAACGCACAGGCGCGGCACAGGGAGGTCAGCGTCCCGGGCACCGCCTGGGTGAAGAACTCGGTGACCTGGACTTTGAGCAACTGGCCCATGTAGCCCTGACCGAGCTGCTCCAGGCGCCTGGCCTCGCGGGCCTGCTGCCCCGCCGCCTGGATGAACTTCATGGCCGGCAAGGTTTCGACCAGAAACGACGACACATCCGTCGAACGCTCGCGCAGGCTGCGCACCTCGCGCTCGACCTTGCGCCGCATCCAGCGCAGCCACAGCACTTCGATGGGAATCAACAGCGCCAGCAACAGCGACAATTGCCAGGAGAGCATCAGCATCAGTGCCAACGCGCCGAGCAAGCCGATCACGCTGGACACCGCCGAGAACAGCGAGTCCACGGCAAAGCGCTGGATCTCGGCGACATCGCCGTCGAGCCGGGAGAGGATGTCGCCGGTACGTCGACGCCCGTAGAACGTCGGCGAGAGCTGCTGCAAATGCCGATAGAGGTCATCGCGCAGGGCAAACAGGATGCGCCCCGACAAGCGCGTGTGCAGGTAGCGGTTGATGCCCGCCAGCAGCGTGCCGAACACGCCGGCCAGGATCATCACCGCAGCCATGTGCCAGAGGGTCGTGTAATCGCGTGCCAACAGGCCCTCGTCGATCAGGGTCTTGACCAGCCAAGGCTGGGCCAGGGCCAACAGCGAGGCGCATAGCGACAAGCCCAGGAGCATGGCGATGGCCCGCCGGTGCGGGCGCACGAAGCTGTACAACCAGGCCAGAGCCTGGCGCATCAGTTGCGGGTCACTGGTTTCCACCAGCCGTGCGAACAGCCCGCCCATGTCAGCTGCGCAGCTGCTTGAGCTTGCGGTACAGCGTGGCGCGGCTGATGCCCAGGGCCTCGGCGGCGGCCGAGACATTGCCTTGGTGCCGGGTCAAGGCCCCACGGATCAGTTCCAGTTCGTTTTCGCGCAGGCTGCCGGAGGGCGCCGCGCCGCTGGCCAGCTCGTCCAGCAGGCAGTCGGTGAGGTGCTCAAGGCTCAGCACCTGCTCATCGTCCTCGCGCATGGCCAGGGCGGTGCGCAGCACCATTTCCAGCTGGCGGATGTTGCCCGGCCAGTCGAAGCCCTCGAGCAGCTCGGCCAGGGGCGGGTCGAGGGTCACGCCCTTGGCACCGAACTTGTCCAGCAGGCCTTCGATGATGCTCGCCAGATCGTCCCGCTCGCGCAGCGCCGGCAGGCGCAGGGAGACGCCGTTGACCCGGTAGTACAGGTCCTCGCGAAAATGCTGTTCGGCCACCAGGCGTTTGAGGTCGCGGTGGGTGGCGCAAATCAATGCCACGTCGATCTCCTGCTCTTCGCCAGCCCCCAAGGGCGCCACGCGGCGTTCCTGCAACACCCGCAGCAGACGGGCCTGCAAGGCCAGGGGCATGTCGCCGATTTCGTCGAGGAACAAGGTGCCGCCATGGGCCTGCATCAGGCGTCCGACCATGCCGCCCCGGCGCGAGCCGGTGAAGGCGCCCTCCCGGTAACCGAACAATTCAGACTCGATCAGGCCTTCGGGAATCGCCGCGCAGTTGACGGCAACGAAGGGTTTGTCCGCGCGCGGGCTGGCCTGGTGCAAGGCACGGGCGGCCACTTCCTTGCCGGTGCCTGTCTCGCCCAGCAGCAGCACGGGCAGGCCATTGACCAGGCCCTGCCGCGCCATGCGCAGGCCTCGGGACAGACGCGCATCGCCACCGGCCAGGGCTTGCAGGGCTGGGGATTGGTTCGAGGCAGACGCCCTGCCAGGCGCTACGTTGACGCTGAGGTTGCCGTGACGCGGCAGTTGCAAGGCGCGGAAGAAGAACTCGCCCTTGGCGGTCTGCACACTGCTCACACCGCCCTGCCACAAGCGGGCGATGAACGCCGGTGAGCGCTCGCCGAGCAGGTCGCTGCTGCGCCGACCGATCAGCGCCTGACGTGAGACCTGCAACAGTTGGCAGGCGTTGTCGTTGGCCGCCAGCACTTCGCCGTCCAGGCTCAGTGCCAACAGCCCCTGCCAGGCGCTGGTGAGGTATTGCGGACGGCTGTGCAATGCCAGCACCAGATGCTCGCGGTGGCACAGGCCGAACAGCCGGCTTTCGATGTTGCCGGCGGCGAGCATCAGCGTGGAGAGGTTGTCCTGGGGTTGCGTCATCACCCCTTCGCGGGTGATGTCCAGCACGCCGATCACCTCGCCATGCGGGTCACGCAGGGGGACCGAGGTGCACGAGAACGGGCTCAGGCGGTCCAGATAATGTTCGCCGCAGTTGATCAGGGTCGGTCGGCCTTCGACCACCGCCGTGCCTATGGCATTGGTGCCGCGCAGCGCCTCGCTCCAGCAACTGCCCGGGTGCAGATCACGCAGGCCTTCACGGCCAAGCACGTGGGTCTGCCCCTCGATGGCCAGGACGTTGGCCTGGGCGTCACCGAGGATGACGATGCCACTTTTGCCCTGGCGCTTGACCAGGTAATCGAGTTCCGGGGCGACCGCGTCGATCAGCAGGCGGTTGTGTTCGAGCAGCGAGCGCAGGTCGAGCCCCTGCTGGGTGCCCAGGCCCACCTGTTCGTCCTGCAGGCAGTCCAGGCCATGGCCGAGGCTGCGGCGCCAGGAAGCATCGATCTCCTCGCGCAGCATCCCGGAGGGCAGTTCGCCTTCGTTGGCCAGCTTGAGCCGGGCCTGGCGGGATTCCTGCAAAGGGTCAGAGGCGTTTGTTATTGGGTATTGTCGCGCCATCGTTTACTCCAGCTGTGCCCCCACAGGGGAAGGGCTCCGGGACTTGTTGCAGTGTGCGTCAGAATCCCCGGGCCGTCATCCGGTTGAGGTGGAGGTTGGCATAAAGCTTACGTTTACGTAAAGGCACTGACTGCCGGTGCGCGACCTTTCGCAGGTGTATCCGCGCTACCGGTCGGCGTGCCCCCTGAGGGAGCGGGCCTGACCGCCAAGACGACGCCCCACAAGTCGCGCCCCAATTCCCCAATGCTGGGGGACTCAGCCCACCACCGGCTGGCGAAAAAGCAACCTGCAGTGTGCCAGACGCCAAGTCCTGCAAGGCCTGCAGCGCAATATCAAAAAACTGGCACGGCTGTTGCCGATCCCTGTGCAGACGCCCCAACCCATGGGCCCGTTTGCAGGAGGGTTTGACTCATGCACCGACCGACACCCCACCCGCTGGCAGTGGCGATCTTCGCCAGCATGCTCCAGCTTCCGGCCCAGGCTGCGCTCAATGCAGTCGACCAGGGCACCTACACACCGGAGAACGGCGGCTTCGCCGCGTGGTATCAGGACACCCATGGCCGGGTATTGGACCTGTGCCTGACCAAAGCGGTCAGCTCACGGGTGCCAGGTGCTCCAGGCGCGCCGTCGTACATGTGCACGTTGCTGCCGACCCCGGGCGTGTTCGACGATACCCAGCCGATCGTCTTCCCCAGCAACTTCCCTGACGAGGCGTTCTGGTTCACCGCCGACGCGGCCATCAATGATGCCGCCCGCGGAGTCAACCTGGGCTATGTCTCGGCGATCGAGGCCGCGTTCGGCGGTGGCGACCCTCTCGAAGGCGACCAAGTCAGCTTCGCCCGGGTGCGCATCCGCGTCGATGTCCCCACTGCGGGGACCTACATCATCACCCACCCCTACGGCGTCGAGGTGTTCGACGTGGCCACCCCGGGCCGTCGGGCCATCAACATGACCCGCGACATCGGCATCGGCTCGCCAGGCAACTTCATCGGTGCGCTCAAAGGTGACATCGGCCCGTTCCTGCGCAGTGTCAACGGCCCGTACACCGAAACCAATCCCAGCACCGGGGCCAGCGAGCAGTTCATCGGCGACCCCAACCTGAACGAAGCCGTGACCGGCAGCCCGTTCAATACCAACTTCGTACGCATCGAGGGCCCTAACGGCATCGACCTGCGTACCGAGCTGTTCGCCGTGTCCGGCAAACTGTCCACGGTCAACCTGCCGACCCCGTTGCTGCCTCAACGCAGCACCTACTCACGGCACACCGAAAATGGGGACCTGCGCGCCCAGCAGGATGTGTTCGCCTTGGCGCCGCCGCCACCGGCCACGGTCAGCCTGACCAGCCAGTCCCCCAACCTGCCGCTGACCGAAGCCAACAAGACCGGCACCTGGTACGGCCAGTCCACGCTCGACCCGACGCTGCCGGCCACCCTGACCCTCAGCGCCGACAACAGCCTGGCCATTCCCACCAGCACCGCCACCACCGCCAATCTGCCGCTGACCGACCTGGTGACCATCACCCGCGCCGAATACAGCTTGTCCAGCGGTCAGCTGACCCTGGTCGCCAGCAGCAGCGACGAGACCTCCCCACCGCCCATGGTCGCGCGCACCGGCAATGGCGCGCTGATCGGCAGCCTCTCCGGCGACGGTGCGGTGAAGACGTTGAGCACAGGGCTTTCGCCGATTCCGCCCGCGAAGGTGCACGTCACCAGCGACAACGGCGGTAGCGACAGCGAAGACGTGGTGCTGGTGCCATGAACAGACAAAGGCTTCGCCTTCAAGGAGGCAGCATGAACACTTGGCCGCGCCGGGCGCTTTACGCCGCCGGGCTCTCCCTCTCTCTCAGCGGCGCGGTATCGGCTGCGCTCACCGAGGTCGATCCAGGCCCCTACACCCTGGCCACCGGCGGTTATCCGATGTGGTACAAGGACGCCAGCGAACTGTCGCTGGAGCTGTGCCAGTCGCGCGCCACCAGCTCACGGGCACCCGGCGCACCCGGAGCACCTGCGTACATGTGCACCTTGCTGCCAGAGCCGGGCGTGTATGACGACACACTGCCGCTGGTATTCCCGGATAACTGGCCGCCTGAGATGTTCTGGTTCCTGGCCGAAACGTCGATTCCTGCCGTGGGCAACAGCGGCTATGAACTGGAGGTGTACGTCGCCGGCATCGAAGCGGCGTTCGCCTCCGAGAACCCGGTGGACGGCGACCAGCAGAGTTTCGCCCGCATTCGTATCCGCGCCTCGGTGCCGACCGCTGGCACCTACCGCATCACCCACCCCTATGGTGTCGAAACCGTGGTGGTCAACACCCCCGGCCGGCGCGCGATCAACATCACCCGTGACATCGGCATCGGCGCTCCAGGTGACTTCAGCGGTGCACTCAAAGGCGACATCGGGCCGTTCCTGCGCAGCGCCACGGGCTTCTATACCGAGCTCAACCCGGACACCGGCGCCACCGATACCTTCATCGGCGACCCCAATATCACCGAGGCAGTGACCGGCAGCCCGTTCAATACCAACTTCGTGGCCATCGACGGCCCGGCCGGACACATCCAGACCGACGTGTTCACGCTCTCGGGCAAGGTCCTCGACCCGCGCGCGCAGACACCCGTGAACCTGGAGCGTGCCACCTATCAACGTAACGGCAACGGCACCCGCGTCGAGGTGTTCGCCAAGGCACCGAGCGATGCCAGCCTGTGCATGCGCTATGGCCTGGCCCTGGTCGGCACCCCGGGCTCGCCCTGCGAGTTCACCTTGTTGTCCGACAACAACGGGCTGTTCTTCAGCCAGCAGTTGAACCAAGCCGCACCGCCACCTGTGTTGGTGGTCACCGCCAGCAGCACCACAGGTGGCACTCGGCCAACAGCGTTGTCCAGCAAGCTCAGCGACGTGGTGAAGATTCGCACCGCGCATTTCGACTGGGCCAGCAAACGCCTGGTGATCGAGGCCAGCTCCAGTGACGAAGTGCTGATACCGGACCTGGTAGCCCAGGGCTATGGTCGCCTGTCCAAGTCCGGCACGTTGCAGACCTTGACCGTCACCGACCTGACCCAGCCACCTGCCACCGTCACGGTCAAGTCCGCCCGCGGCGGCAGTGACGTCGAACCGGTAACGGTGGTGGGCAACGCACCGGTCGTCGCCGAGAACCAGCCGCCGCTGGCTCAGGCCGATGTCGGTGGGACCAGTGTCGGCGTACCGCTGACCCTCAACTTGCTGACCAACGACACGGACCCCGACGGCGACATGCCGTTGACCATCACCGATCTCACCCAACCGGGTACCGGCCTGGGCTCGGTGGTTCTCAACGGCACCACGTCGGTGACCTATACCCCGCCTGTCGGTGCCACCACGGCCTTCCCGGCGATCTTCAGCTACCGCGCCCAGGACGCCAAAGGGCTGAAGTCCGAGCCTGCCACGGTGACCGTCAACGTCGTGCCCAACCGCGCACCGACCGCTGTCGCCGACAGTGTCGCGACCCTGGGTGTACCGCTGACCATCAACGTGCTGGCCAACGACACCGACCCTGAAGGCAACCTGCCGCTGGCCGTGGCCAGTGTCACTCAGCCACCCGTCGGTCGCGGCACGGTCAGCCACAACGGCACCACGGTCACCTACACGCCACCGGCCACCGTCACCGCGCCTTTCACCACCACGTTCACCTATGTGGTACGGGACTCGATCGGCGCGCTGTCCGGCAATGGCACCGTCACCGTGCAGGTCTCGCCCAAGCCGCCGACCGAGACCCTCACGGTCACCGCGGCGACGGTCACCGCACGCTCCAACAACCGTTACAACTGGGACATCAGCGGTACGTCCTCGGTGACCACCGGCAACACCGTCACGGTGCAGGTGACCACCCGTAACGGTCTGGTGACCCTGGGCAGCACTGCAGTACCACTGACCGGACGCTGGCGGGTGATCGTGAGCAACAGCACCACCCTGGTACCGACCGCCACGCCGTCAGCGACCATCCGTACCAGCCAAGGCACTGTTCGCACCGTGCCGGTCAGGCTGCAGTAAGCCCGGGAGGCTGCCATGAAACGCCTGAATCCACTGCTGCTCTGCCTGGCCCTGGCGGGCCAGGCCCTCCAGAGCGGCTGGGCCGACGACCTGATGGACAATGCCGACCTTGCGCTGGGCAACGACCTGGGAGAACCGGTGATCGTGCGCCTGATCCCCGCAGGTGCCGGCCAGATGGCGGTCATCGAGCAGCAAGGTTCGGGCAACCGCGCCGCCCTCAATCAGAACGGTCAGGCCCTGCTGGGCCGAATCGTCCAGGCCGGGGGGGCGCAGGAGGCGTACATCCTGCAGGAAGGCAGCGACCTGATGGCCTCGATCGTGCAACAGGGCCAGGGCAACAACGCTGCCATCCGCCAGAGCGGTAGCAACAACAGCGCCTCGATCGAGCAGTTCGGCAACTACAACACCGCCAGCATCCAGCAAAGCGGCACGGGGCTCACCAGCGCCGTGACCCAGGCTGGCAATGGCCAACATGTTCAGATCACTCAATACCGTTAGACCTGGAGGCACCACCATGTTCAAGCTCGCTCCCTTAAGCGCCGCCGTTGTCCTGGCGATCGCCGGCCAGGTCATGGCCGATGACAGCCTTTCGACCCAGAGCCAGCAGGGCAAGGCGAACATCGCCGAAGTCCAGCAGACCGCCGCCCCCTACGCCTCGGCCACCCAGGACCAGAACGGCCAGGGCCACAACCACCTGGCCGTGCAGGACACCAGCACCAGCGATATCAGCCAGAGCGCTACCGGCTCCTTCAACGCCGGCTACGCCGACCAGATCCTGGAGAACGGCAGCAAGACCCTCCAGCGCTCCGGCGGCAGCCTGAACGACAACTTCTCCAGCCAGTCGCTGGGCCAGGACAACCAGGTGCTGCAGGTCCAGCAGGGCACCGGCAACATGTCCAGGGTGTTCCAGGAGTTCCAGACTGGAGCCCAGGCCACCACGCTGCAGCAAGGCAGTGCCAACGATGCCGTGGTCGAACAATTGATCGGCGGCACCAACAACCGCGCCCAGATCATGCAGGAAGGCACCGGCAACACCGCCGCCGCCGAGCACATCCTCCATGACAACGGCGACATCCGCATCGGGCAGAAGGGCCAGGCCAGCTGGGCCTATGGCGACCAGCGCAACGGCCTGGGCGGCACCATCGACATCCAGCAGGTCGGTAGCGGCCACTCTGTAGAGGTATGGCAGGACACCCAGGTCGCCAGCCAGGCCAGTGTCTATCAACAAGGCCAGCTCAACGAGGGCTACATCGACCAGAGCTTCGGCGAGGCCAACTCCGCCCATCTGTCCCAGAGCGGCCAGCGTAACGCCAGTTGGTCGGACCAGTTCGAGTCCACCCACTCGGTGGTCGACATCACCCAGAACGGCAAGGACAACCTGCACTTCACCTACCAGACCGGCGACAACCACAGCCTGACCATCGACACCACCGGCAACGGTAACAAGGTCCTGGCCAGCAACTGGAAGGGCGAGAAGTTCGGCGGCCAGTTCGGCAGCAGCCAGACAGCCCAGGTCAAGCAGAACGGCAACGGCAACAGCGTCAACTTCAACCAGGAAGGCATGAACCAGGTGGCCAAGCTCGAGCAGAACGGCAACCGCAACACCATGGAGACCAACCAGGTCGATGGCAACAACGAGCTGTACTTCGAGCAAAATGGCAGCGACAACCTGCTCATCGCCGCGCAACGCGACGGCGGCAACTACGCCGAGGGCTTGAGCGCCGGTAACGGCAACGTCATCAACCTCGACCAGTCCGGCCAGGGCAACCAAAGCTACACCTACCAACTGTATGGCAGTGGCAACACCGCCAACATCACCCAGACCGACGTCGCCAACGTCGCCTATGTCACCCAGGGCGGCACCGGCAACCTGGCGACCGTCACCCAGAGCAACATGAACCAGAACGCCGCCATTACCCAGTACGGCAGCACCAACACTGCCATCGTCACCCAGCAGTAGCGGGTCCCCCCTTGGACCGCGGTGTTCCCTCTCCCTGGCGCCGCGGTTCCTTTTTACTCCCCCTTCCTTGGCGGTAAACCCTCTCCCCTGTCACAGCGCTTGGCTTGAAGTCGCCGCTGCTCCTTCCCGGATACACCCGCAAAGGGGGCAGCGCTCACACCGCGCAGGCTGAGCGGTTCGTCGCTTCGACTGGCCCACGGACAGGCCGCCGGCATTACAATGCGTGCAGACCCAACCGACGCCAACCCCATGATCCAATCCGACCTCGACCTGTTCGGCCCGCAGCCGCAACGCCTGGCCAGCCACACGGTGCTGCTGCCAGGCTTCGCCCTGGCCGAAATCGAGGCTGTACTCGATGCCCTGCGCCCGGTATTGCGCGCCGCGCCCTTTCGCCATATGCGCACCCCGGGCGGCCTGCACATGGCCGTGGCACTGACCAACTGCGGCGCCCAGGGTTGGGTCAGCGACGAGCAAGGCTACCGTTACAGCCCCACCGACCCCAAGACCGGCCTGCCCTGGCCGGCCATGCCCCAGGTTCTGCTCGATCTTGCCGATCGCGCCGCCTGCGCTGCCGGTTTCGATGGCTTCGTCCCGGACGCCTGCCTGATCAACCACTACGTCCCCGGCACTCGCTTGACCTTGCACCAGGACCGTGACGAGCGCGATTTCGGCCAGCCGATCGTGTCGCTGTCCTTGGGATTACCAGCGGTGTTTCTCTTCGGTGGACTGCAGCGCTCGGACCGGACTCAACGGATACCCTTGAGCCACGGCGATGTGCTGGTATGGGGAGGCGAGGATCGACTGCGCTATCACGGGGTGATGCCGATCAAGCCTGGCGTGCACCCGAGAATGGGTGAGCGGCGGATCAACCTGACACTGCGCAAGGCGCGTTGACGATAGAAAGCGCTCTGACCTGTTCGCGGATGAACCCGCGCCCACCAGGATCGCACCGCATCGGGAGGCGACGCTGTACCTGTGGGAGCGGGTTCTCCCGCGAAGTGGCAGTTAGGCCAATCACTGCTGCTGGTTCTGGCTCAGGAATTTGTCCACCTGCCCGTTGCCCTCCCCTGCATCCGCCACCTGCCACAACCGGCGCTCGATGCCCTGGGCCAGGAGGTGTCCCACAGCCGCCTCGATCGCCGACAGCACGCACAGCTGGGCCGGTTCGTTGGTGGTATAGCCCACCTCGGCTTCGAGCAGTTTCTTGAACTCGATGAACTTGAACACCCCGGCGCTGCGACCGACCGAATAGATGGTCTTGCTGGTCATCACATTGGCCAGCACCTGGCCACTGCGCACATCCACCGCCCGCAGGTTCACGGTCACCTGATCGACGCGGTACTCACGGGATAGGTCGATGCCCAGATACCGAGCACCCTCCCCGCCACTGCGCACGTTGGTGTCGTAGGCGATGATGCCGCCTTCGAGCATCAGGTTGGCCGCCTGCAGTGGCGGCAACTCGCCCTGGATGTTCAAGGGCGCGTCGGGTTTCTTTTGCGAAGCGCGGATGATCTTGCGCTCGGTCAACAGGTTCTGCAGGCCCTCGCGCTCCAGGACCACGAACCAGCCGCTGGCGCTCAAGGCGTCCATCAACATGCTCGCCGCGCCTTGGGTGACGCTGGTGGAGAAGGAGCTTGCCGGGGTCGGCTTGTACTGCCCGGTCTGGTCACGGAAGCCGTACACCACTGCCATCAGCCTGCCCTTGGGCCGTGGCATGTTGATCAAGTCGTAGTAGGTCGAGGCGCGCGGGGTCAGGGTCGGGGTCTCCGTATCCTGTTCGGCGGGCATCGGCTCGCGCAGGCCGCAGCCTTGCAAGGTGGCGAGGATCAGCAGTGTGCTCAGCAAGCGTTTCATGGTCGTTCTCCCCTATTGGCCCGTCCCTCTCAGGGGTTCAGGCCGCTGACCTCGATGATCGAGACTTCCCCTGTCGCACGGTCGGTGACCTTGATGCTGAGGGCCCCGGAGTCGTCGATCACATCGATCAGGAACGAATCCGTAGAGAGGCTGCCGGTCTTGCCGTCGTTGATGTTGTCCAGCAACTGGGACAACAACCGCGACTCGAGCTGGTTGCTGAAGCGCTCCAAGGCCGAGGTGCCGGCGAAGGCCGAGGCGCGGTCCTTGAGGTCTGGGTCGTCATGGTCGTTCTGCGCCTGGGCGTTGTTCAAAAGCCAGGTGCCGTTGAGCGGGTTGCCGCCGAACGCCGGATTGACCGGGGTGTACACAAGCTCCGTGGCCTGGGTGTGACCGGCAAAGGCGCCGGCCAGCAGGCAGACGGCGACGCACCGGGAAATGTGGTTGCTCATAGCTCGTCCCTCTCCAGATCAGTGGTGTCCTGCAGCAGCCGTTGCAGCTTGCGCTGGATGATCTGCTGCTTGACCAGGTCCGCCGCCGCGACGGCCTCGTCTTTGAGTTGCGTGGTATTGGGCGGCAGGAAGCGCCGGTACAACACCTCGCGTTCGTACTCCACCGTCACCAGGCTGCCCCAACGGGCGTCGGGGCGTTCGCGCACCACCAGGTTGAAATCCAGGCGGCTCGTGGCGCGCAGGCGGTCGGTGAAGTCGTTGTAGAAGTCATGGCCGATGTGCGAGATGGTGTTGTCGACGATGAACCCCTTCATCTCGTCCTCGGCGTCAGCACGGGCCGGGGTGCCAGGCAAGGCAAGCAGCAGGCACAGGCAGCACAGGGCAGCGAGCGGCTTCATGGCGTATCTCCTGGGCCGCTGTGGGTACGGGCTGCGCCGCTACCCTCGGCGAACGGCTGCTCGGCGACGAATTGCCAGTCGCTGTAGTGCTCGAGCCCCTCGAAACCGGACCACTGGGCATCGAACCCGCTGCGTTTGAGTGGCGTGGCATCCGAACGGCTGTGAATACCGGTGATCCGCCCGTCCTCCGAACGCAGCAGGCCCCAATCTTCGCCGTTGGTGATCGGGTCGGGGTACAAGCGGCGGATGTGCCGCTGGGGCGATGGGAACCGGTTGTCCTCCAGCAGCTCTTCCAGCGCCTGCGGGTACTGGGCCAGGCCAGGCGATGCACGGTAGTAGCTGCGCAGCGCCTGGGCGTACTGGCCACCGATCCACAGCAGCTGGCGCTCGTGTTCGCGCTGGGCGGCCGTGGCCCACAGGGTGCCGGTGGCGGCCAGGGCCATGCTGCTGACCGCGATCAGAAACAGCACGCCCAGGTAGGTGAAGCCCGCGCAGGCCTTACCATTCGGCATAGAGGCTGCCATCACGCGCCCTCCCGGTTGCACCGCTTTTGATATCGGCCACCCCGCCCGTCACGCCCTCCGGCGGCGGCACCAGTTGCCAGGCATCGCTGCGCTCGGTGATCGGGTCCACCGGGGTGTTGCGCAGGTAGCGCTGCTCCACCAGTTGCTCCAAGGACTCGGGGTAATGGCCGGTGTCGCCGTAGTAATGGTCCAGGGCCTCGCGCAGCACGGCCAGGCTCTGGCGCAGCGTGGCCTCGCGGGAGGCCTCCAGGCTGTTGAAATAGCGCGGCAAGGCGATGGTCATCAGGGTGGCGATGATCGCCATGACCACCAGCAGTTCGATGAGGGTAAAGCCACGGTTGCGTTTCATGACCGTCACCATTGCCCGTAAGGGATGCCGTTCAGGCCAATGCCGCTGGCCTTGGAGTACACATCGAAGACGTCCTTGCCATCACGCGGATTGTCGGCGCTGCTGTCGTAGGCACGCAGCCCCCAGCCCCCTTCGTCCTCACGCTTGGCCGCCACCAACGGGTCATGGGGGATGCGCCGCAGGAAGTAGAACTTCGCCCCTTTGGCACTGCGTACGTCGCGCACCCCTTCGACCAGCACCTCCAGGCTCGGCGGGTAGCCACTGCTGTCCAGGCGCTTCTCGATGTAGCCGGCATCGAAGGCACGTTTGTAGGCGTCGATGGCGTCGCGAATCTGATACAGCGCTTCGCGCAGCTGTTGCTCCTTGCCCCGGCGCACCACGGTTTCGGTCAAGGGCGCGGCCATGCTGGCGAGCAACCCGAGCAGTGCCAGGGTCACCACCACTTCGATGAGGCTGAACCCCCGCTGCTGGCGTTTCATGGCCGTGGGCCCACTGGGGTGGTGATCGCGGCCGGGACGGTGGCGACCGTGCCCTGGGTCGGCTCGGCCTCAGGCTGCACGACAGGGGCCATCATCTGCTGACGGACCTGCAGGCTCGACTCGGTACCCGTGGCGAACTCCATGTCCGACGGACTCTGGTACGGCAGGTTGCGCACGATGCGCGGGGTGATCGCCAGCACCAGCTCGGATTTGCTCTTGTCGTCGCGGTTGCTGCCGAACAGCCGCCCCAGGCCGGGGATGTCACCCAGGCCGGGGATCTTGTTACCACTGGAGGTCAGGTCGTTGCGTACCAGGCCCGCCAGTACCTGAGTCTCGCCATCATGCAAACGCAGGCTGGTCTGGGCGTTGCGGGTATCGACCTGGACCGGGATGGTGCCCTGGCGAGTCGGCTCCAGCGGGGTGGCGTTGCTCACTTCCAGGGCCACCTTGATCGCCACTTCGTTGTTCAGGTGCACGGTGGGCTGCACTTCGAGTTTCAGACCTACATCCAGGTAGGTGACACTTTCAGTGATCACCGGGCCTTGGGTCGACGGCACCGAAGTGGCGCTGATGATCGGCACCCGCTGGCCGATGTGGATGCGCGCCTGCTCACGGTTGCTGACGCGGATCACCGGGCTGGCCAAGGTGTTGATGTCCTTGTCGGCGGCGTTGATCTTGGCCTGGGGCGCCGGGGCGATGCTGATGCGGCTGGAGTCGATGCCGCGCAGCTGGTCGAGCACGCTGACCGGGTTGCCCTCGTCGTTGAGCACACCGAAGGTACTGGGCCATTGCAGGCCCAGGTCGAGGATGCGTGACCGGGCCACCTCCATCACTTCCACCTCCAGCACCACCTCCGGGTTGGACTGGTCCTGGGACTGCAAGAGCTTCTCGGCCATGCGGATGGCATCGGGTGTATCGCGCATGGTCAGGGTGTTCAGGCGTTCATCGACGAACACATCACGGGTCTTGAGCATGGTCTTGACCATGTTCAACGCGGTGTTGGCGTCGATGCTGGTCAGATAGAAGGTGCGCATGACCAGTTCCTGGTAGTCCTTGGTCTTCTGCGGGGAATCGGGGTAGATCAGCAAGGTGTTGTCGTTGACGATCTTCTGGTGCAGTTGGTTCTGCTCCAGCAGCAGGGCCACGGCGTCTTCGATGCGCACATCGCGCACGAAGATGGTGGTTTTCATGTCCGGGCGCAGGTCTTTGTCGAAGATGAAGTTGATCCCGGCGACCTGGGACAGCACCTCGAAGATGGTCTTGAGATTGGCGTCGCGGAACTCCAGGGTCACCGGCCGCTCCAGCTTGCTGCGCAACTGCGGGAACGGCTGCGCGGTGCGCGCCTGAACGTTTTCGATGTCGCTGCGCAGCGCAATGCCCTTCTGGTTCTGCGGATCCAGGCGCAGCACATCGCGCATGTAGCGTTCGGCACCGAACAGATCGCCCTGGCGCAGCGCGGCCTGGCCCATGGCCACACGTTCGTCGAGGTTGCGCACCAGCTCCAGTTGGCGAATGCCTTCCTGGGCGCGACGGTTGTTCGGCTCGATGGTCAGGACCCGGCCATAGCCCATGCGTGCACTGGCGAAGTCATGGCGGATGCGGTCGGCGTCGGACTGGGTCAGCAGCGCTTCGACAGCCTGCTGGCGACCATGGGCCAGAGCGATGTTCAGCTCGGTATCGCGCGGGTCTTCACGCAGCGCGTCTTCCAGCATGGCGATGCCCGCCTCGTACTGGCCCTCCTTCATCAGCTCGGCGCTGTCCTTGCGCGTACCGCTGGAGCCGCAGCCCGCCAGGGCCACGCACAAAGCCAGCATCATGAACGGAGCAGGCTTGCACAACTTCGAAGGCTTCATGGTGCGCTCCCGACAGACAATGTCTGTGACTGGTGCAAAGGCAGGTAGACCAGGTCCAGCTCGGTGGCCGAGATCCGGTCGAGGCGGTAGGTGTGTTCGATGACATCGCCCTGGCGCACGACATAGAGTTTCTCGCCGTTCTGCAGGAACACCTGCAGGTCGTCGCGATCCCCCAGGCGGCCTACGAACTGGAAAGGCAACACCGGGGCGGTGGGTGCGGCCTCCACCACCGGCGCCGGGGCAACGGGTTGCTCGGTGACGGTGGCCATGGTTTTTGGCGCGGTCCATTGCTGGGCCGGGAACAGGTCTGTCGAGGCCTTTGCTTTTCCTTTCGCGGGCAAATCCGCTGCCACAGGTGCTGTGCGGGCGCTGGTTGTCGTGGGCGCAGGCTTACCCGCGAAGGGCTCGACACCGTCTTGCTCGCCGAACCAGTGCCCTGGCGCCCAGGCCAGAGCGCCTGAAAGCCCGAGAAAGCCGACCCACATCACCGCGCGTTGAGTGTTCATCACGACCTCGACAGGTAAAGGGTCATGCGCAGACGACCGTTGAGCTCGCGCTCACCGATGCGTTTGCGCTGCAGCTCCAGGTCCTCGAGCACCAAGGTCGGTACCTGGCCGAGCAGCGCCTGGAGAAAACCGCGGATCTGCGGATAGCTGCCGCGCACTGGCAGCACGATCTGGTAGCGCGCCAGCTGGGTTTTCGGGTCGACGCCCAGGGCGTACTCGCCACGCGCCAGGCTGATGCGCTCGGCGCTGGCCAGGTGATACAGGCGCTCGATCAGCTCACTGGCCTGGGGTTGTCCAGGCAGTTGCTGACGCAGACTGTCCAGCGCCTGCTGCTCAGGCTGAAGCGCCACCTTGAGCTCGCCGCGCTTGACCCGTTGCACCTGCACCGCCGCGTCCGCCTCGCTGGCCCGCAGTTCCCGCACGGCCTGCCATTGCGGCAGCACCCAGGTGACCCCGACCAACAGCGCCAGGGTGCCGACGGCGACTGCGGCGCACCCGACACGGCCCAGGCGTGCAAGGCGCTCATGGAGAATCAGACTAGGGACGCGCATGGCCGGTCTCCCAGGTCGCGGTCAGGTTGAAGCGCACCGGATGCTCGGGCTGGCCGGTCACCACCTCATGGTTGAGCAGCGAGACATCGCGCAGCTCCTCGCTGCGCTCCAGGCGCTGGTGGTACTGGAGCATGGCTTCCAGGTTGCGGGCTTCGGCAGCGATACGGACTTGGCCTTTGCGCGCATCGGGAGTCAGGCTCAGCAGTGCCACGTCTTCCTGGGGCATGCCCTCGAGCATGGCGAACAGTTGCTGCCAGGGCCGTTGCAGTTGCTGCGAGACGCTGCGCATCTGCGCCAGTTGTTCGGCCTGCTCGCGGCTGGCGGCGCTGCTCAGGGGGGCGGCGCTGACCGGGCGGCGCCCCAGCTGCTGCTCGAGCAGATGGACCCGGGCCTGAAGGTCCGCCTGTTCGTCCTGCAAGTGCTGCTCGATCAGCAGCATCGCTGCGAGTACGGCGCATCCCAGGGTCAACAGCGACCAGGCGATCGGGCTGCCGGGGGCTGGCTGGAATTCCAGATCGAGGCGGCGCATGTCAAGCCACCGCCCGCCACATGGCGCACAGCGGATCGCTGTCGCCTGCCGGCTGGCACAGTTGCACGGCGGCCAACCGCGGCACATCCCCTCGCCCCGGCGCATGCAGGTAGACCCTGGGCAGGTGCTCGCCGTACAGCTCACAGGTGCGCTCGATCAGCGCCTGCAGCGCCTGGTCGTTGTCGGCGCAGCCTTGGGCCAATACCTGTTGCCAGGCCCCCCCAGCGGCCAGCAGCAGCACACTGCGCCGTGGCTCGGCGAGCACGAAAAGAAAATCGCCCTCCTCCAGTTGCGCCGAGCAGCGGTTATAGGCGGCCATCAGATAAGGCTGGACCGAGCGCAGGCTCAGGCGGCTTTCCCGGCCCAGTGCCTGCAGAGCCTGCAGCAGTGCTTCGGGCAAGGCCGTGGCGATGCGCGAAGCCCCTGCCGGCTCCGGCGAGAGCACGATGCGCCAGTCGTCCAGCGGCTGACCGTAGAGGTTCTCGAAGCAGGCCCGGGCGTAGGCGTCCAGCTCACGCGGATGGCCGATGGCGTCGCTCCAGGGCACCAGGCAGAAGCGGCTGTAGCGCGCCGACAGCAGCAACCGCAACTGGGCCCGCCGTGGCGCATGTTCGGCGAGCAATTCGCCCAGGGCCTCGAGTGCCGGTGCCCAGGCCGGTTGGGCGGGATCGCAGGTGAAGGCGCGGCTGCCCAGCCACTGATGTTGGTTGGCGTGCCAGCGACCCAGGCCGACACCCTCGGCGCCGAGCACGGCGCAATAGCGATCAAGCGATAAATGTGACACGGTTGATCTCCTCAAGCGTGGTACGGCCCTCGCGGACCAGGTCCAGGGCAGAGGCGCGCAGCAGACGCAGACCCCGCTGGCAAGCCAGCGACTTGATCTGCGACAGGGGCCGGCGCTCGACGATCATCTGCCGCAGGTCGTCATCCAGGTGGAGCAATTCGGCGATGGCGCTGCGTCCGCGGTAACCACTGCCACGGCACTGGCCGCAGCCCTGGGCGCGAACGAAGGTCCATCCAGCCACGCCTTCACGGGTGAGCCCCGAGGCGGCCAGGGTTTCGTCATCCGGCTCGGCGTGGACCGCGCAATGCGGGCAGGCCAGGCGAATCAGGCGCTGGGCCAGCACGGCGTTGAGCGCCGAGACGAAACTGTAGGGGTCGACCTGCATCTGGCTGAAGCGGCCGATCACATCGAAGACGTTGTTGGCGTGGATGGTGGTGAACACCAGGTGCCCGGTCAGGGCCGATTGCACGGCGATCTGGGCGGTGTCCGGGTCGCGGATCTCGCCGACCAGGATCTTGTCCGGGTCATGACGCAGGATCGAGCGCAGACCCCGGGCGAAGGTCAGCCCCTTCTTCTCGTTGACTGGAATCTGCAGCACACCCGGCAATTGATACTCGACCGGGTCTTCGATGGTGATGATCTTGTCCACGCCGTGGTTGATCTCGCTGATCATCGCGTAGAGCGTGGTGGTCTTGCCGCTGCCGGTGGGGCCGGTCACCAGGATCATGCCGTAGGGCTCGGCGGCCAGGCGGCGCAGGGCCACCAGGGTGTGGTCGGCAAAGCCCAGGGCCTGCAACTGCACCCCGCTGACCCGGTCGGACAAGTCCTGTTTGTCCAGTACCCGCAGCACGGCGTCTTCGCCGAAGATGCTCGGCATGATCGAGACGCGGAAGTCGATTTGACGCTCGCCCACCGCGACCTTGAAGCGGCCATCCTGGGGCACGCGCTTTTCGCCGATGTCCAGCTCGGCCATGACCTTGATACGCGAGATCACTTGGTCGGCGAAGGCACTGCCACTGGCCTTGCCGGCACCGTTGAGCACGCCGTCGATGCGGTATTTGATGGTCAGCCCCTGGCCGGTCATGCTCAGGTGGATGTCGCTGGCATGCTGCTTGAGGGCGTCGTAGAGGGTCGAGTTGACCAGCTTGACCACCTTGCTCTGGTCCTCGCTGATGCTGGTCAGCGACAGACGCTGCAGCGGATCGGTCTCGGTGCCGGGCTCGGCATCGTGCTCCAGGGCGTCGACGGCATGGAAACTCTCCTCCTGGCGGGCCAGGAAGGCGGCGATGTCGGCGGCATGGGCCAGGTACAGCGGCGCGCCCTGCAGGCAATCGTCGATCCAGGCCAGGCGGGTATTGTCGAAGGGGTCGGCGAACACGCCGACGGCCTGGCCTTGGTGCTGGACCAGGATGAACTCGCGTTTGAGGCACTGTGCCAGGCTGACCTGCTCGAACAGCGGCGTGCTGGCGAACAGTGCCTGGCTGTCGAGTACGGGGTAATGGAGGGTGGCGCCCAGGCGTTGGGTGAAGGTGGCGGCGTCGTCGCCGGCAAGGCGCACCAGGCAGCTGAGCAGGCGCTCGTCACCGGCTTGCAGGCGGGCCTGGACCAGCAGTTCGCGGGGGTAGGCACCAATCCGTGGTGCATCGCCCACAGGCTCAGTGCGCGCCTGGAGGCAATGGAGATCCTGTGGGAGCGGGTCTACCCGCGAAGGACCCTGTACAGGCTGGGGTGCTTGGGCTGTATCGACGACGTCTGACATGGCCTGCGACTCCGCTCAGGGGCGCGTCGCAGGCTGGCTCGGGGTTGCCGGGGTGGCCGCGGGCGCCGCTATTCCCCGGTGAGCAGTTCGTCGTCAGGTGTGGGCGGTTTCACGCCGTTGCGTCGGCGGTCGGCCAGTACCCAGCTGCCATCGTACATCTGCAGGGGGAACGTCTGGTTCCTGTTCTGGCGTCGTTCGACGAACCCCTCGGCCTGTGTATCCGCTGTCCGAGTCTGGTGCTGTGGGCCGGTCAGGTCGGCGACTGCGCGGGCCAGTTCCGCCAATGGGAACGGCTTGAACAGGACATGGGTGACACCGAGTGCCGCGGCCCGCTCACGGACTTCGGCGGTCGGGTGGGCGGTGATCAGCACGAAATGGCACTGCATGCTCCTGCGCACGGTCTCCAGGACCTCGAACCCCTCCATATCGGGCAAGCGGTAATCCAGTACGATCACATCCGGTGCCAGGACCTGTGCCTGGGCAATGCCACTGATACCGTCGTGGGCGACATGGACTTCCAGGCCTTGCGCTTGCAGGTAGGCCTGCAGGTTCTGCGCAAGGGTCTGTTCGTCATCGACTACCAATACTCTGTTCACCAAGGTCGACTCCCAAGAACTTCCCGGTTGCCCGGTCTCTGGAGTTCGGCCTTGTACAGGCTTGAGCATCCTTCGTGCCAGGCGTGAATAGTCATGTCGCACCACTGTAAGTCGTTGATTTTGCGGTATCACTCAATCCAGGCGAGGACCGGCTCCCCCACTTGCGGGGAAGTTGATGGCACTTTGCCCGATCGCTTACCCCCAGCATTGGGGAAAACCCCCTGCCGGGCAAGCCCGTGGCAGCGCAATGTGCAAGCGGCCTCTCACATTCAGTCGGCAAGCTCGACCTTCGCACCTTCGCGCAAGCGCTTACGCACCGACTGGCGGGCCTGGGCCTGCATTTCGTCCACGAGCGCGAGCCTGGCCAAGGCCAGACCCTGCTCTCGTTCGACTAAGGTATTGGTACTTTGGTTCTGCATCCGTTGCAATCTTTCCCTGTTTGCCTGATAGAAGGCTTCGACCTGCTCTGGGGTGGGCTCATCGGTGGCGGTCATCTGGGCGTACAGTTGCTGCGCGGCCATCTCGTGACGAGTGTAGTCGGCGTACTCAGTCCTATCGAAGCCGGCCTCGGCAAGACGTTGCTCGAACACCGCAGCGCTGCCGAAGGCCCGCTCCAGCTCAGCGAGACGGGCCGATACGCTCTCCTCGCTGACGACCACGCCACGGCGCTGGGCCTCCTGCCACAGCAGCTCCTTGTCGATCAGCTCGTCCAGGGCCTGGTCGCGCAAGCGCTTGTACAGGCTCGGGCTGCGTATACTGGCGACCGGTCGACCTTGATCCTGGAGGTATTCGGCAAAGTAGCGCTCAAGGCGCATGCTGCTGATCTCGACGCCATTGACCCTCGCCACGGCGACGTCCGCCTGACCCAACGGCGCGAACCCCAGGAGCAGACACAGCAACACGATGCGCATGACGACCTCCTTCAAGGGGTAAGCGGCAGTGGCTTGTACGCAGCGACAGTCTGGAACTGCGGGCCAGGCAGCGTCACCGCCACCACGTGGGCACCGGCAAGGCCCTGACGCCGGCCGGGGCCGAATCCCAGCGCCGGCGTGAGGCCGGTGTCCAGGTCATGCAGCCCCTCCAGGGCTCGCACCAACTGCTCCCGGCTAGCGTCCCGCCCTACCTGTCTAAGGGCCTCGGCCATCAGCAGCAGCGCGCAGCGGGTGCTGACCTGCAACGCCGCCTGGCGACCATCGAGCCCTTGGCGCTGACGCAGCCCGTTGAGCGCGGCCCGCCCTTGCTCGGTCCAGTCCTGGGGCGTGAAGGGATAGGCCAGGAACAGCCGCTGCGACCAGTCGGCAGACAACCCCGCCAGGGCACCTGCGACCTGGCTCGAGGCCGCGAACAGGTAGGCTTTGCGGCCTGCGGCCTGCTGCGCCTGCGCCAACTCGCCGAACGCCTGGGCGCGCCCCAGGAAGACGACGCCCTCGCCCTCCACCGCCTGCCCCGCGAAGACTTGCACCGGCCCCGGCGTCCAGCCGGCGGCGAGCAGTCGCTGGCGCAGCGCCTCGGCAGGTGCCGCCTGCTCGCTGCCGGCATAGATCACCCGCAGCCCGTCAGGCCCCACGCCCAGGCGGTCACGGGCGAAACCGGCCAGGCTCTGCAATTGCTCGGGCAGGCTTGGCAACGGATCGAAGATCTGCGCACTGCCGACACTGCCAGGGGAGCTGCCGACCAGCGGCACGCCACGTTGTTCGAGTGCGCTGCCCAGACGCGCGTCGAGCATCGGCGCCAACGGCGCGATGAGGGCGAAGACCTGCGCGTCGTCGAGCAAACGCTCGAGGGCCTGTTCGGCGCTGGCGGGCGTATGACCCGGGTCTAGCACCACCAGCTCCAGCCGCCGACCGTGCAGCCCGCCCTGCTGGTTGAGTTGCGCCAGGCCGTCCTCCAGCACTGCGCGCACCACCCTGCCCGCCTCGGCCAGCGGCCCGCTGGCCGGCAGCAAGGTGCCCAGACGCAGGATGTGCTCTTCCACGCCTGGGTCGCGTTCCTGGCCCAGGCGCTTGAGGTAGGCGGTGAGGTTGCGCTGGTCGGCCAGGGTCAATTCGAAACGTGGCATGGCCGGGTCCAGGCGGTTGCCTGCAGGGTCGATGCCTTGCCCGACGGCACGCGCCAGCGTTGCTTCGGCATAGGCCGGGTAGCGTCGGCCATTGGCCTCACGCTCGCCCTGCCCCAACGCCAGGCGCTGCCAATCCAGGCTCGGCGGGCGTACCCCGCCTTCGGCGCGGCCACGGCCATCGTTGCCATGGCAACTGGCACACGGCAGCACACTGGCCGGCACACTGATGTCGCTGGCGCCCACCCGGGCCATCAACTGCGCGTCGCTGCTGGACACCCCTTCGCGGTACAAGCGCTTGCCCGCCTGCTCCTGCTCGGTCAGGTCCAAGGCCAGCGCCGTGTGGCTCGCGAACAGGCCGAGCCACACCACCAGGGGCAGAAGGCGCATGGCACTCACCGTCCCGCCAGGGGCTGGGCCAGCACTTGCATGCGCTGGGCGATGGCAACGGGCGGTGCGTCGGGCCGGATCTTGCTCCAACGTTTGCCGGCCACGTCGCCGGCGATCAACTGGGTAGAGTGCTGCTCGGGGCTGGGCAGGAACTGCCCGAGACGCCCCAGCACCAGGTCGACATTGGCCTTGTCCCCAGTCAGGAACAGCCAGTTCGGTCCATCCGCGCCTTGTTTCTGGGCAAAGGCCTTGAGCGCCTCGGGGGTGTCGTTGAGCGGATCGCTGCTGATGGACACGAAGGTGACCTGCCCGGCCAGCTCAGGGCCCATGGCTTCGCGTACCTCGCGCAGCTTGCGGGTGATCAGGGGGCAGGCGTCGTTGCAGTGGGTGAAGATGACGTTGAGCATCACCACCTTGTCCTTGAGCACATCGCTGTAGAAGCGCAGCTCACGCCCGTTCTGGTCCTTGAGCACGGTGTCGGTGAACCAGGTCTGCGCATCGCGGGTGCCGCCACCGCTGCTCATCGCTTGGGGCGCGGGCTGTGGCTGGGGCGCGCTCGGCGCTTGGCCGTCATGGCCGCCGTCATGGGCCACGGCCACCGAAGCGAGGATCCACAGGCAGCCGACCAGGGTCAGCCAATCCAGGCCCCGCATGCCGACGCGGCGAATCGTCGAGCTGCTCATGGCTGCACCTCCTGGCTGTCCGGCCCACCGGCGATGGCGGTGCTCTTGGCGTGCACACGGCGAGCGCTGAGGCGGTTGATTTCGCTGATCAGCACGGCCGGATCGGTAAAGCCGTAGTAGCGGGTCCAATGGCCGCTGCGCCCGTCACCGACCAGGATCAATGGTGGATGCTGGCTCAGGTCGGCACTGAAGCTGCCCAGGCCCTTGAGCGTCTCGGTGATGGCATAGGACGAGCCAGTCAACCAGCTCCACCCCGGGCCACGCTGGAATGCCTTGGCGTAGCCAAGCAAGCGCTTGGAATCATCGCGCTGGGGGTCGACGCTGATCGATACCAGCTGGATCTCCTGGCCCACACGTCCACCCAACTGCTGCTGGACCTTGGACATGATCGACGAGACCACCGGGCAGACCGTGGTGCAACGGGTGTAGATGAAGCCCATGACCACCAGGCGGTCGCCCACCAGGTCCTTCTCCAGGCGCACCGGCATGCCGTTCTGGTCGAGCAACGACACGTCGGCAAAGCGCACGCTGGCCTTCTCCTGACGGGCTGCCGGCGGTTGCTCGGCATGGCCGCTGTGGTCATGCCCGGCGTGGGCCAGGACGTGCTCGCCTCCGAGCAGCAGGCTCAGGGCAAGCAGATTGCAGGCGAGCTTGGCGTTCATCTCACACTCCTGGGTTCCACGTGGGAAGCGGTAGGTACGGCGGCCGGCAGGACGCGCAGACTGGTGTAGTTCTCTTCGGCGAACTTGCGGCCCAAGGTCGGCGACTGCACGTGCAGGTACCAGGCGCCCGTCTCGGCCAGTTGCAGCGATCCTTGGTAAACACCATCCCCCATCTCTTGCAGCGGCAGGCTGCGCGGCATCGACGAAGGCGCCAGGAAGTAGCGCAGGCTCAGGTCACGCAGGCCCAGGCGTGGCTCACCGTCGTCCCCGAGGATGCGCACGCGGGCGATATAGGCAGTGTTTTGCAATGCAGGCTGCTCGTTACCCAGGAATTCGGCATGCACCCCTTTGCGCTTGACCGCGTCCGGCGCTGCCGAGACCTGGGTGCTGAAGCAGTGGATGATCTGCGGCTGGTTGAGCAGGAACGCCACGTCGAAGGTGCCTGCCGCCGGCAGTTTCACCGTCGAGCCGTATACCCCCGGGGCGATTTCGCGCAGGCTGCGGTCGACCACGATCGCCGCGCGGGCCTGGTGCCCACGGTTGTTGTAGCCCGACATCGGGGCGTTCATGCCCTCGGCGTAGAAGTACGTGGTGTTGTCCACCGGGTTGACCACGAATACTGAGTTGTCGTCGCGGGCCACGGTCAGCCCCTGTGCCAACGGCAAATCGCCTGCCTGGCGTGGCGCGGCGGGGCCGGCCTCGAAGCCCTGGATGATCGGCTCACGCCCGGCCCCCAGGCTGGCCAAGTTGATCATGCTGACTTTCGGCGAGGCCAGGCCGCGCACGTAGGCATAGCCCTTGGTGAAGGTCAGCTGGTACGGCTCGGCCGCGACCGGGAGGCGGTGAATCAATTGATCGTTGCTGGCGTCGATCACCAGGGCCTGGTTTTCCAGGGTGTTGAGCACGATGCCGTAGCGACCGTCCTCGCTGAAACGCATCGGCCCCAGGCCCTGCTCAGCCTTGACGGTGTTGCGCAGCTGGTGGCTGCGGGCGTCGATCACCCGCACCGTGCCTTCCTTGCCATCGGCCACGTAAACCGCCTGGGACAGCGCCGAATAGGCCACCGACAGCGGATGGGGGCCCACCGGCAGGGTCTTGGCCAGGCGCATGTCGGCGATGTCGATGATGCTCAGGGTGCCGGCATCGCGGTTGCTGACGAAGGCGTAGCGTGAGTCGCTGCTAAAGGCGATCTCGTGATGCCCGGAGCCGGTGGCGAAGGTCTTGAGCATGGTGCGGCTGGGCACATCGATTACCGTCACCCCACCCTTGGCCGGATCGTCGCTGTTGTTGCCCACCCACAGCCGGCGTTGGTCCGGCTGCAAGGCCACCCGCAGCGGCTGCTCGCCCGCCTCCAGGGTGGCCACGCGGGTGAAGGTCTCGGTGTCGATCACCGCCACCTGGTTGCGCTCGGGCATGGACACGAACACCTGCCGGTCATCGCCGGTGGCCACCCAGTCCATCGGCCGGCCCGGCAGGTCGATGCGCGCCAGCGTGCTGGTGACCCCGCCCACCGAAACGGTGGGGTCGATGACCGTGAGGCTGGCATCCTTGTTCAGGACCAGCAGGAAGTAGCTGTTCAGATCCAGCAAGGGCCGCGCGCCGATGCTGCTCTTGAGAAACAGCGCCACCCGCGCCTTGCAGCTGCTCTGGCGATCGCCGGGCGGCGCCGACTGGGCCGGGTCCAGCCAGGCGCCAGGGGCCATCCCCGAGAGCGGCTGGCCGCTGGTCTGGTCGCTGACCTTGAAGCGGATGTTGGCGAAGTTGCCCTCGCGCAGTTCGCCGCCATCGAGGGGGCGCGCCTCGAACTCCACGGTCACGCCGTCCCGGCTGAGCCGGTGCAGGCCCTGGGGATCGGCCTGCTCCTGCAGCAGCTCGCGCGGGTCGCACCACAGCTTGTCGTAGGCCAGACCCAGGCCGATCAATGTCAACCCCACCATCAACCCCAGGTAGGCGGGACGAGTCTTCTTGTTCATGCGCGCTCCCCCTCTTCTCATTGTGCCGGGGCGGTGGCCGGCGGGGCTTCATTGGTGACCCGCAAAATCCCCCACAGCCCGGAAAGGTTGCCGTAGGCCCCGTAGTCGCGGAACAGGTAGTCGCCCGGCACGCCGTTGGCGCCGCCTGCGCTGGGCAGCATGAAGCTGAAGTGCGCGGCCGGCAGCACGCTTTCCTGGGCGCCGATGTACATCGCCATCGGGTTGTAGCCAAAGCGCACCGAGCCGATGCCAGGCAACCCCATGGGGTAGCCATTGACGTCGCTCTTCTCCGCCTGGTGAGCGTGCAGTGGCCACAGGTGCCCATCGAGCTGGTAGATCATGCCGCGGCTGCCACCGCTGGGCATGAGGATGTGGTTGCGCAGCGGCTGGCCGGGCTTGGCCCAGAGCACCGGGGTCTGCGGGTCGCCACCGACCAGATCGTTGCTGTAGGCCATATGGGCGTTGGGCACATCGCCAAAGCCCAAGCCATCGGCACGGCCGAACGGCGAGTCAGGCGCCATGCCAAAGCGCAGCCACAAAGGCTCGGTCTTGTAGTTGACGGCCATGTTGCCGTTGTCCTGCGGGTCGCCCGCTGCGCCATTGCCCTCGGTGTTGATGCCCTCCACTGGCCGGCCATCGGCCCAGCGCATGTTCAGCGAGCGTTGCCACACCGTGACGAAGTCGCGGTAGTCCGGCTGGCCAGTGACCTTGACGGTGGCCTGGGCACGGCTGGCAGTGTCCTCGGTCCAGGTCGCGCTTTGGGGCAGGATGCTCATGGCGCCGACCAGACCTTTTTGCGGCTGCTTGATCACATCCGCCGGGGTCAGGTTGAGGCCGCCGAACTCGATGGCCGTGGTGTTGATGTTGTCCACCGTGCGGCCCAACTGCAGCACCGGTTTGCCTTCGCGCTCCAGGTGCCCGGCATAGAACTGGTACACCTTGCTGGGGTAGGCGCCACTGGTGCCCACGCGTGGCGGTACGGTCTGCACCGGGTTCAGGCCAACGTTGGCACCGTCGGACTTGGTGATGTCGTAGGCCAGCAGCTGGGCGTGCAGGCCCACGTGGCTCGATGGCCGCATCTGGTTGTTGTTGAACGCGGTGGAGCCTTCGCTGGCGTTGCGATCGCGCTTGACCACCCCATGCATGACCGCGGTGCTTGCCAGATCCGGCATGACCATCGGCAGGCGGTTCTCCAGGGTGATGCTGATGCAGTCGCCGGAATTGGCGCGCAGCACCAGCGGCTCCACTGGGACGCCAGCCTTGAGCTTGCCGGTGGTCGGGTCCAGGTCGGCCTTGCGCACGTACAGGATCGCGGTCGGGTCATGCAGCGGTGCGGCATGGCCACCGATGGTGAAGGTCTCGCCATCTTCCGGATCGACCCCAGACACCAGTGGGATGCTGGTCCGACGGCTGTTGAACACCAACGTGCCGCCGTTGGCCTTGAGCGGGCCGCCGACATGCTGGCCGATACCGGCCGGGTCGGCGATGCTGACCCCGTTGCGGTTCTCCAGGATGTCGTTGGCCAAAGCCGCAACCACTTCATAGCTGCGCTTGACCGTCGGCCGGCTGCCGATGCCATTGGCGTTGGCCGTGGTTTTCGGGCAGATGCCGTCGAACGCCACGGTGTTGCGCATGGCCACCGGTTGCGGGTTGTTCGGCAGCGCGAACAGGTCCGCGCGCTGGGCCGTGTAGTTGCGCATGAGGCCCCAGATGCCGTTCCAGTAACCCTCCAGCGCCGCATCGAGGGAGTACAGGTAGTCACCGTTGGTGGCGGCGGAACTGGAGATCATCGACACCGGCGCCATGAAGCCCAGCTGCTCGGAAATCCCGATCATTTGCGACGACTTCCAGCCCGAGTTGGAGCTGTTGCCGAAGCCAGAGCCGTTCTGCAGCCATTTCACGCCGTGCAGGGTGATGTTGTGCTCCTCCTCATGACCACCGGCATGCATGCGCAGCCGCACGTTGTCACCCGAATAGGTGCGCAGCATCGGGGTGAACGGGTCGCCCGGCTCGGTGCCCTGGTTGATGTGCGGCGGAAACAGCGTGGTGCCGCCGGTCGGCCCGACCGCCGAGGTGATCGCCGAGGGTGCCAGGTTCATCGCCGGGATGGCGCGGTCGGTGCGGCTTTGCATGGCGTAGGCCAGGTCGCCGGCCATGCCGTCGGCCTGCATGCCGCGCTTGCCATCCGGGCCGACCTTGTTCGGGTCGAACACGCGCAAGGCCAGTGGTTCGTTGCGGTAGTTGACGACGAACATGCCAGGGTCATCCACCGAGATCGCCTGCGGGCACGGACGGCTTGGGCAGCCTGGGGCCAGCCCGCCGCGCGACTCGACGATCGCTTCGAGCAGGTTGGAGGCCTTCTGCCGCACAGGCGGGTTGATAGCGTAGCGGAAGCTGTCAGCCGTGGCCGGATAAGCCTGGCCGTCAGGCTTGCCGTCCGGGCCTGCCCCCACATACACGCCCGCTTCATAGGCATGCTGGAAGTCGCTGTACTCCAGGAAGAACTCGCGATAGCTGTCATTCTTACCGTCACCGTCATGATCGCCGGTCTGGATCACCGCTTGCCACGAGGTCGGCCCGCCATCCTGGCGTGTGGCCGGGTTGTACAGCTTTTCGCCCGTTTCGGCGTGGTACCAGGTCGAGCCGGCAGGCTCGGCCAGCACCGTGGCGTACAGGCCCAGTTGCTGGTGGGTCGATGGGCCGAGGTGGTCGTGGGTGAAGATGGTGCCCAGGCCCCGGTCGACGTTATGCACGTTGATCAAAGGGTCGGCGAACCAACGCTGCATGGCGGTACGCGCGCCCAGCCAATCGGCCCGACCGAAGCGCCCGAAGTACGGGTGTTGCTTGGCTTTCGGGCAGGTGTCGGTGCCGTCGCGTGGATCGCCCTCGGTACAGCCGTTGAAGCTGCGGATGGCCTGTATACGTTCGACCACACTGCCGGGCGAGAGGATGCCGTCTTCATAGTTCCAGCCGTTGGCCGAGCCGTCGGCAGCGGTCAGGTCCCACTTGGGCAGGTGGATGTGCTGACCGATCACGTCGGTCGGGGTGCGCACCTGGTAGTCGTCCATCTCGTAGAACGACGGGATCAGGTTGGTGTGCTGGTACATGGTGCAATCGAAGGTGTTCATGCGCATCACCAGCGGCTCCGGTGGGCGCTGCTTGGTGATCACCGGCCACGCGTCCTCCCACAGGGCGATGATGCGCGCCTGCGGGAAGTGGTAGCCGACCTTGTTGTACACCGCGTCGAACTGGATGTTGGCGCCCTTGTAGATGCGCGGACGGTCGGCGGTGAAGGTGGAACTGCCACGGAAGCTCATGGCGCCCAGACTTTCGCCGCTGATGAACTCGCCCACGCCTGAGGACTGGGTCAGGCGCTTGCCGCGGTCATCCATGCAAGGCTCGTAGTACGGCGCGCCGGCCGTGGGCAAGGCACCGTTGGTGCGGAAGTTGCGCGGTACCGGCGCGCTGCCGAGCATCAGCGCATAGCTGGGATGCTCGGCCTTGGCATGGAACTGCATGGCAGCCTGTTCGACGTCGGTGCCTTCTTCCGGCAGGTAGATCGGCTTGGCCTTTTGCACCGACTTGGAGAAGTCCAGCTTGGTGGTGGTGATCTCGGCTTCGCCGCCTGCGGAGACGCCGTCCAGCGCATGGCGGCCCAGGCCACCGTTCCAGCCGTCGACCTGGTTGGGGTCGAGGTTGGCCCACAGGGCCTTGCCGCTGTCCTTGAGCTGACGGGCCAGGGCCGGGTCGAGCATGTCCAGCGGCGGGGTCGGCGGACGTTGGCCGACACTGCTCTCCATGCCCCCGACCCAGAACGGATAGCCGGGGTTCTTCAGGGTGCCATCGGCGTTGCGATTGCTCTCGCTGCGATCGACCAGGGCCAGGGACCCCACGGCACGCGGCGCGTTGGTTTCCTGCGGATGATCGTCATCGCCCGCTTCAGGTTCGTCATCGTCGTCCTGCTCTGCCACGAGGGTCTCGGCCAGCTTCGGCACCACGGTGACTTTGCCAGGCATCGGCGCCATGGCCTTGCCGGGTAGCGGCACGATGGCCGGAATCGGCGTGCCGGCAATGATCTCGCCATCCGGCAACGCCCGCGCGCCTGCTGCCGGCTTGCCGCTGCGCAGGCCGAAAGGCACGGTATGGAAGCCATTTTCGCCTTCGCCGCTCACGGCCAGGCGGGTGCCCTGCTCGAATACATCGTGCACCCGCCACATAGCCCACATGCCTTGGGCGAAATGCGGATAGAAGTGGCAGTGATAGATAGCATCGCCCGCCACCCGGTTGCGGTTACCCGAGCCCCCGTTGGCGATTTCATAGGTATAGCCGCCACCGGCACCGATGCCTTGGGCATCGATGTAGTCGGAGTTGTCGTCGTTGGGGTTGAACAGCCATTGGTGGCCGTGCAGGTGGAAGATGTGCTGCTCATGGCCATTGTGGGTATTGCGGAATTTGGTGAAGTCACCGATGTAGCTGTGGTGCACGTTGGCCGGCTCCGAGGGGTACAGGGCCATGGTGGCCTTGACCCCGACCGCATTGGCCGGCGGCGTCTCGCCGGGGCGGATGTGCTCCAGGCCAACGTTGGCCGGGACATCCACCAAGGTGCCGACGTCGCCCACGGTGTGGGCACTGAGGAAGAATTCCTCGTAGGCGCAGGACAGGCAGTCATGCATCGGCCCCACGCCCAGGCGGTTGGCGATCACCTCGGCGCCCATGCCGCCGGAGCCGTAGTTGATCATGAACGAATCACGGGTCGGCTCCAGCACATGCCCCATCACCGGGTCCGCCCAGTAACCGGGGAAGGCCTGGGTACCGGCCACTTCATCGGCGAACTGCGAGGCGAAGTCGCGGAAGGCTTCCAGCCGGTTGGGCAGCGCCGGGTTGCGCTTGCCGATGGACTCCAGCGGGTAGGTCGAGGGCGGGAAACTACCGTCCTGGTTGGGGCCCATGACGATGGCGTCGGTTTCGCTGCTGAGGATCTCGTTGCCATCGACCATCGCGATGATCGGCTTGCCCGCCTTGCCTTCGGCGATCCATGGCTCGACCTGTGGATAGCGGGCGTTGTAGTCGATCACCGGCTGGCCGGTGGCGGTGCGGCCGGTGGTGGCCAGGCGCATTTCCTCTTCGGTCAGGGTGTTGCGAAAGGTTCGCCCATTCTTGGGAACCACCACCACCTGGCCGAACAGGCCGTTGGAGACATTGCCCGCCGTGCCTTCGCCGCCGAACGTGGCGCCCTTGCTGGTAGCGGCGAACGCGCCTTCACGCTCGGCATAGAGGGTGTAGCTGCGGGTGTTGCCCGGTGCCACCAGGAAGTTGCCGTTGCGGCCGGTGTTGGCGGCGATGTCGCTGATGCCGTTGACCGCCTGCATACCGTTGACCTGGAAGCCCACGAAGCGGTCGGTGACCTGCTCGTCGGCCACAGGCCCTTCGAGGTTTTCGATTTCCAGTTCCGGGGCTTGCTCGCCCTCGACTACGTTGTCTTCGGGATCGAAGCCATGTTTGTTGGGATTGGCCTGGTAGGCCAGCAGGTTAGTCAGGTTGACTGTCAGGCAGTCACCGGCCGCAACCCGCAGCACGATCGGCCGCGGACGCTTGTCCGGCCGCAAGGTGACCTTGCCGGGAACCGCCGCCCCGCCGTTGCTCAGCGGCACCAGGTGTTCGTCCACCACGTCCTGGCGCAGGGCGAAGATCATTCCATTGGCATTCTGTGCCCCCAGGCGGTTGAACATCAGCGGCTGATCCAGTGCCACTACGTTGGCCACCAGCGTGCGCTGGCACTGCACCGCAGCCTCGCTCACCGCGCCCCACCCCAGCAGGGTCAGGGCCAGTGAAGTCAGGACGGAGCCTTTCGACGGGGTCATCATGCTGCACCTCCGGAAAACACAGACGTTCTGCGCAAAGCCGGAGCAAGTGGCATGCCATAAATTTTTTATCGTTTTTTCAAAGGCTTAAGCTGACATTCAACACCGACTGGGGAGGATTCCCCAGCCGATTCCCCGATTCGGGGGTAATGCGTCGAGATCGCATTGGAGCGAGCACCACACACTGCGCCAGGGCTAATCTCCCACAGAGGCTGCGCTGACCGGGTAGGAGCAGGTTCATCCGCGAATGGCGCACAGGCCTACCGATACCTCAACAGCCTTTCATCCTCGGCATCTCGATGCCGTGCTCGTGGACACGCCGGTACAGGGTCGCCCGCGAGATGCCCAGTGCCTTGGCCGCATCTGCCGGTTTCCAGCGATGCCGAATCAACGCGTCGAGCAGCAACTGGCGCGCAGGGTCGCAGGTCGTCTCGGCAGCTGTCGCACCCACGCCGCGCACCGCTTCGGGCAGATCCTCGCGCCTCACCTGCCCGCCATCGCAGACCGCACAGGCGTAGCGCAGCACCTGGCGCAACTGGCGCAGGTTGCCCGGCCAGTGATAGGTGAGCAGCGCTTCGAGCGCTGCGTCCGTCAGTGTCACATCGACGCCGCAGGCCGCGGCTTCCTCGGCCAACAGTCGATGAATCAACCCCAACCGGTCGTGCCGCTCGCGCAGCGGTGGCAACTCGAAGCGCGCATTGGCCAGGCGGAAGTACAGGTCCTCGCGAAAACGCCCCTCGGCCACCATCGCAGCCAGATCCCGATGGGTGGCGCAGATCACCTGCATGTCCACCCGCTGGCGACGTGCCGCGCCCAAAGGCGCCACTTCACCTTCGGCCAATACCCGCAACAGACGCGTCTGCAGGTTCAAGGGCATGTCGCCGATTTCGTCGAGAAACAGCGTACCGCCATCGGCCTGCTGCAAAAGGCCTTGCATGCCCTTGCTCGACGCGCCGGTAAAGGCCCCGGCCACATAACCGAACAGTTCGCTCTCGATGAGGTTTTCCGGGATCGCCGCGCAGTTGAGGGTGACGAAAGGCCCTTCACGGCGCAGGCTTTGCTGGTGCACCTGGCGGGCGAAGACTTCTTTGCCCACACCGGTCTCGCCTTGCACCAGCACGGCCAGGTTGCAGTCCTTCACCCGCGTGGCCAAGCGCAGGTGCTGCTCGATGCGCGTGTCCTGGGCCGGCTGCACCACCGCTGGCCGGGCCCGGCGCTGGGGTGCACTCACCCGGCCATAGAGCCCGCCCCAGCCAGGCAGGCGCTGGGCGCAGGCATCGCTGGCATCGCGCAGTTGGTCGAGGTCGAACAATTCACCGATATGCACCGGCAGCCGCCCAAGGCCCTCCAGCAGGCGCTGGCGAGCCAGGCTGTTGATCGCCTGCAGGCGACCATCGGCATCCCAGGCCAGCAGATAGTCCGGTTGGCTTTCCACGTAACCGGGGGTGCCGTGGGCGCGCATCACCCAGTGGCCTTGGGCGTTGTGCATGAAAAACGCGTTTTCGATCTCGCGTGCGGTCTGCTCCACCAACTGGCGGATCAGGTGCTGGCTGCGCCGGTCGTCCGGTGACTGCAACGCAGACACATCCACCACGCCCAGCAACTCCCCCTGCGGATCGAACACCGGCGCGGCCGTGCAGGTCAGGCCGATGAACGCAGCGCGAAAGTGATCGCGCTTGTGCACCGTGATCGGCGCCTTGCTGGTCAACACCGCCGCCACCCCGCAGGTACCCTCTTCGCCTTCCGACCAGCACGTGCCCAAGTACAGCCCGGCCTTGCGGCAGTCGTTGCGGATGGCCGACTCGACCCGATAGTCGATGGTGCGCCCTTGGGCGTCGGTGAGCAGTACACAGTAGTCGGCACCGCGCACCTGCGCGTGCAAGCGGGCCACAGCGTCGCTGGCAATGCGCAGGAACAGCTCGGCACGCTCACGGCACTCGTTGAGCACCGCCTGGGACAGGATGCGCGGCCCCTGCAAGGATCCAGGATCAAGGCGGTACAGGTCCATGGAGCGGCGCCACGAGTCGAGGATCAGCGTCGGCACCGGCGCCTGGGGCAGGCGCTCGGCGTTCTTCAGCACCCGGCTGACGCAATCGACATGGGCTCGGGAGTTCGCGGCAAGCATTGGGCCTCCGGTTCTCATGTTCTTGTCGTTGTGCGGCCATTAAGCGCCTGCAAGCCGTGCCCGACAAGCGCTGCGTGATCATCGGCCGACCTGAGACGCTGCGTCTCAGCGTCTCGCCTGCGTCCGGGCCTGGCTGGCACCCGGCGTCTCGCCCGGCACTGCGCCAATCGCGGCCAGAGAAACATGAAGACGCTCTGCCACAGGCCTTACAGGCGAGCCAGGCCAACCTGGCACTGCGCTTGCTCAAGCACTGGCAAACAAGAAACCGAGGTGCGCCATGCCGCAACCTGCCCCGACCATCGGCATCATCGCCAACCCAGCCTCCGGCCGCGACTTGCGCCGCCTGACCGCCAACGCCGGGCTTTATTCGAGTACCGACAAGGCCTCGGCTATCCAGCGCCTGCTCGCCGCCTTCGGCGCCACCGGCATCGCCCAGGTACTGCTGCCAACCGACATGACCGGCATCGCCGCCGCCGTACTCAAGGCCAGCGCCGGCCCGATCGCCCGCAGCCAACACTGGCCCGCCCTGGAAGTACTCGACCTGCCGCTCACCCAGACCGTGGCCGATACGCGCCTGGCCACCCGCCGCATGGTCGAGCGCGGCGTGGCGATGATCGCCGTGCTCGGCGGTGACGGCACTCACAAGGCGGTGGCCACCGAGGCCGGTGACGTACCCCTGCTGACCTTGTCCACCGGCACCAACAATGCCTTCCCCGAGCTGCGCGAGGCCACCAGCGCGGGCCTGGCCGGAGGGCTGCAAGCCAGTGGACGAGTCCCGGCCGGAATCGGCCTGCGCCGCAACAAGCGTCTGTTGGTGCACGTCCCCGAACAGGGCCTGTGCGAGTGGGCGCTGGTGGAGGTCGCCGTATCGCCCCAGCGCTTCATCGGCGCCCGCGCCCTGAGCCGCAGCGATGACCTGGCCGAGGTGTTTGCCTGCTTCGCCGAACCCCACGCCATCGGTCTCTCGGCCCTGTGCGGATTATGGTGCCCGGTGTCGCGCCAGGACCGGCATGGCGCCTGGGTGCACTTGGACGCCGACAGCGAACAGGCCCTACTCGCGCCCCTGGCCCCTGGCCTGCTGCAAGCGTGCGGCATCAACGCCTGCGGCCCGCTGGAGCCCGGCGTCGCCTACCCCTTGACCCTCGCCAGCGGCACCCTGGCGCTCGATGGCGAGCGCGAGATCGAATTCGCCCCCCACGACACCCCCACCGTGACCCTCGATGCCAACGGCCCCCTCACGGTCGATGTCGAGGCCGTGCTGGCCTACGCCGCCCGCCATCACCTGCTGGAGGTCCCTCGCGATCACCGGCACTTCGCTGCACACCCGTGTTGAGACAACCCTGGAGAACAACAAGATGTCCACTCACCTCAGTTCCGAACAATTGCTGCATGCCTATGAAGTGATGCGCACCATCCGTGCCTTCGAAGAACGCCTGCACGTGGAGTTCGCCACCGGCGAGATTCCTGGCTTCGTCCACCTCTATGCCGGCGAAGAAGCCTCTGCTGCCGGGGTCATGGCCCACCTGCGCGACAGCGACTGCATCGCCTCGACCCATCGCGGCCATGGCCATTGCATCGCCAAGGGCGTGGACGTGTACGGCATGATGGCCGAGATCTACGGCAAGAAGACCGGGGTCTGTGGCGGCAAGGGCGGCTCGATGCACATCGCCGACCTGGAAAAAGGCATGCTCGGCGCCAATGGGATCGTCGGTGCCGGCGCTCCACTGGTGGCTGGCGCTGCCCTGGCAGCCAAGATCAAGGGCCGCGATGACGTGTCGGTGGCCTTCTTCGGCGATGGCGCCTCCAATGAAGGGGCGGTGTTCGAGGCGATGAACCTGGCCTCGATCATGAACCTGCCCTGCATCTTCGTCGCCGAAAACAATGGCTACGCCGAGGCCACCGCGTCGACCTGGTCGGTGGCGTGCGATCACATTGCCGACCGCGCCGCCGGCTTCGGCATGCCCGGCGTGACCATCGATGGATTTGATTTCTTCGCCGTGTACGAGGCCGCGGGGGCGGCCATCGAGCGCGCCCGCGCAGGGCAAGGTCCGTCGCTGATCGAGGTCAAGCTCAGCCGCTACTACGGCCACTTCGAAGGCGACGCCCAGACCTACCGTGCCCCGGACGAGGTGAAGAACCTGCGCGAACAACGCGACTGCCTGCTGCAGTTTCGCAACAAGACCACCCACGCCGGCCTGCTCACCCACGACCAGCTCGATGCCATCGACGCCCGCGTCGAGGATTTGATCGAAGACGCCGTGCGCCGTGCCAAGTCCGATCCCAAGCCACAGCCCGCCGACCTGCTCACCGACGTCTACGTCGCCTACCCATGAGCTGCGGATTACAAGAACAACAGGAGAACCACCATGGCAAGAAAGATCAGCTACCAGCAGGCCATCAACGAAGCGCTGGCGCAGGAAATGCGCCGCGACAGCACGGTGTTCATCATCGGCGAAGACGTGGCTGGCGGCGCCGGCGCCCCCGGTGAGGACGATGCCTGGGGCGGTGTGCTCGGCGTCACCAAGGGCCTCTACCATCAGTTTCCTGGCCGCGTGCTGGACGCGCCCTTGTCGGAAATCGGTTACGTGGGCGCTGCCGTCGGCGCCGCGACCCAAGGCCTGCGGCCGGTGTGCGAACTGATGTTCGTGGATTTCGCTGGCTGCTGCCTGGACCAGATCCTCAACCAAGCGGCGAAATTCCGCTACATGTTCGGCGGCAAGGCAGTCACCCCCCTGGTGATGCGCACCATGTACGGCGCGGGCCTGCGTGCCGCCGCCCAGCATTCGCAGATGCTCACCTCCCTGTGGACCCACATCCCCGGCCTGAAGGTGGTCTGCCCATCCTCGCCCTATGACGCCAAAGGCTTGTTGATCCAGGCGATCCGCGACAACGACCCGGTGATCTTCTGCGAGCACAAGTTGCTCTATGGCTTGCAGGGCGAGGTGCCCGAGGAGGTCTACAGCATCCCGTTCGGCGAGGCCAACTTCCTGCGTGACGGCGACGACGTGACCCTGGTGACCTACGGTCGCATGGTCCATGTGGCCATGGAAGCGGCCGCCAACCTGGCGCGTCAGGGCATCGACTGCGAAGTGCTGGACCTGCGCACGACCAGCCCGCTGGACGAAGACAGCATCCTTGAAAGCGTCGAGAAGACCGGTCGGCTGGTGGTGATCGACGAAGCCAACCCGCGTTGCTCCATGGCCACCGACATCAGTGCCCTGGTGGCGCAGAAGGCCTTCGGCGCCCTCAAGGGCCCGATCGAGATGGTCACCGCGCCCCACACACCGGTGCCCTTCTCGGACGCACTCGAAGACCTGTACATACCGGACGCTACGAAAATCGAAACCGCCGTGCGCAAGGTGATCGAAGCCAAAAGGAGCGCCGCATGAGCCAGATCCATACCCTGACCATGCCCAAATGGGGGCTGTCGATGACCGAAGGCCGGGTCGACACCTGGCTCAAGCAGGAAGGCGACGTCATCAATAAAGGCGATGAAGTGCTGGACGTTGAGACCGACAAGATCAGCAGCAGCGTCGAGGCGCCGTTCAGCGGCGTGCTGCGCCGCGTCGTGGCAAGGCCTGACGAAACCCTGCCAGTGGGCGCCCTGCTCGCGGTGGTGGTCGAAGGCGAAGCCGACGAGGCACAGATCGACGCGGTGGTACAGCGCTTCCAGGCCGAGTTCGTCGCCGAGGGCAGTGCCGACCAAAGCCAGGGGCCGGTCCCGCAGAAGGCCGAGGTAGGCAATCGCTTGCTGCGCTGGTTCGAACTCGGCGAAGGCGGCACGCCGCTGGTGCTGGTACATGGCTTTGGCGGTGACCTCAACAACTGGCTGTTCAATCACCCGACCTTGGCCGGCGAGCGCCGCGTCATCGCCCTCGACCTGCCCGGCCACGGCGAATCGACCAAAGCCCTGCAACAGGGGGATCTGGATGAATTGAGCGAAGCGGTGTTGGCGTTGCTCGACCACCTGGACATTCCCCGCGCCCATTTCGTCGGCCATTCCATGGGCGGCGCCGTGAGCCTGAACCTCACCCGCCTGGCTCCCCAGCGGGTGGCGAGCCTGGGGCTGATCGCCAGCGCGGGCCTTGGCGAAGCGATCAATGCAGGCTACCTGCAAGCCTTCGTCGAGGCCGGCAGCCGCAATGCCCTCAAGCCCGCGATGAGCCAGCTGTTCGCCGACCCGGGCCTGGTGACCCGGCAAATGCTCGAGGACATGCTCAAGTTCAAGCGCCTGGAAGGCGTCGACAGCGCCTTGCGCCAACTGGCCTCGGCCATTGCCGACGGTAATCGGCAACGGCACGATCTGCGCGGCGTTTTGGGACAGCATCCGGTGCTGGTGATCTGGGGCGCGGAGGACGCGATCATTCCGGCCACCCAGGCCCAGGGGCTGGACGCCGAGACGGTGGTGATTCCAGGAATGGGCCATATGGTGCAGATGGAGGCGGCCGAGCAGGTCAACCAGCGGTTGCTGGCGTTCCTGCGCCAACACTGAGTCCAGGGCCGCCCCGCGGCCCTTTCAACACCCGGGACGGCGGCGTGCTGGCGACGCCGCTGTGTCCGCAGCCCCTGGATGCAACACTGGGCTCACCCATACAGGGAGTGGTGAACGTGTCCAGAGCGTCTTTACTTGCAGGTAACTGCCCGCAGAACGGACGCACGCCTATGAAGATCGTGATCACCAGCATTCTGGTCGACGACCAAGCCAAGGCCCTTGCCTTCTACCACTATGTGCTGGGGTTCGAACCCAAGCATGACATTCCCATGGGCCAGCACCGCTGGCTGACCCTCACCTCGCCCAACGACCCCAACGGTGTGGAGTTGCTACTCGAACCCGATGCCCATCCCGCCGCCAAGACCTACAAGACCGCCCTCAAGCAGGATGGCATCCCGGCCACATCTTTCGGGGTGCGCGATATCCAGGCCGAGTACACCCGCCTGTGCGCAGCCGGGGTGCGCTTCACCCAACCGCCGACCGCCATGGGCCCGGTGACCGTGGCCGTGTTCGACGACACCTGTGGCAACCTGATCCAGATCGCCCAGCGTCACTGAGACGTGCCGGCCTCCAGGCGCACGGTCGCCCGCAGCCCATGGGGGGCAACGTTGCACAGCTGCACGCTGCCACCCAGGCGCTTGGCGATCATGCTGACGATCGACAACCCCAACCCCTCGCCATTGGCGGAATCCTTGCTGTAGAAGCGTTCGAACACCCGCTCGAGGTCCGCTTCGTCGATTCCGGGCCCTTCATCCTCCACGCAGAGCAGTACCTGTTCTTCGACCTGCGCCAGCGACACGCGGATCCGGCCGCCAGGCGGGGAATGGTTCACCGCATTGGTCAACAGGTTCTGCAGAGCGATGACCAAGGCGCTGGCATCGGTTGCCAGGTGATAGTCACCGGGGGCGATCTCCAGCGAAGGCTCCTGGCCCTGCTCGAGAATCCACGGCGTCAGCTCGGCCAGATGCTCGGTCACCAGTTCCTCCAGATCGATCACCTCCCGGTTGTGCTGCGCCAGGCGCGGTTCCAACCGTGCCAGGGTCAGCAATTGGTTGACCACCCGGCCAAGCCTATCGACACCTGCAATCAAAAAGCCCAAGGCCTTTTGCCGTTCCTCCTCGGAGGTGGCGGTCTGGGCGTTCTGCGCATGCAGGCGCAGGATCGCCAAGGGCGTACGCATTTCGTGGGCGGCATCGGCGATGAAGCGGTGCTCGCGGCGCAGCAACTGCTCGATCTGTGCCAGCAGCCGGTTGATGGCCGCCTGCATCGGCTCAAGCTCGCGCGGCAACGGCACCAGTTGCAGCGGCGCCAGGGATTCGGCGTGCCGCCCGCGGATGACCTGGGCCATGTTCTGCAGCGGCATCAGGCCGCGACCGATGGCCAACCATACCAACAGCGCCAGTGCCAGGCTGCCCAACAGAAACGGCAGGAGGGTGTGGCGTACGATCCGCCCGACCAGGTCGGCGCGCACATCGCTACGCTCCCCCACCCAGATGATCCAGTGCTGGTCGGGCACCGGCAGGACAAAACTGCGCCATTGCCGTCCATCCACCACCACATCGGAAAACCCTGGCGTGGCCGGCGGCGTGACGAATGCTGGCGCGCTCGGTGTACGCACCAGCAACGGGCCATCGTCGCGCCAGACCTGAAACGCAAGCTTGCTCTCGTAGGGGTGCCCGACCCCGCGCCGCCCGGCCTTGCCCAAGGCAACGTCCAAGGCTTGATAGAGGTCTTCGCGGTGCTGCTCGTGCAGTGGCAGGCTCAACACGCCCTGCAGCAGCCGGGCGTTCTGTGCCAGATGGGCGTCATAGACCTCGGCAATTTCGTGGCGGCTGTCGTGATAGTTGTACAGGGCCAGCAAAGCACTGCCGAGCACTAGCACCAGCATGACCCGCCATAAGGTGCGTCGACGCAGCGAACTCATGGCTTGCCTTCCACCAGGTAGCCGATGCCACGCACGGTACGGATCAGCCCGTTGAACAGCTTTTTTCGTAGGTGATAGATGTGCACTTCCAGGGTATTGCTCTCCGGTTCTTCACCCCAGCCATACAGCAGTTGGGTCAAGCGCTCGCGGGTGAACACCTTGCCCGGCTGGGCCAGCAACTCGTGCAGCAGCCGGTACTCGTTGGGCGTGAGCACCACCGGTTGGCCGTTGTAACTGACCTGCTGAGTCGCCGGGTCCAGCGCGACCCCGGCATGTTCGATCACCAGCCGGGCCCGGCCGGCACTGCGGCGCAACAAGGCGCGCAGACGGGCCTTGAGCTCGTTGAGATCGAACGGCTTGATCAGGTAGTCGTCGGCGCCGGCGTCCAGCCCTGCGATCCGGTCTTCGGTGGCATCACGCGCCGTGAGGATCAACACCGGCACCGCATTGCCGTCCAAGCGCACACGCCGAAGCAGTTCGACGCCATCCAGGCGCGGCAACCCCAGATCCAGCACCACCAGGTCAAAAGGCTCATGGCGCAGGGCGTGCAGCGCGTTGATGCCGTCCTGCAACCAGTCGAGCGTATAGCCCTCCTGACGCAAGCCGTCGCAAATCCCCTCCCCCAATGCCCTGTCATCCTCCACCAGCAGCAGCCGCATGTTCAGTCCTGTTTGTCTTGGATGCTCTTGAGTAAAGCATCGATTTCCTGACGCCGGCCCTGGTCCGCCAGCTCCCGTCCGGGTCGGGCCGGTGCCTGACGTGCCTTGAGCAAGGCCGCTCTGGCCTGGGCATAGTGGCCTTCGCGCACCAAATGGTCGGCCCAGAAGTAATTGCTGTCGATCCCTTCGGGATTGAGCGCCAGTGCCTTGCGCAGCATCGCCTCGGCCTTGTCGCTGTCACCGAACCCGATGGGCCAACCCGGCACCTGGTCGTACAACGCCCCAAGGCTGGTATAGGCCGAGCCCTGGAGGGCGGCCGGGTCCATGGCGATGGACTTTTCCAGACTGGCGCGGGCAGCCTTGACCTTGCCCAGCGCCCCCAGACCGCCCGTGGCGCCAGCCCAACTGCTGTTGACGATGCCGTCCCAGATCAGCGCCTCAGGCGAGCTTGGGTATTGGCGCACGAACGCACCGCTGTCAGCGGCGAGTTTTTCCAGCGCATCGGCGCGCTGGGCCTTGGGCAATGTGTACTGGATCTGCGCCCAGCGCTGCTGGACATCCGTCAGACGCTGGGTACCCGCCTGGTCCAGGGCCCAGGTGAAGGGGGCGACGGCCAGCAGGCCGGCGAGGATCAGGTATCTCATTTGTTCGACTCCTTGCTGTTGGCATCGCTGTAGCGGCGGATCAACGGCAACTGCTTGCGCAGCGCCCGGTCGACTATGCCGGGCAGCATGCCGTTGAGGCGCACGAAGAGTTTTTCCGGCCAGCCCAGGTACAACTCGCTACGCTCGGCCTGCACGGCGTCGAGTACGGCCTTGGCGACGTCGCCTGGGTCATCCATCCCGACCTTGAGCGCTTGGTTCAAAGCGGTGGCGGCGCTGCTGTTCATGCTGGTGCGGGTCGCCCGGGGTGCGGCGTACAGCACGTTCACCGAGGTGTCGGCAAGCTCCCGGCGCAGGGCTTCGGAGAACCCGCGCAAGGCGAACTTGCTGGCACTGTAGGTGGCATAGCCGGGGTAGCCGATCGAGCCGTAGATGGAGCCGACGTTCACCACTAACGCCCGGGGTTGCTCGCGTAGCAGTGGCAGCAACCCGCAGGTCAGCTGCAGGGTGGCCTTGATGTTGAGGTCGATCAGGTCATCCAGGGCTGCCTCGTCGAGTTGCTCGAACAGCGCGAAACGATTGACGCCGGCGGCATTGATCAGCAGATTGGCCCCGCCGTGGGCGCGTGCCGCAGCGATCACGGCCTGGCGCCCGGCCGGGCTGCGCAGATCGGCCGATTGCCAACGCAACTGCTGGGGGTAGCGGTTCATCAGCCCCGCCAGCGGGCCCATGTGCCGGCTGACCGCCAGCACCCTGGCTCCGGCCGCGCACAGCTGGCTCGCCAGCTCAAGGCCAATGCCACCGCTGGCCCCGGTCAGTACCGCCGAGCATTCAGACAGACGCATGGCGCACCTCTTGCCCGGTGGCACGCGGCAGGCCCTGGAACATCTCGGTGTACAGCCGGTACACCACTTGGGCGGCGTGGATCACCGCCTCCTGGTCTTCGGGTTGGTCCAGACGATCCATCAGGCCGCGGTAGGTGACCATGTGGTCCTGGTCCAGCGCGCCGTGGGAACTGAGGTAGCTGAAAGCCTTGTCCGGCAGACCAAGGCTGCTCTGGATGGTGCCTGCAGCCTGGGTGGCCAGGGCAATGCTGGTGCCTTCGAGCACGTTGACCATGCCGAACAGCCCCACCGGATTGCCCCGGGCGATGGTGTCATAGAGAAACGCTACCATCAGTTCGATCGGCAGCGCCGGGCGGCTGTTGCGCACTTGGTCGGGGTCACCGCCGCAGGCCGCGATGTCATCTAGGATCCAACGCTCGTGGCCGTATTCTTCATCGATGTATTCGCACACCGCACCGCGCAGCCATTCCAGGCGCACGGGCAGTCGTGCGCCGCAGGCCATCATCAGCGGCACGGTATGGCGCACGTGGTGATAGGCCTGGGTCAGGAAAGCCACGTAACCCTCCAGACTGACGGTACCGGCGAGTGCATCGCGAATGACAGGCACGCTGAACAGGGCGCCGCGTTCCTGGGTGGTTCGTGCTTGGAGGGTTTCAAAGAAGGACATGACAGGCCTCATGAGTCAGCAATCGCGGATAACAAGCCGTGGTAGCGCTGCAGGATCTGGTCCCGGCGCGGACGGCCATTGGCGGTCAGGGTGGCACTGGCGGCGCTGAAGGGTTCGGGCAGGCGTCGCCAGGCGTGTACACGGGCGTAGTCCGGCAGGCCGGCATTGCACTGGGCCACGGCCTGCTCGATCAGCGGGTCCCCGATGTTCGGGTCCAGTGGCCAGAGCAGCGCCACGTTGCGGGCCAAGCCCTCGCCATGGACGAAGGCTTGGAGTATCACCCCACCCTGGGTCAGCTCCGCCTCGACCCATTCAGGGTTGACGTTGCGCCCAAAACTGGTGATGAACTGGTTCTTCTTGCGTCCTGCGAGGTACAGATAGCCATCGCCGTCGAAGTGGCCGATATCGCCCGTGGGCCACCACTGCCCGGTGAAGGGCGGCTCGCCCAGGTAGCCCAGCAGGGTCGAGCCGGCCACCAGCACTTCGCCGTCCTCGGCGATACGCACCTGCACATGGGGCAAGGGGCGCCCGACACTGCCAGGTCGCTGTGCCCCCGGACGGTTCAGACAAACCACCGATGCGCATTCAGACAGCCCGTAGCCCTCGAACACCGGCAGGCCCACCGCCTCGGCGCGCGCCAACAAGCTTTGCGCCACGCGTGCCCCGCCCACGGCGACGAAACGCAGCGGGCCGACCTGGGTCCAGCCATGCTCGATGGCGCTCACCAGCCCCAGCAGCAGCTGCGGTACCAGGATCAAGCTTTCGGCACCGCTCAAGGCGATGCTGCCCAGCAAGCGCTTCCAGTCGATCTGTCCTGCGCCCCGCATGCCCAGGTGTGCCTGCGGATAGACCATGACACGGGCGCCGGCCAGCAAGGCCGCGTACAGGCCGAGGTTTTCCAGCAGCACACCCAAGGGCAGCACCGCCAGGTACGTGCTCGGCGCCGACGGCCGACTGGCCGCCTCCAGTTCACGGGCCACCCGCAGCATCGCGTCGGCCCCCAGGCACACCCCCTTGGGAGCCCCTGTGCTGCCGGAGGTGTAGGTGATCTTGAGGGTGCCCGCCGGCAGGGCGTTGGCCACCTGCACCTGGCGGGACCAGACGCCCTCTCTCTCATTGAAGCCTGCCGCCTGCAGCGTCGGTGCAAGGTCAGGTTCGGCCAGCATCAGGGTCACCCCGCTGTCGTCGAGGCTGTGACGGACCTGCGCCGGCGTGAAGAACGGCGGCACGATCACGCACGGGCGTTCGGCCAGTAGCGCCGCCAGGTCCCAGAACACTGCCTCGGGCCCGTTGTCCAGGGCCAGGGCGAAGGTACCTGGCGGCTGAGCGCGCAACCAGGCCTCGCGCTGCTGGACCTCGCTCGACAACTGGCCATAGTCATAACGGCCTACGGCCCCTTGCAGCGCGACCAGCGCTGCGCGCTGACGGGCATGCAGGTTCAGCACCTCGCGAAACGCCTGCAACTCATGCGGCATGACCGGACTCCTGTAACGCCGCAGGCAACCCCAGGCGCTGGAACACGCCCGCGCGCATCAGCGCGTCATGGCCCAGGCCGATGTTGCCGGCGAACACGTGGGGGTGCTGGTTGTAGTAACTGCCCCAATGGTCGCGCTCGCCATTGAGCCGGTCCGGGTCAGCGTCGGCCAGCAACGTCGGCACCAAACCCAGGCGGTGAAAGCTGTTGACCAGCGTCGAGGCGCCGGTGAAGGCGACCCACTCCAGCCCTCGCGCAGCCAGCAGCCAGGTCACGACGATGATCATGATGCGGGCACTGCCGGCGCTGAGCGCTGCAAGATTGCCCACCTCGACCACCTGTTGCCGGTTGACGTGTGCACCGGCCAGGCGCGAGGCCGCCTGCTCCACGGGCTCGTCCAGGTAGCGCTCGAGAAACAACGGCCCGTCCCCGGCCAGGCGCATGCCTGCAGCGGCGATCAGGCGGCCATGGCTGTCGCTCAGCCCGAGCAGCTCAGGCAGATAGTGATGGACATCGGCGTGGTGGATCGAAGCAAAACGCTGATGGATGAAATGTTCGATCGAGTTGCGGTCTGGCTCGCCCGCAAGGCTCAGGGTCAGGTGCGCCATACCGCGCTCGGCATGAGTACCGATGGCCAGCGGAAACAAGGCACGCCAATGTGCGTCGCTCATGGAAATCCCCCCAGGGGACGTTTCGTTGGGGGGAGTATCGGCGGCTAATCTGAAGGCTATCTGAAGACAGCCTCAAGGCCTTGCGCTACAGTCAGCGGCCCTCACCAGCGCAGCCATAACAAGGAAAACCCAATGCGCTACGAATTCAGCGAAGTCCTGAACGATCTGATCGACTACTTCATCCTGGGCGATATCCAGCTGCTTCATCGCTTCAAGGAAGAACACGCGCTGCCGGACGACTTGGCCCACGCCTTTACCCATGGCGACAGCGGCGACCAGGCAGTGCTCGAGGGCATCGTCCTGCCGTTGGCCGGGGTCGAGAACCTGCCCTACCGGATCATCTTCAGCCTGGGCGACGACACCCCCGCCCTGCTCGCCGCCGGCAGCCGCCTCAAGCACCGTCGGCCGGGCTATGTGCTTCAGGTGCAGAACCGCTCGTTGATGCTGTTTACCTGGCGCATTCTGCAGCACTTCACGCCCAAGGCCTTGGGCGATTTGCTCGCACGTTACCAGCAACCCGGCCGACCCATCATCGAGCTGGACAACGGCTGGTACCACGTGGAGGTGCTCGCAGGTGCCGTGCTGCGCGACGGCTTGTACGAGCCAGCCTTCGAATTCGTGCTGAAGAAAACCCCCGGTCGCGGCAGCGCCACCGGGGTCGATATCGGTTACCGCTTCGCCTTGCGCGGCTGTTTCGATTGACCCGCGAAGGGGCGCATAGCGCCCCTTCGACTGCGCCACTCAGGCGTGATGAATGTCCCGATCCTTGGTTTCGGGAAGGAAGAAAGTCCCCAGTATCGCGGTCATCACCGCAATGACGATCGGGTACCACAGCCCGTAGTAGATATCGCCCGTCGCGGCCACCATCGCAAATGCCACGGTCGGCAGGAAACCGCCGAACCAGCCGTTACCGATGTGGTACGGCAGCGACATGGAGGTGTAACGGATGCGCGCCGGGAACAGCTCCACCAGCCATGCGGCGATCGGCCCGTAGACCATGGTCACGTAGATCACCAGCAAGGTCAGCAGCAACAGCACCATCGGGTAGTGGGTCTTGGCGGGATCGGCTTTTTCAGGATAGCCCGCTTCTTTGAGCGCACTGCCGAGGGTGGCGGTGAAACGCTCGCTCTGGGCCTTGAAGTCCGCCGGGGGCAACGCCCTGCCGTCAAAGCTTGGGATCACCCGCTCGCCGATGCGGATCTGCGCCACGCTGCCTGGCTCGGCGCGTTCGTTCTGGTACGGTATGGCCCGCTTGGCCAGCAAGCTCTTGGCGATGTCGCACGAGCTGGTGAATTTGGCCTTACCCACCGGGTCGAACTGGAATGCACACTGGTCCGGGTCGGCGACCACAACCACCGGGTTCTGCTCCTGAGCGACGAACACGTCCGGGTTGCCGTACTCGGTCAGGGCCTTGAAGATCGGGAAGTAGGTCAGCGCGGCGATGATGCAGCCGGCCATGATGATTTTCTTGCGCCCGATGCGGTCGGACAGGCTGCCGAACAAGATGAAGAACGGCGTGCCGATCAACAGCGAGCCTGCGATCAGCAGATTGGCGGTCTGCGGGTCGATCTTGAGCATCTGCAGCAAGAAGAACAGCGCATAGAACTGCCCGGTGTACCACACCACTGCCTGGCCGGCGGTGCCGCCGAGCAGCGACATGATCACCACCTTGAGGTTGTCCCAGCGGGCGAAGGATTCGGTCAGCGGCGCCTTGGAAGCCTTGCCTTCGGCTTTCATCTTCATGAACACCGGCGACTCGTTGAGCTGCATGCGGATGTAAACAGAGATCGCCAGCAGCAGGATCGACAGCACGAACGGGATGCGCCAGCCCCAATCCTCGAAGGCCTCCGAACCCAGCAGCGTGCGGCAGGCCAGGATCACCAGCAACGAGAGGAAAAGCCCCAAGGTTGCGGTGGTCTGGATCCATGAGGTGAAGAAACCACGTTTACCCTTGGGTGCATGCTCGGCCACGTAGGTCGCCGCTCCACCGTACTCACCGCCCAACGCCAGACCTTGCAACAGCCGCAGGGTGATCAGGATGATCGGCGCCGCCACGCCGATGGCGGCATAGCCGGGCAGCACGCCGACCACCGCGGTGGACAGGCCCATGATGACGATGGTGATGAGGAAGGTGTACTTGCGCCCGATCATGTCGCCCAAACGGCCGAACACGATGGCCCCGAACGGCCGCACGGCAAACCCGGCAGCAAAGGCCAGCAAGGCGAAAATGAAGGAAGTGGTCTCGTTGACCCCGGCGAAGAAGTGCTTGGCGATGATCGCCGCCAGGGAGCCGTAGAGGTAGAAGTCGTACCACTCGAACACGGTGCCGAGGGATGAAGCGAAGATGACCTTGCGCTCCTCCCGAGTGATGCCACGCTGGGGCGCGCTGCCTGTGGATGTGCTGTCGATGACCGCCATGGGTTGCCTCCGTCTCTAGGTTGCAGGCCGCAGGTGCCTCTCATGCACTCATCCCGTACACCCAGGCCCTAGGACTTGCGCGAAACACGACAGGCGAAGCGCCAAGGGTCGCAGCAAGGTCAGTTGAAGCATAATCGGCTTTGCCGATGTAGCCATGGCACACCGACCACAGGGCGTTCGCCCAGACGATTTACCCGCGAACAGATGGCGCTGATTCAAATGCCCGGCTCTGTGCCAGCAACCGCACCACCTCTTCATCGCGGGTCTGATCAAACTGCTCGTAGTGAAGACCCACCGCGCGAAACGGCTCGGGCGCTTCCAGACAGACCAGCTCATCTACCAACGGGCTCAGCATGGCCAGCGCCTCCCGCGCCCCTACGGGCGCCGCGAACAGCAACCGCGACGGCCCGGCGGCAATCAGGGCGAGCAATGCAGCCCGGGCGGTGTTGCCGGTGGCAATACCATCGTCCACCAGCACCACTTCGTGCCAGCTGATTTCAGGCCGCCGATCGCCGCAATACACCTGCCGTCGACGTTCGATTTCCAGCAACTGTCGGTCTCGCTCGGCATCGAACCAGACCTGCGTGGCGCCAAACAGCGCCATCATCGCCTGGTCAGCCACACAGTACGGCGGATTGCCCTCGGCCACCGCGCCAAGGGCAAACTCTTCATTACCTGGCGCGCCGATCTTGCGCACCAGCACAACATCGAGCGGTGCACCCAGCGCCTTGGCCACCTCGAAGGCGACCGGCACGCCACCACGCGGCAATGCCAGCACCAGAGGCCGCCCCTGCAGACGGGGTTTAAGTGCCTGGGCCAAAGCCCGCCCGGCCTGGCGACGGTCCTTGAACAACACGTGCGCAGAAACATCAGGCTTCATGGCTTCACACTCCGAATGGGAAGGTATCGTCCTCGTGGCTGACACCGGCGGGTACCGGCAGTGGCGTCAGGGCGTTGGTCTGCTCGATCCATACCAAGGCGTCGAACTGCTCGCCCAGGACCGCCTCGAAATAATGGCTCTGGCGCTCGGTGCGCGGCCGATAGATCACCCCGATGGCGCGCTCCAGCAAGGTCCCGCTCAGCGCGTCGCGCAGGGCCTCGGCGCCGTCCCCGCGCCAGTCGGTCAACGAGGCGGGAACGCCGGCATCGAGCCAGCGCCGCTCCCAGCTGTCTGGCCGCGAAGGCAGTACCTCCTGGATGCGCACCTCGCCGTCCCAGTCATCGGCTGCCGCGACCTGGCCGCGGTCGGTGCTCATGCCAATCAGCACCGCCTCACGACCAAGAGCGGTACGACACAGTTGGCCCAGGTTGAACTCGCCGCGCCAGCCCATCAGCGTGGCGGCAGCATTGCCGATATGGGAATTGTGCGCCCAGACCACGGCCTTGGCCGAGGCGCCCCGATGGGCGAGCACGGCCTGGAGCGTGTCGAACATGTGCTTGTCCCGCAGGTTCCACGACGCCGCCCCGCCACGATACATGGCGCGGTAATACTGCTCGGCGGCACGCACCACCCGGGCGTTCTGGGTAGCGCTGAAAAACGCTTCGCCGTCATCTGCCAGACGCTTGGCGAGCAAGCTGTTGAGCTGTTGCACGACCGCGTCCTCACAGGGGGCCTGGCCTGCGCGCTCGACAAAATGTCCGTACAGGGCCGGGTCGTCCTGCCAAGGCGTGAGACAGCCATATCGCTGGCGGGCTTGGTGGGCCAGCGCGGGATCGGTGCGGTCCAGGTAGCTGAGCACCTGTGCCATCGAATTTCGCAAGCTGTAGATGTCCAGGCCGCGAAACTCGGTGCGCTCGGCAAGCGGCAGGGTGTGATTGTGGCCGCGCAGCCAGGTGATGAACTCGCTCACCTCGGCGTTGCGCCACATCCAGCTGGGAAAGCGGCCGAAAGCCGGGTCCTGGACCGGCATGGGGTCGATCCCCCTGACCTTGCGATCGAGCTGGCCCGCATCGGGCCAGTCGGCCTCCACGGCCACGATGTTGAAGCCGTGCCGCTCGATCAGATGCCGAGTGATCGCCGCCCGGGTTCGGTAGAACTCCTGCGTGCCATGGCTGGACTCGCCGATGAGCACCACCTTGGCATTGGCGTATCGGTCGAACAGAGCGCCGAACATCGGGGTATCGATATGCGGCAACGGCTCGGCATGGCGACGCAACAGCTCCAGCAGTGTGCTGTCTGCGGCCTCGCGGGCATTGGCTTGAGCGGACATGATCACCTCCTGTTGGCCGCGCTCCGATATCCCGGAAGACGCCAGCAGTGCCGGCGATGTTCCTCAGCATTGCATCGGCGGTCGACGATCGCGCCAGGCGCGCCACAGGCCGCCCAGCACGCTACTCGTCAATGCGCCGAGCAGCGCCAGTGCCATGTCCTTCTGTGCATCCCACGGGTCACGCTGGGTGGCGACGAAGGCCTGGGCGGTGTCCTTGCCCACGTACTGGCCCCCCACCCATTCGATCAACTCGTACAGGGCCGACGTGGCCAGCACCACAGTGAGCGTCAGCACGACCAGCCAGGCGCCCCGCAGCACAGTGAGGCGCCACAGGGTTTCGCGCAGCGGCCGATAGAACAGCAGACCATAGCTCAGGTGCACCAGGCGGTCGTACTGATTGCGCTGCCAGCCCAGGGCAGCATCCAGGGAGTGGCCCGATACTGCCTTGGCCCAACGGTCATAGGGCACCTGGGCATAGGTGTAATGTGCGCCCAGTTCATGGATGGCGAACAACAGCACGATCGCAACATAGGCCGACGGTGACAGGCGCAGCCAGCGCCAACCCGACACCAGGGCCAGCAGCAAGGCCAAGGGGACGATGTTTTCCATCAGCCAGTCGGCGCGGTGGGCAGGCGCCACGCCTGAAACCACGATCATCGCCAGGGCCAGAAGCAGCAGGGCCAGCGCTTGAGCTGGGGTAGCGGGTGAGCCAATCGACTGTCGAACCACGACGGTGCTCTTCGTAGGGCCGTTTCCTCTTAGAGTCATTCCTTCGAAGAGGTTCTGAACCTGAGCCAGCGCCTAGCGCAGCTGAGTACTCTCCATAGGCGCTGGGAGGCACGACTGCCCCCTGTTCAAGTCAGCGGCCCCTTGAGTTCCACTTGGTTGCCGTCCGGGTCGAAGCAATACAGCGACAGGCCTTCGCCCTCGGCGCCGTAGCGCTTCTGCGCAGGTTCGACGGTCACGCCGGCCGCTTGCAGATAGGTGGTCAGGGCTTGCTCGTCGAACGGCTCGATACGCAGGCAGAAGTGATGAAGGTTGTTGCCCTGCCCGTTCGCCGCCGGCCCGCCCGGGCGTCCCAGGGGACCGTCGAGGGTCACCAGGTCGATCATCGCAGTCCCTGCCGCCAGGTGGACCATTCCTAGATCCTCACGCGTTCGGCTCACCTGGCAGCCGAGCAGGTCGCGGTAGAAGGCGATGCTGCGCTCCAGATCCTGGACCCGCAGGACGATATGATCGATGTGCCGGATGGCGAAAGGTGGCATGCCGCTGCTCCATATGGCGGACCCTGAAAGGGTACCCAGGCAACATAGCCCATCCCAACGCCTGCCGACAGCCCCGCCTTTTGCTTACTCGTTGACCAGACGCTGCAACTGGGCGCTGTCGTGGCTGGCCAGCACCCGCAGGATCTGGTCGACCAGCGCTCGGTCAGGCGCCTCAAGATGGAAGTGATGACCACCTGGGTGCCAGGTGATCCGGGCATGCTCGGGCAAGGCGCCCTGGCGCTGCTCGAAGCCGTCGCCAGCGAACGCCCCCTGGCGCCCCAGCATCAGGTACAGCGGGCAGGCAATCTGGCGGAGCAAGTCACAGGCCTCATGCTCGGTCAACGGCATCGGTTCGGGCAAGACCAGGCGCGGGTCGTGGCGCCAGCAGTAGCCATCGCCCACCTGCAGCAGATCGCGTAACGCCAAAAGACGTGCCGCCTCACTCGACAACGTACTGTCCAGACGGTTGCGCCGCTGCATCAACGCCGACTCCACGTCATCGAACTGACAGCCGCCAGGCTCGGCGAACCCCTGCAGCCGGCTGCGCCGGACCATACGCTTGAGACGGTAGGCCCGGGCCAGGTGCTGGACGCGGTCATCGGCCGCCACGGTAAACGGCACGCCCATGCCATCGAGGAAGATCATGCTGGCGATGCTGCTGGTGAGCGCCGCCAGCAGCGAAGCGATGCCGGTGCCCATGCCGTGGGCCACCACATGAAAATGCCCGAGCCCCAGGCTGTCGACAACGGCCAGCATGTCCTCGGCGTGTTCCCACAAGTAATAGCCGCTGTCATCGCGCCGGTGGTCCGACCGACCATGGCCGGCCAGGTCCGGCGCCACCACGAAGCACCCATCGAGCAAAGGTGCCAGCCGCTCGAACGAAGCGGCATTGTCCAACCAGCCGTGCAAGGCGAGCACGGGGATGCCGTCCTCCGGCCCCCAGCAACGCACGGCAATTTCGACGCCATCGAGGTCTAGCAGGTGATCCTTGGGACTGCACTGCGAACGCATGAACTCTCTCCCTTGGCTTTGGCCTGGCACCCGCGCATCAGGCCGGTAACCTACCTTGGCGCAGGCAGCCTAGGCTCGCTGGCCCGCGACCGACGGTAACGTGTTCGACACCGACCCCTTGGGTGTTATCTCGTTATCACCCGCGCCACGCACCGAGACCGCTCAATGGCAGCTCTTTGTAACGGAGTTGACCATGACCACCGAGCCCCCCTTCCATCACGCACAGATCGTTCGTTCCTTGCCGACCTGGTGCAAGGCCCTGCCCGCCCAGCGCGTGCCCGACCTGCTGAGCCGGCTGCGCAAGGACTATCTCCAGGCCGATGGCAGCGCCCACGCCTGGTACACCAAAGCCAGCGCCGAGGATCAACAGGCTCTGAACACTGCCATCGACCGCCGGGACGCCAGCCGCAGGACCCTGCAGGATGCGCTGAAGCCACTCAAGGGCATCACTGACTTCTGCAAGCCACTGCTCGAAGCGCGCTTAGGCATCGATCAGCCCGTCGATCAGGCGCAGTACCACTTCCAGCCGTTCAGGCAAATCATCGAGGTGCTCACAGAAACGACCGCCGCCGTCGCCGCACAGACTGACACAGCACGCTATGAACGCGACCCCGAGGGCAAGCCGCGCAGGCTCAGCCTGCTGGAAGCGGCGCTGCACAATTTCGAAAGCGCGGACGAAGCCGGCCCCTTCAGTACCTTGCAGCGCAGCAAGACCGACGCCAGCCCGGTGACAGGCCCCGTGGCCGGGCTGACCGCTGCCGGATTCGTCAAGATCTGCCGCGATCTGGACCTTGGTCGGCAGTACCAGACGCATCTCAGCGCCCTCTATGACGGTCCTGCCTCGGCCTGGATCCAGCGCCTGTCCATCCAGGCCAGCCAGGACGAGCTGCGGGTCCAGGCATGGATTGCCCGACTGCGTGAAAAGGTGAGCGACGCAGGGCATGCTGCGCTCATGCAACTGTGCGAGAACGCCGCCAAGCCGAACTACCAAGGCCACACCCTGAAATGCTGGCGCGTCAACCTGTTCAAGACGCCCCTGAACGAAGTGTTGGTGATCGGCCCGGACCAAGTGGAGGGGACCAACCCGTGCATGGTCTACATTCCCGGCGCACCGGATGCGCCTTTGCAGGAGTATCCGTCGGCGAGCCAAGCGGCAAGCGATCTCGCCAAGCGCATGCAGGACACTGACCTGTTGCGCTTGATGATCGGCTTCGCCCCTCACAACCTGCAGGGCGAGTTGACCACCAAGCTGCGTCAGGCCTTGTTCGTCCAAAAGCGCTTGTTCGGACGCAAGGTCCGGCTGAACAAGAAGGCGCCCAGGCTCCTCTATGAGCGCGTGGCTTTGCCCGATGCTCCCTGGGTCACCCTGCACCGCGACCACGTACGCCGACTCAAGAGCGATGCCGCCAGCATTGCGGTACCCACCGCCGATGCCGATGCCAAGTCGCGCCTGGAGCGTCTGGAGCACTGGCTGTCGGTGGGGCTGGACGTGCTTAACGTCGCGGCGATGTTCGTTCCGCTGCTCAACCCGATCATGATGACCATCGGTGCAGCGCAAATCATGGGCAGCGTGTTCCATGGCATCGAAGCCTGGGAGGACGACGATACCGCCCAGGCCCTGGCCCAGGTGGAATCCATCGCGGTCGACATCGCCAGCGCAGCAGCCCTTGGTGCCGGACTCGCGGCCCTGAAGGCGTCGGGCTTCGTCGATGCCCTGCAATCGATCCGACACGATGGGGAAGAACGCCTGTGGCGCCCTGATCTTACGGCTTACCAGAGCCCTGTCGAGCTGCCTGCCGAGCTGTCTGCCGATGCTCAAGGCCTGTATACGCTGGACGGTAAGCACTACGTACGCATCGAAGGCCAGATGTATGCCCTCGAACAAAACGAGCACGGTGAGTGGTCCCTGCTCCAACCCGATTCCACCGATGCCTACCGTCCGCGCCTGAGCCATAACGGCCACGGTGCTTGGCGTCTGACCCTGGAACAACCGCTGGACTGGAGCGATCTTCAACTGATGCGTCGTCTCGGGCCTGTGACCGACGGGCTGGAAGATACCGACCTGATCATGGCCATGGCTGCCACCGGTACCGATGCCGATGTGCTGCGTCGCGTGCACATCGATGGACAACGGCCACCGGCGCTGCTCATCGACGCGCTCAAGCGTTTGCGCACCGACCAGGAGACTGACGATGTCATTTCCCGTGTGCGCCACGCCAAACCGCTTGCCGCCTACAAGCACTATGCGCTTCCGGCCCTGCCCACATTGCCAGGCTGGCCTGAGGATCATGTCATCCTCGCTTTCGAAGGCGCAGAATCGACCGGTAACGCCACTCGATATGGCGCTGCACAAACCGCTGGCGAGGTGCAAATCAAGATTACGCGCACCGAGTTGGAACAGGGCCAACTCAGTCAGACGGTCATATCGCAGATGGCCCCGCAGGCCATCCGCGCGCTACTGTCGGGCCATAACGTGAGCGAACAAGACGCCTTGGCCCTCAACGAGATCCTGGCCAATCATTTGGCGGGCCAGCGCGCGTCAATGTTCGAAAGCCTCTATAAAAGTCGCCAACCGGCCTTGAGTGCGCCAGCCCAAGTGTTGGCCCGTCAGTTTGGTGGCTTACCCATCGATGCCCTGGACGCGATCATCGACAATGCCAGCGCCACCGAGAAACAGCGCCTGGCAGCAGGCCGTGTGTCGTTGCGCATCGCCGAGGAGGCACGGCGCCTTCAGGCCCGTGCCCGGTTGGATCGGGCCTTGTTGGGGCTTAATCGGGCAGACCTGGCCAACGCCGACAGCCAGCGCCTGGCTGACGCCTTGGCGGTGGAACAACCCGATGCCAGCCCGGATGAACGTCGTGCAGCGGCGCAGGCAGACCGGGACCTGGCAGCTCGATTGATAGGCCAGCAACCGATCAAGCCTCGTTGGCGCTCGCCGATGCGCCTGAGCGACGGGCGGGCGGGCTATCCACTGAGCGGCAGATTCCGTTTTTCCAACCTGCTAAGAAGCGGCAGGGACGCTATCCATACCCACCTGCAAAGCCTGTATCCGGGGCTCAACCGGGAGCAGATCCGCACGCTGGCCCGAGACATGGCCCGCCACGGCGATGTTGCGGGGCAAATCAGGGTGTTGGGTGAACAACGCACCACCCTGGCCGAAACGCTGCAAAACTGGACCGATACGGGCACGGAGGATGAATACGATAACCGCCGCAGGCTCAGCCGCCTGCTCAACCGCACGTGGAGCCGCGAGGGTGGTCAGCACCTGCATCTGGACTATCTGGTGCTCGATACCCTGCCTTCGTTGCCAGTCCCGTTTCCCCATATCACCGAGCTCTCCATGGACAGTGTGCATTTGCAGACGATTCCAGAGGACTTCCTGCAGAGCTTTCCGAACCTGCAACGGTTGGAGCTGGCCAATAACCCGCAACTGGACACACGCGCCCTGTTCCGGGCACTGCGCAGCGCGCCGGGGCTACGAGCGCTGGCCGTCAACCGCACACCGCTCCCGCAACTGGATGCGGCTGCCCGCGAGGTATTGGGCACCATGCGACACCTGCATACGTTGCACATCTCGCGTGCTGGTTTGACCCTGAGTGTCGCCGACATGCAGGTGCTGGCCAGGCTGCCGCTGCAGATACTGCAACTCGATGCCAACGCCATCGACCTCACCCCGGGCTTGGCAGCGCATTTCAACCAGATGACATCGCTGCGCGAACTGAGTCTCTCGAACAATCCGCTGGGGAACGCCCCGCTGTTGGGTGAACTGCACAATCTCGAAGGGCTCTACCTGGACGGCTGCCTGCTCACCCAATGGCCGACCGGCCTGACCGAACTGATGGAGCGGCAAGACTGCCGATTGCGCGACTTGCAGCTGAGCACCAACCACATCACCGAGTTCCCCGCGCTTGAGCGGATCCTGCAAAGCCACTTCGTCACCGAATTGCGCACCGGCAGGCGCTTGATCATCTGGACCTTCTTCGACAACGGTATCCCCGAAGAGACGGCCGAGCGCTTGCGTGGAGCAGGCGTCAGGATTCTGGAAACACGCGAGCTGCTACCTCAGCCCCCGGCGGCGAACGTGCCCGCAGTGCCCCCTGAAGTCGCGCCGGTGCAGTGGCTGGCTAACGCGACCGACGCGCAACGCGAATTGTGGAACCACATGTTCGAGGATGGCGCCTACCCGTACCTACGTGAGGTCATCGAGCGCTCCGGACGCTCGGCACAGGCACGGACCAGCCCGCAAGGGTTGGCCCGGCAAATCTGGGGGTTGCTGGAAACGGCGAGCCAGGATGAACACTTGCGTGCCCATCTGGATCGGATCGCCAGTGAGTTCCCGACCACCTGCGGCGATGCGGCTACCGACGGGCTGAGTACCCTCGAGGTAGAAGTCTTGGCGTATGACGAAAGCACCGATGGTGAGGTTGCCGGGCCACGCTTGTTCACCTTCTACGGTCGCCTGTACCGGCGCCACCAAGTAAACAAGCTGGCATCGCGTATCTATGCAACCCGGCTGAAACGTCAGGCGCGATACCTTGAATGGAAAAACCTCCCAGCCATGCAGAGGGGTCCTCTCCCAGCACTTCCTCCCCTCGATCCGCTGGATGACATCGGTCTGGAGCAATTGGGGGAAAGCCTGGTCGATGACATCGAAATACGCTTGGCCTTGCGTCAGGCAGTAGCTGCTCGGCTGGAATTTCCAGAGCCTAGCCACGAGATGCTCTACCGTCAGACCGCGATGATCTCCGATCACACGGCGGACGAGGTGGTGAACGCCGTCGAACGGTTCGAGGAGGACGAAAAAAGCGACGGGCCGCGGCAGGTCTGGATCGCCACAGAGCCGAGCTGGCAGCGGTTTCTCAAAGATCGCTATGCCCAAGACTTCGACGCCCTGACCAAGCGCTGGCAGTCAGGCCTCGATTACCTGGAGTACTGCATGGATCCTGAAGCGGAGCCTGTCGAGTTCCTGGACGAGGCCGTGATCAAGGTGCTGGAGCCCGTGTTGCCAGAGCAGCCATTGGATGCAGCTGGCCAGCCGCGCCGGGTAGCGGTCAACGAGGGCGTGCATCTCAAAGCGACCAGTGAACTGCTCAAAGCTCGTCGGGAAGAGGAAGAGGCCCTGCTGCTCGAGCTGACCAAGCAACAGGACCCGAACGCTCATTGACCGCGGAGGTCTTCGAAAAACGCGTGCCGGCCAGCCACCTGGCCCGACGCGCGAGGCGCACCCGCCGACTCGCCGTTGGCGGCTTCCACGTGCCAATAGCAGTGCCTGACCGCGCGGGTCACCGCGACATAGGCCAGGCGCTGCACCTCTTCCTTTTGCGCCGTGTCGAACGGCTGGGCATCACCGGCACGCCCCAGACCGGCCATGCGGTACGCCTGGTTCTTGTACGGCGAGCTGGTCAGGTACTGACAGTCGCCGAGCATGAATACGGCATCGGCCTGCAACCCTTTAGCGCTGTGATAAGTGAGCTGGCGCAGCCGACGTTGGTCGGGCGGCAAGCTAGAATCAGCTTTATAAACAAACGATAAATGCTGTTCTATCAAAGCCTTATCCGAACTTTTTCGAAACAGCATCATCACCGTTTCGCCGCGCGCGTAATGTTCCATCAAGGTCTCGGCCAGCGCTGCCTCATCGCGGTCGAAGACTTTGACCGGCGACAACGGCAGCTCGGCGGCCAGACCACTGGCCTTGGCCTTCTTGCCGGTGATGGCCGGCGCGCCTTTGACCAGGTGCTCGGCGGCATCGATGATGTGCTGCTGGCTGCGGTAGTTCTCCACCAGCATGACTCGGGTATTGGCCGGTGACGGGAACGCCTTGGTGAACTCCATGAAGTATTTCGGCGAGCTGCCCCGCCAGCCGTAGATTGATTGCCAGTCGTCCCCCACGCACATCAATGAACTGTGACCGGCGTTGCGCCCGACATGCATGGCCGGGCCACGTCGGCGGATCTCGGCCAGGCTCGCCCGTAGCCAACTGACGATCTGCGGGGAGACATCCTGGAACTCGTCGATCATCAGGTGCGCCAGCGGGCGCAGCAGCGGGTCAGGCAACAGGCGTAAGTTCTCCGGATTGTTCTCGCCGAACAGGGCGAACATACGGTTGTAGGTCATTACCGGTGGCGACTGGGCCAGCAGGTGCGCCTCCAGGGCTTTCCAGAACAATGCCAACGCCTCGAAGAACGCTGCATCACTGTCATCGGCCGAGAAGCTCATGCCGGCCACCGCAGTGTTCACTTCCAGCCCCAGGTTCTCGATGAAGCTGGCGGCTGCGACGAACGCATCCAGAAGCGGCGCCGGTGCCAGCTCGCCTTTGACCTTGTACTCAAAGCCGGGGCCCGCTATCGCATCACCGGCCAGCGAAGCTGCCAGGCGCTTTGCGGAGGTGTAATTGTCTAGCCATATCAGTGGCTTATCGCAGAAAGCTTGAAACAACGTTCGCTTTACAGCCCACTCCGCCCGCACCCCGAGCTTGGCGCCGGGGCGTTGGTACTGGGCACTTTCGGATGGGTCGAAACCGAGCACCACCCAGGCGTCCAGCCCTTCCAAACGGCCATGCACATGAAAACGACTGCCACGGATCTGCACCGTGTCGCGACAGGGCTCGATGCCTTTGATCGGCCAGGCCCCCGCGGCGAACCACAGGTCCTCGATCACGTCGCACAGTTCTTCGTCGCGCTGGGCCGCCAACTGGGTCACTTGTACGCGCTTCTGCACATCGGGGTGGTCGGGGTCCAGGGGTTTTAGCTGCAATGCCTCCCGGCGCAACGTGCCGATGAGCTCGGCGAAGCGGGGGCTGGCTTGCAACAGATCGCGGTAGCAGAGATTGAGCTGTTGGCGCTGGGCATCGTTCAGGCGCAGGTCGAACGGGTTGCCGTCGGCGTTGGCTTCGCCACCTGCGGGCAGTTCCTGACCCAGGGTCTCGAAGGCCCGCAGTTGGCCGAAGCCTGGCAGGCTGCGCACCAACGGCAGGATGCGGGAATGGAAGGTGCGCACCAGTTCCCGGGCCTGGGCTGGCTGCAGGTCGAGCTGCCACAGGGCAAAGACCTGCACCAGGCGCTTGATGAAATCCTTGCGCGATTCGCGAGTGAAGGTCACCACGGTCATGGCGTCCAGCTCATAACCCAGGTAATGGCGCAGCAACAGGATGCGCAGCACCAGGGAGGTGGACTTGCCCGCGCCGGCGCCGGCCACCACACAAGTGGATGGGGTGTCGCTGAAGATCAGCTTCCACTGGGCGGCGCTGGGTTGGGCCGAAGCTGGCAGGCGCTGGGCGACATCGGCCTTGAAGCGTTTTTTCAGCTCGACGGTCAGTGGGAGACGCCAGTCGTCGAACAGATTGGAGTCCTGGCCGGGAACGGCCGCCGCCTCGGGGCGCAGGTCACGAATCACCAGCACCTGGCGCCCCGCCTCATAGCCCTCGACGCGGCCACGCTCGTAGCCTTCACGCAGGCCATCGGCATGGCCGCTGCGCTGGCCGGTGACATGGCCCAGGAACCAGGAGTCGCGGTGCTGTGCCTGCAATCGGGTCAGGCCGCGGCCCAACAGGCGGGCGGCCAAGCGGCGAAACCAAGGCAGTTGGGCGGGTGGCGTCAGCTCGGCCGGAGCCGGGGGATGCTCGTGGGACACAGTCACTCCGTTGAAGATCGAATCAGCGGGCCATGTTCACCTCATCCGCAAAAAATCGCCAGCGAATGCTTTCAGATCAGGGTATTAGGCGATGAATCGCATGTATTTGCGCACCTAAAAGAATCTAATTAATAGATAAAAACAAGCCGATATTTACGCTTATTTTCGATCTTTGTTTGGCGCATCATGGCGCCATTCCACCCATTCAAGGAGCACGACCATGCTGCAACTGCGCCCGTTCGAAAGCCTCGGCCACGCCAACCACGGCTGGCTCGATGCCCATCATCATTTCTCGTTCGCCGAGTACTACGACCCAGCACGCATGAGCTGGGGCAACCTGCGGGTCTGGAACGATGACTTGATCGCGGCGGGCAGCGGCTTCCCGCCTCACCCGCACCGCGACATGGAAATCATCACCTATGTACGTGAAGGCGCCATCACCCACCAGGACAGCCTGGGCAACAAAGGCCGCACCGAGGCGGGGGACGTTCAGGTGATGAGCGCAGGCACCGGGATCGTGCACAGCGAGTACAACCTGGAAAAGGTCGACACTCGGATCTTCCAGATCTGGATCATGCCTGAGCGCGTCGGCGAAGCGCCTTCCTGGGGTACCCGGCCCTTCCCCAAAGGCGAGCGCGGCGAAGGTTTCGTGACCCTGGCCAGTGGCCGGGACGGCGATGAAGACAGCCTGCACATCCGCACCGACGCGCGCCTGGTGGCCGCCACCTTGCGTGCCGGTGAAACCGCCGAGTACCGCTTCGACGCCGGCCGCCGGGGCTACCTGGTGCCAGCCAAGGGATTGGTCGAGGTCAATGGGCTCAGGGCCAAGGCGCGTGATGGCGTAGCCATCGAGCAAGAAGACGTGCTGCGGGTCATTGCGATCGAGGACAGCGAAATCGTCCTGGTGGATGTGGCCTGACTCCGGCCTTCACGCCCGAAGTAGGCTGACGGTGAAACCCCAAGCGTTCGGCGAAACAGTACGCTGAACGCGCTGGGGCTTTCATGGCCCACGTCCGGCGCGAGCTCACCGGATGCGATTAATCAGATGCTCCGCTCAAAGCGGACCGACTGTCGAAGGGCTCAGCGGGTTTGCAGGAAACTCATGACCTGCTCGGCCGCCGCTGCCGGGTCTTCCTGCATGAAGCAGTGCCCTCCGGCCACCTGCTGGGCACTCACCTGATGGTTCAATGCGGCCAGCCGCTGCACCGAGTGGGGTACGAAGGGATAGGTATGTTCACCGTAAAGGATGCGGGTGGGGGTCTGGATCCGCGTCAGATGGGTCCACATCCGCTCGGGAAACGAACTGAAGATTTCGACCTCGCGGCTAGGCCGGCACTTGAGCACGACACCTTCACCACATTCACCGATGGCATGCTCCACATAGGCGTGCAACGAGGCATCGGTCCAGCCTTTGAAAATGCCACGCCCTTGCAGCGAGGCCAACGCCGCCTCCCGATCCGGCCAGTGGCTGCGGCGGGTCGCAGCCTTGCGTGCCAGGGCATGACGACGGTGCAGCCCGACCAGCGCGGCGGCACCCATCACGCCGATCATGCGACGGCTGAACAGCACCGGGTCCAGCAGCACGGCGCGCTCGAACAGGCGCGGCTCAGTGGCCAGAATCAGGCCGGTCAGCACCCCGCCAAAACTGTGCCCGACCGCGAAGCGGGGCACGTCGCCGTATTCGCCGCGTCCAGCGTCGAAGGCTTCCACCGCCAGCGCCGCGCTGCGATTCCACCCACGAAACACCCCGCCGTGGTCACTGTCGCCATGCCCCTGAACATCACTCAGCCACAGATCGAAGTGTTCACCCAAGTGCATCAGCAAGGGCTGGTAGGCCAGGCAGCAAAAACCGTTGCCGTGCAAGAAGTGCAACAAGGGCCGCCCGCTGGCTGGCGAGCGCCAGCCACGCAAGGTGAAACCTTCGGAGCTTTCGTGGGACCAGGGAATCAACTGCATCGGCCTTGTGTACTCATCGGTTCAGGAAAACGCCGATTCTACAAACAGCAGCGGGTACAGCGAAATCACCAGCAGCAAGGCCATCAGGACATTGAACAGCATCAGCCAGCGCGGGTTCTGCAGGAAGTTGCGCAAAGCACTGCCAAACATCACCCAGATCCCGACGCTGGGCAAATTGACCAGTGCGAACAAGGCTGCGATGACGATCACGTTGAGCACATAGCCCTGGGCCGGCGTATAGGTGGTAATCGCCCCCACTGCCATCACCCAGGCCTTGGGGTTGACCCACTGGAACGCCGCCGCCCCCCAGAAGCCCAGAGGCTTGCGTGTGTGTGTGGCATCGCCGGAGATCGGCCCGGAGGTGGCGATCTTCCAGGCCAGGTAAAGCAGATACACGGCGCCCGTGTAGCGCAGGATGCTGTACAGCGGCGGCCAGGCAGTGAACAACTGGCCCAGGCCGAAGCCCACGCCCAGCACCATCACCATGAAGCCAATGCTGATACCCAGGGCATGAGGGATCGACTGGCGCACACCGAAGTTCACCCCCGAAGCCAGCAGCATGGTGTTGTTCGGCCCTGGGGTGATCGATGAAACGAAGGCAAAGAGCACGAAGGCGGTGAGCAGATCGGCTGATCCAAGCATGGCAGGCTTCCACAAAGGGTTGTTGTGTTGTCACACTAGCCGAGCGCTTTTCTGCGCGACCCGTACAGTTGCAACAAATTGCACCGATACACATGACTGTATCGACTTCAAACGACTTGCCCTGCCCCCTCAAGGACGTCTGCACATGAGCTTGACCATTCGCCCTGCCGTGCGTACCGATGCTGCGCAAATCCTCGCCTTCATCACTGAGCTTGCCGAATACGAACGCGCGCGCCATGAAGTGGTGGCCACCGTTGCCGACATCGAACACAGCCTGTTCGACGAAGGCAGCACCGTCCACAGCCTGATCTGTGAGCGCGACGGTGTGGCCATTGGCTTTGCCGTGTACTTCTACAGTTACTCCACCTGGCTTGGACGCAACGGCATCTACCTGGAAGACCTTTACATCACGCCCGAACAACGCGGCGACGGCGCCGGGCGGCAAGTTTTGCGGCACATTGCCCGCGAAGCCGTGGCCAAAGGCTGCGGGCGTATGGAGTGGAGCGTGCTGGACTGGAACGAGCCAGCCATCGGTTTCTACAAGTCCCTCGGCGCCGAGCCTCAGGATGAGTGGGTGCGTTACCGGCTCGATGGGGAGCGGTTGGCGCAATTTGCTGCGCAGACCTGAGACCCCGGGGCCGCGTCCCGGCCCTTACCCGTCCGGGACGCCTGGCGTCCATGTGTCCTGATCGATGATGCATGGCCACATATCATTCCGCTTGATAATAACCTTCGCGCCGTTCGATTCGTTCCCCGCGCGCAAGACTCGCAGAATCCGCCCACTATCCAATCATTGGCGGAGTTCTCCATGGAACAATCACTCAAACCCCTGCGCTTTCCCCTCGCTGCCCTGGCAGTGCTGGTGATCGCCGCGTGCGGTCGTACTCCGGAGGCTGTACAGGCTCCTGCCGCGCCCAAGGTCAGCGTGGCCAAGGTGATCGAGCAGCCGATCAACGAATGGGACGAGTTCACCGGTCGCCTGGAAGCGCCGGAAACCGTCGAGGTGCGTCCGCGAGTCTCCGGCCAGATCGACCTGGTGGCTTTCACCGAAGGCGCCCAGGTGCAAAAAGGTGACCTGCTGTTCCAGATCGACCCGCGTCCGTTCCAGGCCGAGGTACGCCGTCTGGAGGCGCAACTGCAACAGGCCCGCGCCACGGCGCTGCGTAGCGAGAACGAAGCCCGTCGTGGTGAACGCCTGCGTGACAGCAACGCGATTTCCGCAGAGCTGGCCGAATCGCGCAGCAGCGCCGCCGCCGAGGCTCGCGCCGGCGTCGCGGCGATCCAGGCGCAACTGGACCTGGCCCGCCTGAACCTGAGCTTCACCCGAGTGACCGCGCCGATCAGCGGCCGTGTCAGCCGCGCCCAGTTCACCGCCGGCAACATCGTCACCGCAGACGTCACGCCGCTCACCTCCGTGGTTTCCACCGACAAGGTCTACGCCTACTTCGACGCCGACGAGCGGGTCTACCTCAAGTACACCCAGCTGGCCCGCGACGGTCAACGCGGCCAGAGCACCCCGGTATACCTGGGCCTGACCAACGAGACCGGCAATCCGCACCTGGGCCAGATGAACTTCGTCGACAATCAGGTCAACCCACGCACCGGCACCATTCGTGGCCGCGCGGTGTTCGACAACCGCGACGGCCGGTTCACTCCCGGCCTGTATGCCCGCCTGAAGCTGGTCGGCAGCGCCAAGTACGACGCCGTGCTGATCAACGACGAGGCCGTGGGCACCGACCTTGGCAAGAAGTTCGTACTGGTCATGGACAAGGACAACAAGGCCGCCTACCGCGCTGTGGAACTTGGGCCCAAGCTCGAAGGCCTGCGGATCGTGCGCAGCGGCCTGAGCAAGGATGACCGCATCGTGGTCAAGGGCCTGCAGCGCGTACGCCCCGGCTCGCCGGTCACGCCACAGGAAACGCCGATGGCCAGCGAAGAGACCCTTGCCACCCTGGCCCGCCAGCGCCAGGCCCTGGAAGCCAGCAACAAGGCAGCACCGGCCGTCGCCGGCGCTCGTGAAAACGTCGCCAGTGCCCAGGCACCGCGCGGTTAAGGGACCCCACCGATGAACTTTTCGAAATTCTTCATCACCCGGCCGATTTTCGCCGCCGTGCTTTCGCTGGTGCTGCTGATCGCAGGCTCCATCGCGCTGTTCAAGCTGCCGATCAGCGAATATCCGGAAGTGGTGCCGCCTACCGTGGTGGTGCGCGCCAACTTCCCCGGCGCCAACCCCAAAGTGATCGGCGAAACCGTCGCCGCACCGCTGGAGCAGGCGATCACGGGCGTCGAGAACATGTTGTACATGTCTTCGCAGTCTACCGCCGACGGCAAGCTGACCCTGACCATCACCTTCGCCCTGGGCACCGACCTGGACAACGCCCAGGTGCAAGTGCAGAACCGGGTCACCCGGACCCAGCCGAAGCTGCCCGAAGAAGTGACGCGCATCGGTATCACGGTCGACAAGGCCTCGCCCGACCTGACCATGGTCGTGCACCTGACCTCGCCGGACAACCGCTACGACATGCTGTATCTGTCCAACTACGCCATCCTCAACATCAAGGATGAGCTGGCGCGCCTGGGTGGCGTGGGTGACGTGCAATTGTTCGGCATGGGCGACTATTCCCTGCGGGTCTGGCTCGATCCGAACAAGACCGCCTCGCGCAACCTGACTGCCAGCGACGTGGTGGCGGCCATCCGCGAACAGAACCGCCAGGTCGCCGCCGGCCAGCTGGGCGCCCCGCCCGCCCCTGGCGCGACCAGCTTCCAGTTGTCGATCAATACCCAAGGCCGCCTGGTCAACGAGGAAGAGTTCGAGAACATCATCATCCGCGCCGGCGAGAACGGCGAGATCACTCGCCTGAAGGACATCGCCCGGGTAGAGCTGGGCTCCAGCCAGTACGCCTTGCGCTCGCTGCTGAACAACCAGCCGGCGGTGGCGATCCCGATCTTCCAGCGCCCGGGGTCCAATGCCATCGAAATCTCGGACGAAGTTCGCGCCAAGATGGCCGAGCTGAAGAAGGACTTCCCCGAGGGGATGGACTACAGCATCGTCTATGACCCGACCGTGTTCGTTCGCGGCTCCATCGAGGCCGTAGTGCACACCTTGTTCGAGGCCCTGGTGTTGGTGGTGCTGGTGGTGATCCTGTTCCTGCAGACCTGGCGCGCCTCGATCATCCCGCTGATGGCCGTGCCGGTATCGCTGATCGGCACCTTCGCGGTGATGCACCTGTTCGGCTTCTCGCTCAACGCGCTGTCGCTGTTTGGCCTGGTGCTGGCCATCGGGATCGTGGTGGACGATGCCATCGTCGTGGTGGAGAACGTCGAGCGCAACATCGGCCTGGGCCTCAAACCCATGGAAGCGACGCAAAAGGCCATGAGCGAAGTGACCGGGCCGATCATCGCCACCGCGCTGGTGCTGTGCGCCGTGTTCGTGCCGGCCGCGTTCATCTCCGGCCTTACCGGGCAGTTCTACAAGCAGTTCGCCCTGACCATCGCCATTTCGACCGTGATTTCGGCGTTCAACTCGCTGACCCTGTCGCCGGCCCTGGCCGCGGTGCTGCTCAAGGACCACCACGCGCCCAAGGACCGCTTCTCGCGGTTCCTTGAAAAACTGCTGGGCAGCTGGCTGTTCGCCCCGTTCAACCGCTTCTTCGACCGTGCAAGCCATCGTTATGTTGGCGGTGTGCGCCGGGTCATTCGTTCCAGCGGTATCGCCCTGTTCGTCTATGCAGGCTTGATGGGCCTGACGTACCTGGGCTTCTCGTCCACCCCGACCGGTTTCGTCCCGGCCCAGGACAAGCAGTACTTGGTGGCCTTCGCCCAACTGCCGGACGCCGCCAGCCTCGACCGCACCGAGGCGGTGATCAAGAAGATGAGCGAGATCGCCCTGGAGCAACCTGGCGTAGCCGACTCGGTGGCCTTCCCTGGCCTGTCGATCAACGGCTTCACCAACAGCCCCAACAGCGGCATCGTGTTCACCCCGCTCAAACCCTTCGACGAGCGCAAGGACCCGAGCCAGTCGGCGGCCGCCATCGCGGCGGCGCTGAACGCCAAGTTCGCTGACATCCAAGACGCCTACATCGCGATCTTCCCGCCGCCGCCCGTGCAGGGCCTGGGCACCATCGGTGGCTTCCGCCTGCAGATCGAGGACCGTGGCAACCTGGGTTACGAAGCGCTGTACAAGGAAACCCAGAACATCATCGCCAAGAGCCATAACGTGCCGGAGCTGGCAGGTCTGTTCACCAGCTATCAGGTCAACGTGCCTCAGGTCGATGCCGCCATCGACCGCGAAAAAGCCAAGACTCATGGCGTGGCGATCAACGACATCTTCGAGACGCTGCAGATCTACCTGGGCTCGCTGTACACCAACGACTTCAACCGCTTTGGCCGCACCTACCAGGTCAATGTCCAGGCCGAACAGCAGTTCCGTCTCGACGCCGAACAGATCGGCCAGCTGAAGGTACGCAACAACCTGGGCGAGATGATCCCGCTGGCGACCTTCCTCAAGGTCAGCGATACCTCGGGACCTGACCGGGTGATGCACTACAACGGCTTCATCACCGCCGAGATCAACGGCGGTGCCGCGCCCGGCTACAGCTCCGGCCAGGCCGAGGCCGCCATGGAGAAACTGCTCAAGGAAGAACTGCCCAACGGCATGACCTTCGAATGGACCGACCTGACCTACCAGCAGATCCTGGCGGGCAACACCGCGCTGTTCGTCTTCCCGCTCTGCGTATTGCTGGCCTTCTTGGTGCTGGCCGCCCAGTACGAGAGCTGGAGCCTGCCGTTGGCGGTGATCCTGATCGTGCCGATGACCCTGCTGTCGGCCATCACCGGTGTGATCATTTCGGGGGGGGACAACAACATCTTCACCCAGATCGGCTTGATCGTGCTGGTGGGCCTGGCGTGCAAGAACGCCATCCTCATCGTCGAGTTCGCCAAGGACAAGCAGGCCGAGGGCCTGGATCCGCTGGCTGCGGTGCTGGAGGCGTGCCGCCTGCGTCTGCGTCCGATCCTGATGACCTCGATCGCCTTCATCATGGGTGTGGTGCCGCTGGTGTTCTCCTCCGGTGCCGGCGCTGAAATGCGCCATGCCATGGGGGTGGCGGTGTTCTCGGGGATGATTGGCGTGACCGTGTTCGGCCTGTTCCTGACGCCGGTGTTCTTCTTCCTGATCCGCCGTTTCGTCGAACGTCGCCAGGCCCGCAAGGCCGAGCGCGCCCACTCGCTGGAGAGCCATGCATGAACCTGCTCAAACCCCTGACCCCGAGCCTGCTGGCATTGGCCCTGGCGGCCTGCGCGGTGGGCCCGGACTACCAGGCGCCGGCGACCGAGCCTGCGCACCTGGACGCCGAACTGCCGACCAAGGCCTTGGACCGCAGCCGCTTCGAGAGCATCTGGTGGAAGCAGTTCGACGACCCGGTGCTCAACCAACTGGTACAGGCATCGCTGGAAGGCAACCGTGACCTGCGCGTGGCTTTCGCCAGGCTCAAGTCAGCGCGCTCGATTCGCGAGGACGCCGAGAACGACCAACTGCCGGTGGTGACCAGCCGCGTCAGCAGCGACATCGGCAAAGGCCAGATCCCTGGCCAGACCGAGCAGCGAGTCAACAGTGAGCGCTATGACCTGGGCCTGGACATGGCCTGGGAGCTGGACCTGTTCGGCCGCATCCAGCGGCAAATCGAGGCCAGCGAAGCGCAGGAGGAGGCTGCTGCGGCCGACCTGCAGCAGTTGCAGGTCAGCCTCATCGCAGAACTGGTGGACGCCTATGGCCAACTGCGCGGCGCCCAACTGCGCGAGAAGATCGCCTTGGCCAACCTCAAGACCCAGCAGGAGTCGCGCAGCATCACCGAGACCCTGCGCGATGCCGGGGTCGGCAATGACCTGGACGTGGTTCGCGCCGATGCCCGCCTGGCCGCGGTGGAAGCGACCGTGCCACAGTTGCAGGCCGAACAAGTGCGCGCCCGCAACCGCATCGCCACCCTGCTTGGCCAGCGTCCGGATGCGCTGAGCGTGGACCTCTCGCCCAAAGCCTTGCCGGCGATTGCCAAGGCCTTGCCGGTGGGTGACCCCGGCGAACTGCTGCGCCGCCGCCCGGACATCCGCAGTGCCGAACGCCAGCTGGCAGCGGCCACGGCCAACGTCGGTGTGGCCACCGCGGACCTATTCCCGCGGGTGAGCCTCAGTGGATTCCTGGGCTTTACCGCGGCGCGTGGGTCGCAGATCGGCTCGTCGGCGGCCAATGCCTGGGCTTTGGGGCCGAGCATTACCTGGGCGGCGTTCGACCTGGGCAGCGTCCGGGCCCGCCTGCGTGGCGCCAAGGCCGATGCCGAGGGGGCGCTGGCCAACTATGAACAGCAGGTGCTGCTGGCCTTGGAAGAATCGGCCAATGCTTTCAGTGATTACGGCAAGCGTCAGCAACGGCTGCTGGCGTTGATCCGCCAAAGCGATGCGAGTCGCAAGGCGGCTGACTTGGCGTCGGTGCGGTATCGGGAAGGGACTGTCGATTATCTGGTGCTGCTCGATGCGGAGCGGGAGCGGCTCAGTGCCGAGGATGCGCAGGCGCAGGGTGAGGTTGAGCTTTATCGGGGCATTGTGGCGATCTACAAGGCTCTGGGGGGCGGGTGGCAGCCTGAGGGGCAGGCGGTGGCCAGCGTTCGCTGAGGTTTTTCTAGGACTCCTTTGGTTGGTTCCTCCCCCAACCGTTTGCCCTGCTGGCCTTTGGTCTGCGGGGCTTTTTTTTGAGGGGCTTGGGCTTTCAGGCTGTGTGAATATCCGGTGTTGTGGTGGCGCCACCGGCGCTTTTCGCCTTTACGGCGACCTACTTTTGCTCTTGGGCAAAAGTAGGCAAAAACCGCTGGCTCCCACATCCGGCCCCTGCGCTGCGCTCCGGGGTCCCCTCGCTGCGGTGTCTTGCGGGGCTCCGCGGCCTCCGGCTTGCTACGCCAGCCTCCATCTCGCGACTTCGGCTAGCGCCGAAGGGCGCTGCGCGCCTGCCCCTCCAGACACCTCCACTCGGCCTCCTGAGGTCGCGTGGGTGGCGTCTGGACTATCGCGTATCAAAAGCAACGGCAACGGCAAACAAGTTAATTCTTTGGGTGTTTGTTACGGCCTGTTCGCGGGTAAATGAGCGGCGGTTCGGCGCTCATTTACCCGCGAATAGGCCAAAAGCTCACCACAAAAACCATTGAATAAAACAACGCCAGTCCAGGCGCCGCTGTAACTTGCGCCCCATCAGCAGGCCGAGTGGAGGTGTCTGGAGGGGCAGGCGCGCAGCGCCCTTCGGCGTAGCCGAAGTCGCGAGATGGAGGCTGGCGTAGCCAGCCGGAGGCCGCGAGGCCCCGTAAGACACCGCAGCGAGGGGACCCGGTGCGAAGCGCCGGGCCGGATGCAGGGGCGCGCGGCTTTTGGTTACTTTTGGCCAAGACCAAAAGTGACCCGCCGTAAGGGCGGAAAGGTGACTAACCGTCGCCAAATCAAACGGATAAGCCCACAAACCACAAAACCACAAAACCACAAAAACATCAGGAAACCGCCGAAACCCCCTCAACCCCACGCGCAGCGTACTTCTGAGCCAACACCGCACACACCATCAACTGAATCTGATGAAACAACATCAACGGCAAGATCATCGCCCCAATCCCACCGCCCACGAACAAGACCTGAGCCATCGGCACGCCCGTAGCCAGGCTCTTCTTCGACCCGGCAAACAAGATGGTGATGCGATCTTCCACACTGAACCCCAACACACGCCCCAACAGCCGGGTCACGAACAACACCGCTGCAAGCAAGATCCCGCAGACGACGAACAGCCCCGCCAAATGCTGCGCCGAGACCGTATGCCAAAGCCCGGTGACCACCGCATCGCTGAAAGCCGTATACACCACCAGCAGGATCGAACCTTGGTCGACGATCTTCAGCCACCGTGCATTGCGCTTGACCCATTCCCCGATCCAGCGACGGGCAACCTGCCCTGCCACGAACGGGACCAGCAGTTGCAGCGTGATCTTCAACACCGCGTCCAACCCCGACCCGGTGTCGCCCTCGGCACCGAGCAGTAGCATCACCAGCAACGGTGTGAGGAAGATCCCCAGCAGGCTCGATGCCGCTGCGCTGCAGATCGCCGCCGGAATGTTGCCGCGCGCCAGGGAGGTGAAGGCAATCGCCGACTGCACTGTCGCCGGCAAGGCGCACAGATAAAGCACGCCCAGATACAGCTCGTTGCCCACCAACGGCACGAACAGCGGCTTGAAGGCCATGCCCAGCAACGGAAACATCACGAACGTGCAGGCGAACACCAGCAGGTGCAACCGCCAATGGCTGGCGCCGGCGATGATCGCTTCGCGCGACAGCTTGGCGCCGTGCAGGAAGAACAGCAGGCCAATCGCCAAATTGGTCAACCAGCCAAAGAACACCGCGCCATCGCCTGAACACGGCAAGAAGGTGGCGATCAGCACGACCCCAAGCAAGGCTAAGGTGAAGTTATCGAAGATTTTTCTGACGTACTTCATGGTTTATTCCGAGTTGTATTTATGCAGGAGCAAACGATAAGGTCTCGCCTTCCCTACCGCTAACGCCGGAACCCCCACTAGTGTCGCTGAACGGACATCCCGAGGCCTGCCTCGACCAGCTCGAATGCCTACCACGACAGGTCTATGGCCAGGCCGAAAGCCTCCCCAACATTGCCTTGGGCTATCGTCACCGGCATCCATGGGGGCAACTCTCCCACGCCCGCAACGGCATCCTGCGCGTGCACACGCCCGAAGGCCTGTATCTGGTGCCCCCCCAACGGGCCGTCTGGATCGCCGCACAGGTTCCCCACCGTGTAGTCTGCGAGCCCAACACCTGTATCCGTAGCCTGTATATCGAACCTGCCGCCCTGCCCTGGCCGGCCATGGCCTGCCGGGTGGTGGTAGTGGAACCGCTGCTGGGCGAACTGATCCAGGCGTTCTCGCAATTGCCCGTGCACTATGACGAGTCAGGCGCCGATGGGCGTCTGGTGCAGGTGCTGCTCGACCGTCTGGCCAGTGCCCAGGAAGAACAGATGCTCCTGCCGCTCCCTCGCGATCGTCACTTGCGTCAGATCTGCCGCCGCCTGCAAGCCTCGCCCGACGATACCCGCAGCCTGGCCGACTGGGCGCTGCGTCTTGGCATCTCGGAAAAGACCCTCAGCCGGCGCTTTCTGCGCGAGACCGGCCTGACCTTCCGCCTATGGCGTCAACGGGTGCGCCTGCTAAGTGCCTTGCCAGCGCTGGAGCGCGCAGAACGGGTCACTGACGTGGCCTTGGCTTGTGGCTATGCCTCGCTTTCAGCATTCATCGCGGCCTTTGGCGAGCATTTCGGCCAATCGCCAGGCGAGTTCCTGCGACGCCACACACCTTACTGAATCTGAAAAGGATCTTTTGCATGAAGCCACTGCCCTACGTGCGCTTTGCACTCGCTTTGAGCCTCGCCACCGTGACCGGGCACAGCCTGGCCGACGCGCTGCACACACAGGTCGATGAGGTTATCGAGCCCTTGATGCGTGAACACGACATCGCGGGCATGGCCGTGGCCGTGATCGCCGATGGCAAGGAGCACTACTTCACGTACGGCGTGGCCAACAAGGCCAACGCCCAACCCGTGAAACGCGACACGTTGTTCGAGGTCGGCTCGCTCAGCAAGACCTACACCGCCACCCTCGTTGCGCTTGCCAGCGCCCAGGGTACGCTGGCGCTGGATGCCCCCGCCAAACGCTACCATCCGGCCCTTGAAGGCACGTCCCTGGGTGAGGCCAGTGTGCTGGAACTGGGTGCCTACAGCGCCGATTGCCTACCGCTGCAATTCCCCGACAACGTGCAGACCGAAGCGCAGGTGCAGGCCTTCTATCAGCACTGGAAACCGCGTGTTGCACGGGCCACTCAGCGCTGTTACTCCAACCCCAGCCTAGGCCTGTTTGGTGATCTGGCGGCGCGTGCACAGAAACAATTGTTCGCCAAGATCATGACCGAACAACTCTTGCCTGCACTAGGCCTGACCGATACCTACCTTGCCGTACCTGGCACTGCACAACAGCGTTATGCCCAGGGCTACAACGCCAGCAACCAGCCGGTGCGGGTCAATCCAGGACCATTGGCGGACGAAGCCTATGGAATCAAGACCACCGTGAACGATGCCGCACGCTATGTGCGCCTGCAGTTGAACGCCGACTCGCTGGCGCCATCGCTGCAAAAGGCGATCGCCCTCACCCAGGCGGGCTACTTCAAGGTCGGCCCGATGACCCAGGGCCTTGGATGGGAGCGCTACCGGTATCCAGTCGCCTTGGAAACCTTGCTTAAAGGCAATAGCTCTGAGGTAGCTCTCAACCCCCAACCTACCGTCCGTTTGCAACCGACCCTGCCCACCGAACCAGCCGCTTGGTACAACAAGACCGGTGCCACCGGAGGTTTCGGTGCGTACTACGCCTTCATCCCGGCCAAGGGGCTGGGGATCGTCCTGCTCGCCAACCGCAACTACCCAAATGAAGCCAGGGTACGCGCGGCCTACCAGATCCTTTCCGCCTTGGAGCGCTGAGACACGAAGCAGCCACTTCAGCCCCAGAACAGGCTCGAGGCGCTGCGCGTGATCGATTGTCGGACAACATGTAGTGCCAAAAAATATTCACTACAAACCTGTTGACGTCGTTCATCACCCTTGGGCATGATGAGGCCGTCTCCCTGATCGGGAGCGGTGGCAAGGGTGTTCCAGACGGCCTGCGCGGTAACGCAGGCCGTCCGTGGAGAGGGAAACTGTCCAAAAGGCAGCGTGAGAAGGCCCCTGTTGCAATGCTGCTGTAGCAGCCGTGTTAGTGCGCTACACATCGTGGCGCCGAGTGAAAAATCACTGACTGATGGGTAATGGGGGCTTTATGATGAATTTGAACAACAATCCTACGATCGACCAATTGGCCCAGCTGTTCGCCGCGCGCAAGGACAGCCTCGATGACCACCTGCTGTGGGTCAGCCAGACTGGCGAGGTACGCCTCGACCGTCTGCCACCCAACACGGTCGAAAATGAATTCGAATCGCACATGCCCAGCATGCGCGCCCGCTTCAAGGTCTACCGCCGTGGCCAAGGCTATGTCGGCAAGAAGGCCGCCGCCGACACCGAGTTCGTCGGTCGCGTCCTGCAGACCCTACAACAAGAATGGCCTACCGCCCGTGAGCGGCAGGCAGTCAAGGTGATAGACCCATTGAACTGAGTCGTACCACCCTTCTTTGAGCCCGGCCCTGCAAGGCCGGGCTTTTTCATGCCTGTTACACTGTGCGCTCCTGTTTGTTGGAGCCTGCGATGAATATCCCTGCCTATGGCACCGGCGACGCGTCCTACCTGGCCGCTGGCGGCATCGACGGCCTGCGCCGTCTGGTCGATGATTTTTACCGATTGATGGACCAGCGCCCTGAAGCATCCAGCGTGCGGCGCATGCACCCTGACAACCTTGAAGGCTCACGGGACAAACTGGCCTGCTTTCTGAGCGGTTGGCTCGGTGGACCACGCCTGTACAGCGAGCGCTATGGCTCGATCGCCATTCCCTCATTCCACGCACAATGGCCAATCGACGAAGAGCACGCCAACGTCTGGCTAAGCTGCATGGAACAAGCCATTGCCTTGCAGCCTTGGGCCAAGGATTTTGCAGAGTACCTGTTGCGCCAGCTGCGCGTGCCGGCCGAGCGTATCGTCCAGGCCAGCCGCAACCGCCGCGCTCAGGCCTGAAGTCGCCGGGCCCTGGCCGCGGGCAACGGCACGGCGCCGGTGGCCAAGGCCCGAGCGCGCTCCACGCCCCAGACCAGGGCACGGGTCATGGTTTCACCGGGGCGCGCGGGATAGTACTCCTCCAGCAGGGCTTTGCCGTTTCCAGCATATAGCCCGAGAAACAATTGCGTGGCACCCAACCGCGACAACCGCACCTGGATATCGAGCACGGTGCCATCACTCAGGACTTCGTCATGGCAGCGGCTGTGCAACTGGGCATCGGCCCATTCCCAGTAAGTCTGTTCCCTGACACGCATGCATTCACCTCCTTGTGCTGAAAATCGGCGCAAGAAAAGCACAGCCGTGAGCGCCCGGCGAGTACGACCCACCGATGCCATGAGCAAGATCAACAAACAGGATGAAAAGCTGCCAGCGATCGTGATGCAGTTCTCCGATCGATCAGGCAAGCGTCGGCGCAGGAGCCAAAGTGCCCTCGCCTGACCGCTGTATTGCTGGCCAGGCGAGAACGCTGGGCGGGGTTACTTCCGGGTCCGGAACCGGGGCGTGAAACGGCCCTTTTTGACGCGCTGCAAATGTGCAGGCTTAAGTTGTTCCGATTCATCCAGGGTCATGTTGGCGAACCCCAGGCGCAAGAACGCCTGGCCACACCACACTTGGCTGTTGATCGGGAACGCATCGTTCATGTCTTCGGAAAAGGATTCGCTCATGCCCTGCTCCCTCCAATGATGGCTGCGCCAGCAAGCACTCTGCTTGCTCAGAAGCGGCGGCCCGTTGAAATGGAGACTAGTCGGTCATTTGCAGACCTTCCGGACAATCCGGCACCACCCGACCAGTGGCAAAGTGCCCTACTTCAGGCGGACTGCCGTACCGGTTGCGAATACCACGACCATGCCGCCTTGGACTGATGGCATGCTGATTTCGAAATCCACACCCAGCACTGCATCGGCATGCAATTGACGTGCCCGCGCCTTCAGCTCCTCGGTGGCCTGCTCACGCGCCTCGCGCAGGGCGCTTTCCAGAGTCTGGGAACGGCCGCCGAAGAAATCACGAAAGCGAGCAAAGAAATCGCGCACGAAGTTGATGCCTTGCACCGATTCGGCGCTGACCACACCCAGGTATTCGGCGACGGGGCGGCCTTCGAGCTGGCTGGTGGTGCTGATGATCATGAAACGGCTCCTTGGCCACAGTTGGAAACGCGCGAATCTTAACAGACCTTTCCATACGATCTGGCCTGGCCAGCTGCCGCACGGGCGTTGCAATTAGTGTCCGGCTGTCCCAAGCTCTGCCATTCCCGCCGCCACGGACCGCCCGATGCCCAACCGCCGTCGTTACCTGATTGCCCTGCTCTTGCTGGTCCTGGTATCGGGTGTCATCGGCTACCTGAGGCGTGACCCGCAACCCACTGCCCCTGCCATCCCTGCCCACAGCTATGCCAAGGCCTTGCGCCAAGCTCATGATGGCGAGCCGGGTGCAGCGCGGGTGCTCTACCAGCAACTGCAGCGCAACGACCTGGCGCCGATCCGCCGGGCAGCCCTGCACGCCGAGCTGCCCAACTACCCCTCCCCCCAGGCACTGAAACTCGCTCGCCAGGACCTGGAGCACGACGACCCGATGGTTCGCCGCGCCGCCATTACCAGCATTCGCCGGCTGTTACCCGCAGCTCAACGTAGTCTGGTTCTGGGCCCGTTGCTGGAGGACGAGGACCAAGGCGTGCGTTTTGCTGCGGTGGATGCCTTGCTGGGCCTCGATCCCGATGCAATCGGTTTGTACTTCGGCCCCTTGCAGGACACCTTGGAGCAGTACCAGCAGGCACTGGAGGCCCAGCCCGACGACGCCGCCGCGCAAGTGCACCTGGCGCGTCTGTATCTGCATGAAGATGCCTACGACCAGGCCGCCGCCGCCCTGCAACGCAGCCTCAAGATCGCCCCTGACAACCTCGACGCACTGGCCACGCAGGTCCGACTGCTCGAACGCCAGGGCCAGCACGACGCCTCTCGTCAAGTGCTCGCCAAAGCCTTGGCCCTGCGCCCGGACTCAGCCTTCCTGCAGCATCAGCTGGGCCTTTGGCTGACCCGCCACGATCAAGAAGAGTACGCCCTGCTCGCCTTCTCACGCGCCGTCGAGCTGGAGCCGGACAACCTCGACTACCGCTACAGCCTGGCCGTCACTCTGCATGACCTGGAGCAGGTCGAGGCTGCGCAGAAACAGCTGGAGACCGTGCTGAGCCGGGAACCTGCGAATCGGCGTGCGCGGGTGCTGTTGATTCAGTACTGGAAGGAAACCGGGCAACTGCAGAACGTACAGGTGCTGCTGGCCGAACTCGAGCGGCAGAATCCGGACGATCCGTTGCTCCAGCAAGGCTTGTAGGACGCCGCTCATCTGCGGCGGAACCCCTGCTCTCTGTTCGTGGTCCAGTGGGTATCGGTGACCAGAGTCAGGAGAATCCCTTGGCCGCTGCGGTGCTCATAGACGAACGGGCTCTCATCCTGGGGCCCGCGCAGATCGCTGCGCAGATGTCTCGCCTGCTGACAGGTGCAGGCTTCGTGTGCCTGTGCACCGACAATGTCACGCGCCTGGGCGAATGGCTGGCCGAAGGTGTAGGCCTACTGATTGCCGCCAACAGCACGCTGCCGACAGACCCGCAATCGCCGCTGCAAGTGTTCATCGACCAACAACCGGTGTGGTCGGACCTGCCTGTTCTGCTGCTGCTCGATACCCCCCCTTCAGGTACCGACCCTCCCACCTCACGACTGGGCCATCTGCTGCAATTGCCATCGCCTGTCGACGATACCCAGCTCCTTCAGATGAGCCAGGTGGCCCTGCATGCACGGCGCCGGCAGTACCGTGCCCGTGACCGCCTGTGCGAACTGCAACAGCGCCTCGATGACCAACGGCAACGGCCTAAGGAGGAGGATCGGGCATGGCGCCAGACCCGGAAGATGGACGCCGTAGGCCAGCTGGCTGGCGGCATCGCTCATGACTTCAACAACTTGCTCACCAGCATCGGCGGCAGCTTCGAACTGATCGAAAAGCGCTTGCTCCAAGGACGTACGGAGCAGTTGGGAGGCGTACTGCGCATGGGACGCGAAGCCGTGGCACGCGCCGCTCGCCTCACCCATCAGTTGCTGGCGTTCTCTTCTCGGCAGTCCTTGCAACGAAAAATCATCGATCTGCGCAGCCTGCTCCAGCGAGAATCCCTGCAAGCCAAGCTCAGCGTATCCGTGACGTTGCAGCTGATCCTGCCAACGAATCTTTGGTTGGTCGAGGCAGACGAGATGCAATTGCGTGAAGTACTGGACAACCTGGTACTAAACGCCTGCGAAGCCATGCCAAGCGGTGGTCAGCTCGACATCGAAGCCAGCAATCAGCATATCGACGATGCCTGTTTCAGCGGCGGTGGACTGTCCGATGGCGACTATCTGCGCCTGAGCATCCGTGACACCGGCCATGGCATGTCGCAAGGCACCCTTGAACGTGCCTTCGAGCCGTTCTTCAGCACCAAACCGATCGGTCAGGGTATCGGCCTGGGCCTGTCGATGGTCTACGGTTTCAGCAAACAGTCTCACGGCCATGTGGTGCTGCACAGCCAGATTGGACACGGTACCCAGGTCGACCTTTACCTGCCACGCTATCGCGGCCAGGCAAAGCCCAAGACAGATACGCACCCCATGAAAGCCGTCGACGGCAATCGTGATGTGCTGATCGTCGAGGACGATCCTCATGTACGAAACCTGGTTTTCCAGGCGCTGCGCGAAGAGGGTTTCCCCTGTCAGGCCGCCTGCAATGCCGATGAAGCCCTGCAACTGCTGAACTCGCCAAGGCAGTTTGCTTTGCTGATCAGTGATGTAGGGCTACCAGGAATGAACGGTCGTCAGCTCGCGCAGATCGCCCGTAAACGGCGGCCTGGCCTGCAGGTGCTGTTCATCACCGGCTATGCCGAGACCGCCATGGCTCGCGACGACTTTCTCGACCCCGGCATGCAGCTGATCTGCAAACCGTTCGAACTGAGCCAGTTGCAGGCCCGGGTCATGCAGATGCTCGGCGAGGCCTGATCAACGACCGATGTCTTCATTCCACAGCGCTGGATGGTTTTCGATGAAGTCGCGCATCATCTGCTCGCACGAGGCATCCTGCAGCACTTCTACGCGTACTCCCCGGCTTTGCAGCAATTGCTCTTCACCCATGAACGTGCGGTTCTCTCCCACCACCACATGGCCGATGCCATAGAGCAAGATGGCGCCACTGCACATCGGGCAAGGCGACAGCGTCGTGTACAGCGTAGCCTCGCGGTAGACCTGCGCGTTTTGGCGACCGGCCCGTTCCAGGGCATCCATCTCGCCGTGCAGGATGGCACTGCCGCATTGCACCCGGCGGTTATGCCCACGCCCGATGATCCGCCCCTCATGAACCAGCACCGAGCCAATGGGGATGCCCCCTTCGGCAAGTCCTTGGCGCGCCTCATCGATGGCCGCCTGCATGAATGTGTCCATACTGCCTCCTGTCATGCCGCCATGCTCGACGGTCTGCCGAGCAGGCTAGCACACGCGCCGGGCCGTGGCTTTCCCGCCATGGGCGTCTATGCTCATTAGGTTTTCTTCTGCCCCGGGCAGATCCGGGCACTTTGCTGGCGCTGGGAGTGTGGTCATGAGCAAGAAAATCCTGGTTGTGCTGACCAATACGGCGAAATATCCAACGCTGCGGCGCGCCACCGGTCTGTGGCTGGGCGAAGCGGTGCACTTTGTCGACGAGGTCCAGAAGGCCGGCTATGCCGTCGACTACGTCAGCCCCGCCGGGGGCTATGTACCGATCGATCCCCACAGCCTGCAAATGGCGCCCGAGCTCGATTGGCAGTGGTATGACGACAAAGCCTTCATGAGTCGCCTGGGCAGCACCCTTTCTCCCGGCCAAGTCAAGGCCGACAGTTATTGCGCGATCTACTACGCCGGCGGCCATGGCGTGGTCTGGGACCTTCCCGACAACGCGCCGCTGCAGGAACTGGCCCGACGCATCTACGAGGCCGGAGGGGTGGTGGCTGCGGTGTGCCATGGCGTGGTCGGCTTGCTCAACATCAAGCTCAGTGACAACAGCTTGTTGGTCAGGGGGCGACAGGTCACCGGGTTCTCCAACACCGAGGAGAAACTCGCCGAGTTGGACAAGGTCGTTCCGTTCCTGACGGAAAACGAACTGGTCGCCCGTGGCGGCAAATACAGCAAGCACGAGGACCCTTGGGCTGCCTTCGTCGTCAGCGACGACCGGCTGATCACCGGGCAGAATCCGGCCTCGAGCCGGCAGGTAGCGCAACAGGTGCTGGAGCGACTGAAAAAGCCGGCATGACTCCGACAACGTCTTTTGCCATGTACCGCTGCGCAAACGGATCGCAGCTACAGTCCACCGGCTACCTGCCCCGTTAATCTTTCCGGCTTCTGTCCATTCAGGACAGTCTGGTCGGAGGGTTACATTTCGATGTCGAGGTTCACTCACGCAGGCCGCAGCCTGCTCGAGATACTGCTGGTCCTGACGATCGGACTGGTCCCGATGGTGTCAGGCCTGCTAGTGATGGTGTACCAGCTGGAAAGAAAACTCGAAGAAAACGCCTTGGTGTCCGTTCAGGAGGCCATCTTCACCGTCGACCGAGTATTGGACCATTTGCAAACAGCCGCCTCCACTGCACTGCCGCTGGCTGGACAGCCCTGTGCGAAGGTTCTGGGGAAGCTCGAACGGCTGGTGGCTGGCGATCCGCGCATTCGCTCGCTGGTGCTGACCCAGGATGGCCAGGCCTACTGCAGCACGATCGAAACCACTTCGTCCTACAGCCCTGCCTTTTCCACTCCCAGCGCCCATGTGCAGCTCAACTTCAACTCGCCGGTCACACCCAATGACGTGGTCGTCGAACTGCGTCTGACCTATGCCAACCCAGGAGTGATTGCCACCGCCTACGGCCTGGAGCTGCGCAACGAACTACGCGGGTTCCAGGATGGCCTGGTGCTGCTGTTGGAATTTGGGGAGACATACCTGTGGAGCGCAGGCGATAGCCGAGAAGCCCAACGCCCTTCGCAAGCGGAGTTCTTTCGCAGTGCGATGTCGAGCAAGCATGGGTACACGGTCAAGGGAGGTTATCCCCAAGGCCATACCAGCCAGGAGATTCGTCAATCGATGTTGCAGATACTCCCCTCACTCGCCCTGATAGGGCTGCTGACGGGGGCAATGATGTATTGGGGAATTTTCAGGAATCGTGCCAGTGGCAGGCACGCTGCGTCATCCCGGGGATGACCCAGCGTGCCCTGGGCCTTATTCGACGTTCAGGACGCCGCGGCGAACCTGGTCACGCTCGATGGACTCGAACAGCGCCTTGAAGTTGCCTTCACCGAAGCCGTCGTCACCCTTGCGCTGGATGAACTCGAAGAAGACTGGGCCGAGCAGGGTCTCGGAGAAGATCTGCAGCAACAGACGCTTGTCGCCCGCCTCGGAAGAGCCGTCGAGCAGGATGCCACGGGCCTGCAGCTCGTCGACTGGCTCGCCATGACCTGGCAGGCGCTCTTCGAGCATTTCGTAGTAGGTCTGTGGAGGCGCGGTCATGAAGCGCATGCCATAACCTTTGAGGGCATCCCAGGTCTTGATCAGGTCATCGGTGAAGAAGGCCACGTGTTGGATGCCCTCACCGTTGTACTGCATCAGGAACTCTTCGATCTGCCCCGAGCCCTTGGACGATTCTTCGTTCAGCGGAATACGGATCATGCCATCGGGCGCCGTCATGGCACGCGAGGTCAGGCCGGTGTATTCACCTTTGATGTCGAAGTAGCGGATCTCGCGGAAGTTGAACAGTTTCTCGTAGAAACCGGCCCAGTAGGCCATACGGCCGCGATAGACATTATGGGTCAGGTGGTCGATGAGCTTGAGGCCCGCGCCTTTCGGATTGCGGTCAACGCCCTCGATGAACTTGAAGTCGATGTCGTAGATCGAGCTGCCTTCTTCGAAGCGGTCGATCAGGTACAACGGCGCGCCGCCAATACCTTTGATCGCTGGCAGACGCAGCTCCATCGGACCGGTTTCGATTTCGACCGGCTGCGCACCCAGCTCCAGGGCGCGGGCGTAGGCTTCGTGGGCATTGCGAACACGAAATGCCATGCCGCAGACCGATGGGCCGTGCTCGGCGGCAAAGTACGAGGCGATGCTCTTGGGTTCGTTGTTCAGGATCAGGTTGATGCCGCCCTGACGATACAGGTGCACATCTTTGGAACGGTGGGTAGCCACCTTGGTGAAACCCAGCATCTGGAAGACCGGCTCCAGAACGCCTGGGGTGGGGGAAGCGAATTCGATGAACTCAAAGCCCATCAGACCCATCGGGTTGTCGAAGATATCAGCCATGTTGGTGTCCTCATCTATAAGCGAAAAACAGTGAAATCAGGTGCTTTGGATGTCGGACAGGCGTGGTGGCGAGCAGGGTATGCCGCGCACGCTGCGGGCAAGGAAGTCACCAATGATGAGTTTGAACCCTTGATATGTCATATGGACCCATTCTCGGCGGGCTTGATCCTCCGGAACGCGGAGAACCTTATTCTTGTATTCGTAAACGGATTCTACAGTGCGTAAAATCATTTGTCGCGCTTTAGTTCACCGCTTCGGCCGACAAACGGCTATCCTCTGCCCATTGTTTTTCATTAGATTAGATCAGCATGCCTTTCAAGGTTAAACGCTCCGCCCGTCGGGGCTGGCGAGTCCTGCTTCCCTGGGCCGTCGGCGCGCTGCCGCTGCTGTGTGGCCTGGCAATCATGCATTGGCAGGCCCAACGCGAGTTGCAAAACACCAGCCAGGCGACGACCCGACAAGTGGTAGAACAGGTCGAACATATCCTCGACAACATTTCCAACGCCGCCAAAGAGCTATTGCCGCTGGTCGGCCGCCCCTGCGACGAAATCGACCTGGCTCTGCGCAGCCAAGTCACCCGGAACGCCTTTGTGCGCTCCACCAACCTGTTCCACAACAACACCCTCTATTGTTCCTCGCTGTTCGGCAACTTCGACGAGCCGGTAGATGCGCAAGACTATACCGACGGTCGCCTCTGGCTGATGAGCGGCAACTCGGTTACGCCCAACCACCCCTTGCTGGCCTATCGCGCCAGCAACGCTGGCAGCGGTGCGATCGCCACCGTCGATGGCGACCACCTGACCAGCGCACTGCAGTGGGTCAGTTCTGGAGAAGAACTGCAGCTTCAGGTCGGCGACCACTGGATGGGCAAGGACGGTGTGGTACACAAAGGCACGCCGCCAGCAGCGGCCATCGCACCCTCGGTACAGGCATCGATCCGCTACCCGTTCAGCGTTCATGGCGGCTATGGAACAGGGAAGAAAGTCCAGTTCGTCTCCGAACACTATCCGGCCCTGCTCAGTCTGTTGCTATTGCTCGGCGTCCTCGCCGGCATCGTCTGCCACTGGCAGATACGGCGTGCCTCGTCGCCTCGAGCCGAACTTAGCCGAGCCCTGGAGGCCGATGAATTCCTCCCATACTTCCAACCCGTGGTGCGCAAGGACGACTACCGCTGGGCTGGGGTCGAAGTCCTGATGCGTTGGGACCACCCACGCGAAGGCCTGGTGCGTCCCGACCTTTTTATTCCCTATGCCGAGCACAGCGGCCTGATCGTCCCCATGACCCGCGCTTTGATGCTGCGTACCGCCCAGGCCCTGGCGCCGTATGCCGCACTGCTGGAGGATGGCTTTCACATAGGCATCAACATTACCGCCGATCATTGCCGCGACTTGGAGTTGCTGGATGATTGCCGCACCTTCCTCCAGCACTTCCCGCCGGGGCGCGTGGTGCTGACCTTGGAGCTGACCGAGCGCAAGCTGATCGAAGCCACCCCCATTACCCTGGAGTTGTTCGAGAAACTTCATGACATGGGAGTGATGATCGCTCTGGACGACTTCGGCACGGGCCAATCGAGCCTCAACTACCTGCGCCAGTTCAAGGTCGACTACCTGAAGATCGACCAGAGTTTCGTGGCCATGATCGGCGGCGACGCGTTGTCCCAGCACATTCTCGACACCATCATCGAACTCTCAGGCAAGCTGGGCCTGGGCATCGTGGCCGAAGGAGTCGAGACCGAGGTTCAACGCGATTACCTGGCCCGGCACCAGGTAGGCTTCCAGCAAGGCTACCTGTTCGGCCGACCGATGCCTGTGGACGACTTCCTCCAAGCCCTGGCCGCCCGCCCGGGGAGCTCGCGGTTGCCGCACAGCATACGGCCTGAGATCATGCCCAACTGATCCACACGCTCATATCCATTAACAGAGGCATTCGTGTCAAAAGGCATCGTTTCGTCCGTCATGGCGTCCTGTCTGTTCGCCGTGATGTATTTCTATACCTCCCTGATGGCTCCACTGGATGGCGAGGAGATCTTCGGCTGGCGCACGCTGCTCACGCTCCCCTGCCTCACCCTGTTCATGCTGGCCACCAAGGACTGGAAACTGGTCGGTGGCTTGCTCGCTCGGGTCAAACAGACGCCGACATTGCTACTGGGGATGATCGGCACGTCCTGGCTGATGGGCGTGCAGCTATGGCTGTTCCTCTGGGCGCCTTTGCATGGGCGCAGCCTGGAGGTTTCCATGGGCTACTTTCTGTTGCCGCTGGCCATGGTCCTGACTGGTCGACTGGTCTATGGCGAGCGCCTTTCGCGCCTGCAAAAAGTTGCGGTAGCGTGCGCCGTCCTGGGCGTGGGGCATGAGCTGTACCAGAACGGCAGCTTTGCCTGGGAAACCCTGGTGGTGACCATTGGCTACCCAATCTACTTCGTCCTGCGTCGGCGCTGCCGCACCGATCACCTGGGCGGTTTGTGGTGCGACATGTTCCTGTTACTGCCGTGGGCGCTGTACTTCGTGATGCAGCGCCCGCTCACGCCGGCCGACTTGGCCGAACATCCGGGCCTCTATGGCTTGATCCCGTTGCTCGGCGCGATCAGCGCCTCAGCCCTGATCGCCTACGTGCTGGCCAGCCGCTTGCTGCCATTTAGTCTGTTCGGGCTGCTCAGCTACGTGGAGCCGGTGCTGTTGGTCGGCGTAGCCCTGCTGCTGGGCGAGACCATCGGCCCTGACCAGTGGCTGACCTACCTGCCGATCTGGGCCGCAGTGCTGGTGCTGGTGCTTGAAGGCTTCAAGCACCTGCTACGCCAGCGTCGTCGCTCGGTGTAAGGCGAACCTGACGCACCCTGCGCTCCTCCACTGCCATCACCGTCAGCGTCCAGCCATCGCAGGCCAGACGATCACCGACCACCGGCAGACGATCCAGCAAGCTCATGACCAGACCCGCGAGGGTCTGGTAATCCTCGGTAGCGCGGGCGCTGAAACCGGTACGCGCCTGTACTTGGCTCAGGTTCAACGCACCGCTGACCACAAACGCCCCGCCCTCTTCGACGATGCCTGGCCCAGTCACTTCACTGGCGTCAGGCAGTTCTCCGGCGATCGACTCAAGGATGTCGGTCATGGTCAGCAAGCCTGTGAAGTCACCGAACTCATTGACCACGAAGGCGATATGCGTGGAATGTGCGCGCATCTGCTCCAAGGCATTGAGGATGCTGAAGCTCTCCAGCAGGTTAAGCGGCGCACGTGCCAGGCGCTCCAGGTCAGGTCGCCCACCGGACAGCAATTCCTTGAGCAGTTCTTTCTTGTGCACGAAGCCCAACGGCTCTTCTATCCGCCCATCGCGGATCAGCGGCAGACGTGAATAGGGCGAGTGGGCCAGCGCTTGGGCGATGGCATCGGCAGGCAGGGCCAGGTCGATGGCATCCACCTTGACGCGCACGGTCATCACGGTGCGGATCGGCCGCTCGGCCAGATTCAGCACGCCACTGATCATCACCCGCTCGCGACGGTCGAAGACCACCTGTTCACCACCGCCTTCGACCAGATCGGCGATCTCATCGCCCACTTCGTCCGCCTCCACCCGGCGCCCGCCCATCAGCCGTAGGACGGCATGGGCAGTTCGCTCGCGCAGCGGTCGATGCTGTTGCAAGCTGCGCTTGCGACGCGCACGCGCCAACTGGTTGAACAGCTCGATCAGCAACGAGAAGCCGATGGCCGCGTACAGGTAGCCTTTCGGAATGTGGAAGCCCAGGCCCTCGGCTGTCAGGCTGAAGCCGATCATCATCAAGAAGCCCAGGCACAGCATGATCACCGTGGGGTGGGCATTGACGAAGCGGGTCAGGGGCTTGCTGGCGACGATCATGATGCCGATGGAGAAGATCACTGCGATCATCATCACCGACAAATGCTCGACCATACCCACTGCGGTAATCACCGCGTCGAGGGAGAACACCGCATCCAACACCACGATCTGCGCCACGATGGGCCAGAACGCCGCATGCCGGGTAGCGCCGTTGGTCTGCACCACATGCCCTTCCAAACGCTCATGCAACTCCATGGTGGCCTTGAACAACAGGAACACACCACCGAACAGCATGATCAAGTCACGACCCGAAAAACTCTTGCCCAGCACCTCGAACAATGGCGCGGTCAAGGTGACCATCCAGGAAATGCTGGCCAACAGGCCCAGACGCATGATCAAGGCCAGGCTCAGGCCAATGACCCGCGCACGGTCGCGCTGATGCGGCGGCAGCTTGTCGGCCAGGATGGCGATAAACACCAGGTTGTCGATGCCCAGCACCAGTTCGAGCACGATAAGCGTGGCAAGGCCCAGCCAGGCCGTAGGATCGGCTAGCCATTCCATTGCGAAGTACTCATGCGGGAGGCGTAACAGGGACGTGGGAAGGAAGGCCGATATGGCCAGAGACTGGGGGGCTCCGAGAAGGTGCTCATGGTGACCTTGATGGCTAATTGGGATGTTGATCCTACAGTCACCGCGGCTTTTTCTGACAGGGTGAAACTATTACAAAAGCTGTAGGGAACTTTTCTTCAATACCCTGCCTGCCCCCTTCGGCCACGATGGTGCGTCCCACCACTCAAGGAATATTTCTCATGAGCCTGTCCCTGTCCATGGCTGCTTTCGCTCTGGCGGCGTCCATTTCACCCGGCCCGGTCAACATCGTTGCCCTAGGCAGTGGCGCTCGCCATGGCCTGCGCGCAAGCCTTGGCCATGCCGCCGGGGCGACCCTGGGCTTTTGCCTGTTGTTGGTGCTGGTTGGCCTGGGCCTGCATGAACTGCTGCTGCGCTGGCCGTTGCTGGGCCGCTTGCTGCATGGCGGCGGGGTGCTTTTCTTGCTGTACATGGCCTGGAAGCTGGCCTGTGACAATGGCCAGTTGACTACCGAGCATCAGGACGACGCGCCGTCAGCCTGGCATGGCGCGGCCATGCAGTGGCTCAACCCCAAGGCCTGGCTGGCCGCTGTGGCAGGCATTGGAGCCTATACAGGGGGTGAGCAGCATTTGTTATGGCTGTTTGCCTGGATCTATGGGCCGATCTGCTTCGTCTCGATTGCCAGTTGGGCCTGGGCCGGCAGTGTGATTCGCCAGTACCTGGGCAACCCTGGGCATATGCGCATGTTCAACCGGGCACTGGCAGCTTTGTTGCTCGCCAGCGCGTTGTACCTGGCCTTGGGCTGACCCTAGCGGCCCGAGCGATAATGCCCAGGGGTCGCCGCCAGGTGCTGCTTGAATGCCCGTTGCAGATGCGCCTGATCGGCAAAGCCTGCCTCCGCCGCTACTTCGGCGATCGCCCGCCCCTGGCGTAATTGGGCCCGGGCGTGCTGCACGCGTTGGTCGAGCAGGTAGCCATGGGGTGTCAGGCCGAAACGCTGACCAAAGGCGCGGATCAGGTAAGCCCGCGTCAGGCCGACGGCAGCGCAGATATCTTCGATCGTCAAAGGGTCGAGCCGATGAGCGCGGATGAACGCAGCAGCAGCTTCCAATCGGGGATTGAACTGTATCGGCGGTGTCGGCTCGTCGTCGAGGTCACCCCGCAATGTCCTGAAAAACGCGGCCAGGCAGGCTTGACGGTCTGCGCACTGGTCATCGAACAGTGTGGCAAAGACCTCAAGCAGCCGCCCGTACAGCACCGGTGAGGTGCTGTACGTCGCCAACGGCAGTTCAAAGCCCTGGGCCTGTAGCCACGGCAGGTCGACGAACAGCATCAGGTAGGACCAAGGCTCGTCCTTGATGGGGTTGCAAGTATGGACCACGCCGGGGTTCATCAGCACCGTGGTGCCTGCACTTACCTCCCGTCGTACGGTGCCCGTCACGTAGGTGCTGCGCCCGCCGGTGATAACGCCAATCGAAAAGCTCTCGTGGGAATGGGGCGCATAGCACACCTGGCGGCCATCCCCCACTCGCCGGGCTTCAACGAAGGGTAAAGCCGGATCCCGCCAGAACCGCGACACCTCGATCATCGCTGCGCCCTCATCGCGCCTGGAAAAACGTCAAAACATGATGTGATACGGCGTATAGGCCCACTCTGATGCACGCTGAACAGCGCCGGTTTGCGGCTCGAGCAGTTGCAGGCGCAGCCATTGGTCGATGAACAGATTCGCCGCATGGGCACCTTTGGCATTCTGCCCGAATACGATGCCCACCGAGTAGGGATACAGATTGTTTTCCGAGTACGCCGTTTTGGCGGCCTTGGATTTGTAGGCCAAGGCGAAATCATCGCAATCGAACACCTCTGGCTTGTACCTGAAATACTTGAGGCCTGACTCAACCCAGATGCCGCGCGCTTGTTGAGCGGATATGGCCTCGTAGTACGAATCCACGGACGTCTGATACGTCAAAGTCGTATTGGGCCAGGTCGCTTTGATCAACTCTCTCACCCTGACAAGCGGAATCGACAATTTGTGCAAAGAGAACCGAAGCTGGTCATCGTCGGAGACGTCGCTTTCAGGCACCAGCTTCACCCACCCCCACTTACCAGCAGGCGCCTGCACGGCCATACGCGTGCTGCCGATTTCACAGCTCAGCGTGAAAGCAAACATTTGTCGATGGTTGACGATTGTGGTCCCACTTCGCTTGATCCTGAAACGCAGGCGCGGATAGTCCGTCCAAACCTTGAACCCCGCGAATACATAATCTCCAGCAGTCGAGTTGCCATCGGCGAAGAAGGACCAGCCGACCATCTTCTTTTCCGCGGACATCGACAGGTTTTGACTGGTCGGGTCCAGATGCACCACCAACGGCACTAGTTCAGCGCCATATCGTTCCGGCTCACCCAGATACACCCACCCCCAATCATCGGACTTTGCATGAACGCACAGGACACGCCCATGTTGATCACGCAGCACCATGCGATCAGTGGCCTTGATCTGCTTAAGGCCCAGCGCACGGGTCAGCTCTGCCGTGAAATCCGGGGCGGTGGTGTCAGGCTCCGGTGGCGGCTCGACGGGTTCAGGGCGCGGCAGTATCTGACCAACGAGTGGGCTGTTGGCATCATCGGGTTGACCGGGGACAAGTTTGTGAATGGGCATGGGTAATTGCTCGTCGACTTGAAATGAGTCGACAACATGCGCGAGACCTGAGCCAGCCATCAGCGGGTAAACATTCCAGAGACCACTGACAAGGCGCACTCATCAGGCAAAAAAGGGCGGTTCTCACCGCCCTCTTCCCACACTCTGCAAACCTTACGGCATGACCGGTGGCACATAGTGCAAAGTCGTGCCCAGGGCCCACAGCAACACTAGCACCAACGGCACGTGCACCAGCAATTGTACGAATGAAAAGCCGATCAGGTCCCGCGCCTTGAGCCCCAGCACGCCCAGCAGAGGCAGCATGTAGAACGGGTTGATCAGGTTGGGCAAGGCCTCGGCGGCGTTGTAGATCTGCACCGCCCAGCCCAGGTGGTACTGCAGGTCGTTGGCCACCAGCATCACGTAGGGCGCCTCGATGATCCATTTGCCGCCGCCGGACGGGATGAAGAAGCCCAGCACTGCCGAGTACACCCCCATGAGCACGGCATAGGTGTCGTGGGAGGCGATCTGCACGAAGAACGTAGAGATGTGGTGCGCCAGGGTCTGTTCATCCACGCCTTTGACCTGAGTGAGGATCGCGGCGATCGAGCCGTACAACGGGAACTGGATCAACACCCCGGTGGTGGTCGGCACCGCGCGGGTCACAGCATCGAGGAAGCTGCGCGGACGCCAGTGGAGCAAGGCGCCGAGCATGATGAACAGGAAGTTGTAGGTATTCAGGCCGGAGATGGCGGTGATCGCAGGTTTGGTGGCGAATTCTTGGTACAGCCAACCGCCAGCCAGGGCAACCAGCAGCAGGGTCAGTATTGGGCTGTACTCCAGCCACTCGCCCGGACGGGTGCGTTGGGCCACCGGTGCCGCGCTGAAGCTTGGGTCGACGCCGCATTGCTCGGCGGTGCGGGCACTGTTCGGCCCTGGCGCAGTGGCATAGGCAATGATCAGCGAAACGATCACCAAGGCCGCCAGCATGACGCCGGATTGCCAGAGGAAAATGGTCTCGGTGAATGGAATCACCCCCGTAATGGCGAGGATCGACGGCGGCAGACTGGCCGGGTTGGCCTGCAACTGTGCAGCCGACGACGAAAGCCCTAGCGCCCAGACCGCACCCAGGCCCAGATAGGCGGCAGCCCCTGCGGCGCGGTAATCCATCTTCAGGTCTTGGCGCCGGGCCAGGGCACGAACCAGCAGACCGCCGAATACCAGCGACAGCCCCCAGTTGAGCAAGGATGCGAGCATCGAGATCAGCGCTACCCAGCACACCGCCGAACGACCGTTCTTCGGCAACCTGGCCAGGCGGTCGATCAGCCGCGCGGCGGGCGGCGAGCTGGCCACCACATAACCACCAATGACCACGAAAGCCATTTGCATGGTGAATGGGATCAGGCTCCAGAAGCCATCGCCGAACGCCTTGGCGGTATCGGTAGGCTTGGCGCCCATGACCATCGCGCCCAGGCACACCAACACAACGGCCAGGGCGGCGAATACCCAGGAATCGGGGAACCAGCGTTCGGCCCAATTGGAGCAACGCAGGGCAAAACGGGCGGAGCGGCTGTCTTGGATTTCAGCGGCCACGGGATTTTCCTTTTATTTGTTTTTTTGATTTTCAAGCACTGAAGCAGCACAAAGCCCTGTGGGAACAGACTCACCCGCGAAGACGTCCGTTCAGGCGACGGTGTCGCCTCGACTGACGCTTTCGCGGGCAAACCCGCTCCCACAGGGCCGATGTTTCTTAGAAGGTCATTTCCTTCACGTCATCCGGCACGATCAGCTTGCCGGCGGTCTTCTCGATGATTTCCTCCACGCTGACCCCCGGGGCGGTCTCGCGCAGGATGAACGCGCCGTCTTCGATTTCCAGGTAGGCCAAGTCGGTGAGCACCTTGCGGATGCAACCGGCGCCGGTCAGCGGCAGGCTACAGCGCGGCAGCAGCTTGGATTCACCATCCTTGGAGGCATGGGTCATGGTGACGATGATGTTCTCGGCACCAGCTACCAAGTCCATGGCGCCGCCCATGCCCTTGACCAGCTTGCCAGGAATCATCCAGGAGGCGATGTTACCCTCCACGTCCACTTCGAACGCTCCCAGCACGGTGAGGTCGACGTGGCCGCCACGGATCATGGCGAAGGATTGCGCGGAGTCGAAGATCGATGCACCGCGGCGGGCGGTGACGGTCTGCTTGCCGGCATTGATCATGTCGGCATCGATCGTGCCTTCGGTGGGGAACTCGCCCATGCCGAGCAGGCCGTTTTCCGATTGCAGCATCACGTCCATGTCGGCGGGCACGTAGTTGGCCACCAGGGTGGGGATGCCGATACCGAGGTTGACGTAGTAACCGTCCTTCAGTTCACGGGCGACGCGTTGCGCCATCTGTTCGCGGGTCAGTGCCATGGTCAGGATCTCTTTGTTGTTCTGTGGACGGCGCGTTAGGCCTTGACGGTGCGCTTCTCGATGCGCTTTTCGAACGTGCCGACGATGACCCGGTCGACATAGATGCCGGGGGTGTGGATCTCGCTGGGCAGCAACACGCCCGGTTCGACGATCTCCTCGACCTCGACCACGGTGATCTTGCCGGCGGTGGCGGCCAGCGGGTTGAAGTTCTGCGCGGTGTTGCGGTACACCACATTGCCGTAGTGGTCGGCTTTCCAGCCCTTGACGATGGCGAAATCGCCCGTGATGGATTCTTCGAGGATGTACTTGCGCCCCTTGAATTCACGCACTTCCTTGCCTTCGGCGACGGGAGTGCCGTAGCCGGTGGCCGTGTAGAAGGCCGGGATGCCGGCACCGCCTGCGCGCATCTTTTCGGCCAGGGTGCCTTGAGGGGTCAGCTCGACTTCCAACTCACCGCTGAGCAGTTGGCGTTCGAACTCGGCGTTTTCGCCGACATAGGATGCGATCATCTTGCGGATCTGACGGTCTTCCAAGAGGACACCCAGGCCGAAGCCGTCGACGCCGCAGTTGTTGGAGACCACGGTCAGGCCTTTGACGCCGCGGCGCTTGATTTCAGCGATGAGGTTTTCGGGGATGCCGCACAAGCCGAAGCCGCCGGCCAGTACCGTCATGTTGTCGGTCAGGCCTGCGAGGGCCTCTTCATAGGTTGCTACGCGCTTGTCCAGTCCGGCCATGCTCAGTCGCCTTTTGTAGTTGTTGGAACCGTGGAGGCATCTTCACCGCTGTCGACTGATTTGTTAATTTTGTTTTCGTCATCGATTGATAACTTTTTCAAAACAAAATCGGGTTCGTCATGAACGTCAAGCAGTTACGCGCCTTCATCACCGTGGCCAAGTACCAGAGCTTCGCCCAGGCCGGCGAACACCTGCATGTCTCCCAGCCGGCCTTGAGCCTGACCATCAAGGCCCTGGAGGACAACCTCGGCGGTGCGCTGTTAACCCGCACCACCCGCAGCGTCAGCCTCACCCCCGAAGGTGAAGTGCTATTGCCCTTGGCCCGGCGCCTGCTGGCAGATTGGGATGACACCGAGGAAATGCTACGCCAGCGCTTCACCCTGCAATTGGGGCGGGTCTCGGTGGCGGCCATGCCCGCCTTTGCCGGCAACCTGCTACCGCGCTCGCTGAAGGTGTTCCGCCAGCGCTACCCCAAGGTCAACGTCACCGTGCATGACGTGATCAACGAACAGGTGCTGGAGCTGGTGCGCCATCGCCGCGTCGAGCTGGGTATCGGTTTCGAACCGGAAAACCTCGACGGTTTGCGTTTTCATCCCCTTTATCTGGACCGCTTCGTGGCGGTGGTACCCGCCGACTCGCCACTGGCAAGCCAACCTCAGGTCACCTGGCAGGATCTGCTGGCCCAGGATTTCATTGCCTTGCAGCGTCCTTCGGCGGTGCGTCTGCTGATGGAGCAGAATGTAGCAGCCAGCCACGGCAAACTGACTGCGGCGTTCGAGAGTCATCAACTGTCGACCGTAGGTCGCATGGTCGCCAACGGCCTGGGCGTGAGCGCCGTGCCAGCGCTGTGCATCAACCAGATGCAGGAGCTCGGCGCGCGCTGCGTGGCCCTGGTCGAGCCCCGCGTGGAGCGCCGCATCGGCGTCATTGCCCTGGCCGACCACAAACTTTCCACGGCAGCGCAAGCGTTGCTCGACGTCGTGCTTTCCCACACCGATCCACAGGAGGTGACATGCGTTTCGTGAATCTGGCAGACGCCAGCGTCCCGGCCATTGGCCAAGGCACCTGGTACATGGGCGAGGACCCACGACACAAGGCCGCCGAGGTGGCCGCCCTGCAACAGGGCATCGAACTGGGCCTGACACTGATCGACACGGCGGAGATGTACGCCGAAGGTGGCGCCGAGCAGGTGGTCGGCCAAGCCATCGCCGGACGCCGAGAACAGGTATTCCTGGTCAGCAAGGTCTACCCGCACAATGCCAGCCGCCGCGGCATTCCCGCTGCCTGCGAGCGGAGCCTGACGCGTATGGGTACCGACTGCATCGACCTGTACCTGTTGCACTGGCGCGGCCAGTATCCGCTGGAGGAAACCGTCGAAGCCTTCGAGCGCCTACGCGAGCAGGGCAAGATCCGTCGCTGGGGCGTGTCCAACTTCGACCTGGAGGACCTGCTCGAGCTGGACAATCCCGACTGTGCCACCAACCAAGTGCTGTATAACCCGGCTCAACGAGGCATCGAGTTCGATCTGCTGCCATGGAGCCAGACACATCGATTGCCGACCATGGCCTACTGCCCGCTGGCCCAGGCCGGGCGTTTGCTGCAACACCCGGTACTGGCCGAGATCGCCGAGCGGCATGGGGCCACACCGGCCCAGGTGAGCCTGGCCTGGGTGACGCGCAACGAAGGCGTCATCGCCATCCCCAAGGCGGTGGAGCCACTGCATGTGCGGCTCAACGCGGCGGCGGGCGAACTGAGCCTGACCGACGAGGACTTGCAGGCGATCGACAAGGCATTTCCGGCGCCGACGCGCAAGCAGCACCTGGCGATGGTCTGAGCGTTCTTCGGGGCTGCTTGGCCCGGCGCTCTCCGCGATCGGGTTCGAGGCTAGTGAAAATCCCGGCTGCGCACATCCAGCCCCTGCAACAAGGGGCTGATGTCCTCAAGGCGCCGGGCAATCAAGTGGCGGACGCCCTTCTCCTGCTCCAGCCGTCCGCTCACCTTGAGCAGTTGCGACCCGACCAGTGCCCTGCGTTGGCGCTCAGCCAGGTCACGCCAGACCACTACGTTGACCATGCCGTGCTCATCTTCGAGGGTAACGAACGTCACGCCGCTGGCGGTCTGCGGCCGCTGTCGCCCTACCACCACGCCGGCCACGGCGATGCTGTCCCCATGCTCGACATCCGCCAGCTCGGCAGAGCTGCGACATCCCAATGCCCGAAGATTTCGTCGCAACAACGCCAGAGGATGTGGCCCCAGGGTCGTGCCCAGGGTGGCGTAATCGGCAAACAGGTCCTCGGCCACGCTCGGCACCGGCAACTCCACCGCCACTTCTGGCGCAGCCTCCACCTGGGCGAACAACGGCAGCTGCGCCTGCACGGCCGCCACGTGCCAACGTGCCTGATGACGGTCGCGAGCCAAAGCACGCAAAGCACCGGCATCGGCCAAGCGGGCACGGGCGCGGCTGTCGAGCTCGGCGCGCAAGCACAAGTCCTCGACATCACGCCAGGGCTGACGCGCCCTCGCCTGCTCGAGGCGTCGGGCATCGGCCTCGCTGAACCCGCGTATCTGCCGCAACCCCAGGCGAATCGCCAACGCGCCCTCACCGTGCGGTTCCAGGGTGCAGTCCCATTCGCTGTGGCACACGTCCACCGGCCGCACCTCGATGCCCTGGCGACGCGCCTCCTGCAACAGCTGATCAGGGCTGTAGAAGCCCATGGGCCAGCTATTGATCAGCGCGCAGGTGAAGATCGCTGGCTCATGGCACTTGAGCCAACTGCTGGCATAGCAGAGCAAGGCGAAGCTGGCGGCATGGGACTCGGGGAAGCCATAACTGCCAAAGCCCTTGATCTGCTCGAAGATCCGCTCGGCAAAGGCCCGCTCGTAGCGGTTCTTCAACATGCCATTGATCAATCGTTCACGGTGCGGCTCCAGGCCGCCGTGGCGTTTCCAGGCAGCCATGCTGCGGCGCAACTGGTCCGCCTCGCCCGGGGTGTAGTCGGCGGCGATCATGGCCAGCTCCATCACCTGCTCCTGGAACAACGGCACCCCGAGGGTACGCTCGAACACAGCTTCCAGTTCGGGTGAGGGATAGGTCACTTTCTCCTGCTTCAGGCGTCGGCGCAGGTAGGGGTGGACCATGTCACCCTGGATCGGCCCGGGCCGGACGATGGCCACCTCGATCACCAGGTCATAGAACTTCTTGGGTTTGAGGCGCGGCAGCATGGCCATCTGCGCCCGCGACTCGATCTGGAACACACCCATGGTCTCGGCGCGGCTGATCATGGCGTAGGTGGCGGGGTCTTCCTTGGGGATAGTCGCCAAGGTCAGGTGCCGGTCTCGGTGACGGGCCAACAGGTCGAAGCAGCGGCGCAAGGCGCTGAGCATGCCCAAGGCCAGCACATCGACCTTGAGCAGGCCGACCAGGTCGAGGTCGTCTTTGTCCCACTGGATCACCGTGCGCTGCGCCATGGCGGCGTTCTCCACCGGCACCAGGCGGTCCAGCGGCTGCTGGCAGATGACGAAGCCCCCTGGGTGCTGCGACAGGTGCCTGGGAAAGCCGATCAGCTGGCCAGCCAGCACCAGGATGCGTTGCAGCGAAGGGCTCTGTGCCTCGAAACCCGCCTCGGCCAGGCGCTGGGCATCGGGGATGCGGTCGCTCCAGCGCCCGCAGCACTTGGCCAGGGCGTCGACCTGGTCGGCCGGCAGCCCCAGGGCCCGGGCCACATCACGTATCGCGCCGGCGGCATGGTAGGTGTTGACCACTGCCGTGAGCGCCGCCCGGTCACGGCCATAGCGACGGAACACATACTGGATGACCTCTTCCCGGCGGTCATGCTCGAAGTCCACGTCGATGTCCGGCGGCTCGTTGCGCTCACGGGACAGGAAGCGCTCGAACAGCAGCCGATGCTCCATCGGGTCCAGTTCGGTGATGCCCAGCACGAAACACACCACCGAGTTGGCGGCAGAGCCCCGCCCTTGGCAGAGGATGCCCTGTTTGCGAGCGAAATCGACGATGTCGTAGACGGTGAGAAAGTAGCTTTCGTAACCCAGCTCGGTGATCAGTCGTAACTCTTTGTCCAAGGTGTCCAGCGCCTTGCGGCTGACACCTTGCGGCCAGCGTTCGGGCAAGCGCGACTGGCACAGATGGCGCAACCAGCTGGCGGGGGTGTGTCCTTGCGGCACCACTTCGCTGGGGTACTGGTATTTCAGCTCATCCAGGCCGAAGCGACAGCGGTGGGCAATGACCTGGGTTTCGGCCAGCAGGTCGGGCGGATACAGCTCGCCAAGCTCGGTCAAGGTGCGCAGGTGGCGCTCGCCATTGGGGTACAGGTAGCGGCCGGCCTCTGCCAGGGTGCAATGCTGGCGGATTGCAGTCATGCAGTCCTGCAGGGCGCGCCGGCCCCGGACATGCATATGTACGTCGCCGCACGCCACCGCGCGAATCCCCACCTGGCCCGCCAGGACGTGCAGTTGTTGCAGACGCCGGGCATCGTCGCACCCTCGATGCAGGTGCACCGCCAGCCACAGCCGCTCGCCGAACAGCGACTTCAGCCATAGCCCATTGGCCGGTGCATCCCCGGGCTGGGCAACCCACAGCGCCAGCAGACCCTGGCAATGGGCTTGCAAGTCCTCGCGGAGCAATTGGTAGGTGCCTTTTTCCGACCGGCGTCGCGCCCGAGTGATCAGTGCGCAGAGGTTCTGGTAGCCCTCGAGGCTTTCGACCAGCAGCACCAGCTTGGCGCCCCCATGAAGCTGTACTTCGCTCCCGACGATAAGCCGTACACCCTCCTGCCGGGCTGCCTGCCAGGCGCGGACGATGCCGGCCAGGGTGCATTCGTCGGTGATCGCCAGGGCCTGGTAACCCAAGGCCTTGGCCCGCTTGAACAGCTCGTCGGCACTGGAGGCCCCGCGTTGGAAGCTGAAATTCGACAGGCAATGCAGCTCGGCGTAATCCAACAGACTCATGCGAACCACCCCTGCAGCCACAACTGCCCGGGCTTGCTCAGGTCGTCATAGGCCCACCCCTGCAAACCATCACGGGTCTCGATGCGGTAGTAGTCACGACGCACGTCGCCGCCGTCCCACCAACCCGACTCGATACGCTCGGCCCGCCCCAACCGGCGCAAGCCTGCTTCGCTCAGCGGCTGGGGCTCAGGTAGCAGCCAGCCAGGGCGGCTGCCTGGCGCGACCAGCAATACGCCCAAGGCCCCCTGCTCCACCGGCTGCCAAGCGCATTCGGGACGGTGATCGGCTTCGGCGCTCAGCGCCTTGACCGCATCGTCGCCCAGGCGCGCCCGCAGGCGTTCGCGCAGCTGCTCCCAGGGTTGGGCCTGTTGGGCCCGAGGGTCGAACAGTGCCTGGTGCTGGGGCACGAAAGGTGGCAGGTCCTCGGCCAGTAAACGAAGGTTACGTACCGGCGCAGGAATGCGCAGCGACTCCAGGCGCCCGCGTGCCAGCTCGAACAGCCTGGCAGCATCGCGCTCGGCGGCCAGCAGACCGACCTTGAGCTCGGTCGCCGGCCCTTGGGCATGTTCCAGGTACAGGTGGAAGCGCAGGACGCCGCAGTCCCGCCCCGCGAGAAAGACCGCCAGGTCGCTCAGCAGACGGCGCAAGGGGAACAACAACGCCTGGTGCGATTCGACATCGAAGTTCAGCTCCAGCCGCACCTCGAAGCGCTCCGCTGGTTGATGGTAGGCCAGGCCCAGGCTGCGCAGGCCGAGCAACTGGTCCAGGTGCACCTGCACCTGGGCGGCAAAGCGCCGGGCCAGCGCATCGCGTGGCAGGGCCAGGACTTCACCGAGATGGCGCAGCCCCATGCGGGCGAACGCCGTCGCCGCCTCCGGGGGCAGACCGATCTTGTCGACAGGCATGCATGCCAGGGCAGCCCGGGTATCCTCCACCGTCATCACTGCCAAGCCGTCATGACCATTGGCGAGCACGCGCGCGGCCACCGGGTTGGTGGCCAGGACAATACGGTGACGCAGCCCCAGTTCGTCCAGCTCCAGACGCAATCGAGCCTCGAACGCCGGCCAGGGCCCGAACAGCCCCAGACTTGAACCGACCTCCAAGAGCAATGCCCGCGGGTAGTGCCGACTGACCTGGCCACTGAAGCGGTAGGCCCAAGTGGCGAGCAACTGCTGGAGCTGCTCGATGCGTGCAGGGTCGGCCTCCACGCACGTGAAGCCATCAGCCAGGGCACGGGCGGTCGTGAGGGTTTGCCCGGCCCGCAGGCCCAGCGCCGCAGCCGCCGCATTGACCGATTGCACCACCCGCCGCTGCTGCGGCCCGCCGATCAGCACCAGGGGGGCGCCAGGGTCGTCACGCTCACGCAGGACGCTGTCCAACGCCAGTTGCGGAAACACGATACACGCCCACAGCATGCTGCATCAGCTCCGCACCGGGCAGGCGATGGGCGCTGCCGGCGACAAGCCGCCACGGCATTTGAGCACCCGCCATTGGGCAGGCCGGGTGTCGATGGCAATACGCAAGGCTGCTGGCGAAGGATTGTGCAAAGCCTGCTGCCCGCGGCAGACGAACGCCAGGGCCTGCCCTGTCTCGGCAGCCACCTGCAAGCGCCGCAGGGCTCGGTCATCGGCACGCTCCGGCCAGCACAGCACGGCCGCGCAACTGCCGGAGCGCAGGCACTGCTCGGCGGCCCACAAGGCTTCGGCCGCAGGGGCCTCGACCTGGGCCAACCAGCGCAGATCGACACCGGCCGCCTGCCAGGCCGGCGCATAGGGAATGAACGGTGGTGCCACCAGCACCACCCGGCCGCCTTCACCGGTCAGGCGCGCCAGGCTTGGCCAGAGCAATTGCAGCTCACCGCAGCCAGGACTGGCCAGCAGCAGTTCCGTGAGTGCAGCAGCCGGCCAGCCGCCTTCGGGCAGCCGATCGTCAAGCGAGGCATGGCCGGTAGGCTGCAGGCCCTGAGGCCGTGCCTGGACCTGGCGCCCGCGCCAGATCCGACGCTGGTCAAGCAGGCGATCGAGGTCGACTACCGCGCCCATCAGTCACGCCTCAGCAGGCCACAGAACACGCCTTCGATGACGAAATCCCGACCCGACGCCACATCGATTGGCGCATAGGCAGGGTTGCGTGGCAGCAGGCGATAGCCTCCGGGGATGCGCTGAAGGCGCTTGATGGTCACCTCGCCATCCAGGCGGGCGACCACGATCTGCCCGTCGCGGGCCTCGCCCTGCTGGCGGATGCCGACCAGATCGCCATCGAAAATGCCGTCGTCGATCATCGAGTCGCCGCGCACCTTGAGCAGGTAGTCGGGCGTACGACGGAACAGGCTGGGGTCGAGCAACAGCTGCTCGTGGATGTCCAGGTCGGGACCGATCGGCGCGCCCGCCGCCACTTGGCCAAGCACCGGGATTTCGAGGATCTCGGGCCGACGCAGCGGCTCGGCCAGCCGGATGCCGCGGGCCTGGTTAGGTGTCACGTCGATGAAGCCGGCCTGGCTCAAGGCGGTGATGTGCTTGCGCGCCACGCTGCGCGAGGCAAAACCGAAGCGCTGGGCGATGTCGGCCAGGCTGGGGGGCTGGCCGTGATCGGCGATGCGCTCGCGGATGAATTCGAGAATGGCGCGGCGTTTGGGGGTCATGTTATCCATGGAGTACATTTGTACTCTTTTCGGCGTACAGTGAACAGCCCCCTTCGTCGTCCGGTTTGGCTATCATGGCCGGATTGACGTTTTCCCCTTTTGGATACCCGATGCTGACCGCCCTGCTGTTCGACCTCGATGGAACCCTCACCGATACCGATACCCTGCATTTGCAGGCCTTCCGCCAGTTGCTGCGCGAGCATGACGGCCGCGAGCTGAGCCAAGCGCAGTTCGAGGCCCAGGTCAGCGGGCGGGCCAACGGAGAGCTGTTCGCCGAGCTTTTTCCTCTCTGCAGCCCGGCCCAATGCCTGGCCCTGGCCGAGCGCAAGGAGGCGTTATTCCGCGAACTGTCGCCTCGGCTGACGCCCATGCCCGGGCTGGCACGCCTGATGACCTACGCCCGGCAGCATGAAATCGGTATGTGCGTGGTGACCAATGCGCCCCGCCTCAATGCCGAGCACATGCTGAAAGCCATGGGCCTGGAGGGATGTTTCGGACATGTACTGGTGGCCGAGGAACTGGCCCGCCCCAAGCCCGACCCGCTGCCCTACCTGACTGGCCTGCAGCGCCTTGCAGCCACGGCCAGCCAGGCCCTGGCCTTCGAGGACTCCCTGCCCGGCGTAAAGGCTGCCAGCGATGCAGGCATCTTCACAGTGGGCATCGCCACTACCCAGACTGCCGAGCGATTGCTCGCTGCCGGGGCGCGATTGGTGGTCGAAGATTTCAACGACACGCGGTTGTGGGCGTTGATAGACGAGATGGCCGGCTAGCGTCGACGGTAGCTTTTGTTGCCCGAGGGTGTCAGGCAATACACCCCGCCTCGCGGGCCCGTGCAGTAGTTGCCACTGCCGCATCCGCAGCCTTCGTCGCTGGCGCGCAATGACTGCACTGCCGGGCGCGCGGAACGGCTCCCGTATAACGCGCTGCAGTTTTTCTTCGAAGCGCTGATCGAACCGTCGTTGCACAGGAAGATCTCGCCGTCACACCCTGCAATCCCACCCTTGCGACCCGAGCACGGGGTGTTAGCCGCCTGGGCCGACGTGATGCCGAGCAGAAGAGTCAACAGAAATAACGACAGACAACGCCAGCGCATGCACAGCTCCTTGTGGTTAGTGGCCTGATGATATCACTCGAATTCATCCGGGCTACTGCACCATTCGTCGTGAGGGGGCAAGCCTTTGTCGAATCCAACAGCCGCCATTCGACCATTCGCTGAATCCCTCACGTGGAGCCAGCGTCATGAACAATCCAGACATCAAGCACCCAGTGGTGACCCGAAGCGAGTGGCTCGCCGTCCGGCGCCAGCTCTGGCTGCATGAAAAAGCCCTTACTCATCAGCGTGACGAAGTGGCAGCGGCCAGGCGGGCCTTGCCGTGGGTCAAAGTCGAACAGCCTTACCGCTTCCACGGGCCCGATGGCGAGCTGGGGCTGACGGACCTGTTTGCCGGGCGCAGCCAACTGCTGGTCTATCACTTCATGTTCGCCGACGGTTGGAGCGAGGGCTGCCCGGGGTGTTCGTTCCTGGCCGATCATTTCGACGGTGCCAACCTGCACCTGGCGCACCATGACGTTTCGCTGGTCGCGGTGTCGCGGGCGCCCTATGGCCAGTTCCAGGACTTCCGGCGGCGGATGGGGTGGCGGTTTCCTTGGTTCTCGTCACACGGTGGCAGTTTCAACGAGGACTTTGGGGTGAGTGTCGCCACGGATGGGTCTGGGCAGTACAACTACGAGGCTTATGCGGGGAATGAGCGGGAGCTGCCAGGGCTCAGTGCGTTCTACCGGGACGGGAATGGGGCGGTCTATCACACCTATTCCACGTATGCGCGGGGGTTGGACATTCTGGTGGGGGCTTACAACTTTCTCGACATTGCGCCGTTGGGGAGGAATGAGGGGGGGACGATGGATTGGGTGCGGCATCATGATCGGTATGAGGTGGGGGCGCGGGCTGGGCAGTGTTGTCATGAGTGAGGGCTTGGGCTTGGGCTTGGGCTTGGGCTTGGGCTTGGGCTTTCAGGCTGGGTGAATATCCGGGTTTGGTGGGGGCGCTACCGGCGCTTTTCGCCTTTACGGCGACCTACTTTTGCTCTTGGGCAAAAGTAGGCAAAAACCGTTGGCTCCCACATCCGGCCCCTGCGCTGCGCTCCGGGGTTCCCTGCGCTCCGGTGCCTTTCGGGGCTTCGCGGCCTCCGGCTTGCTACGCCAGCCGGAGGCCGCGAGGCCCCGTAAGACACCGCAGCGAGGGGACCCGGTGCGAAGCGCCGGGCCGGATGCAGGGGCGCGCGGCTTTTGGTTACTTTTGGCCAAGACCAAAAGTGACCCGCCGTAAGGGCGGAAAGGTGAATCAGCGCCGACAAATCAAACGGATAAGCCCACAAACCTCAAAACCAACAACCAACAACCAACAACCAACAACCAACAACAACCAACGCCAAATCAAATCTCGTGCGCCGCAAGCAACTCCATGAGCACCTCGGCCAACGCCCGAACCATTCCATCCGCCGTCGGCCGATGCACCACCACGATCTCGTAGCTATCGACCTCCGGCAGCCCCTGCTCCACTCCCAACACCCGGTGCTCCGCCGTCGCCGCCCGCGGCGGCAACAGACTGATCCCCATGCCATCGGCCACCGCCGCTTGTATCCCGCTCAAGCTGGAGCTGGTAAAGCTGATACGCCAACGCCGCCCCATCCCCTCGATCGCGGTAATCATGTCATCGCGATACAACCCCCGCGGCGGAAAAGTCACCAGTGGGATCGGGTCGAGTTCGAAGGCCGGTGTCCGGGCACTGTCGATCCACTGCAATCGCTCAGGCCAGCACGCCACCCCTTCCCTCGCATTACGCCGCTGCTTGAGCAACACCAGATCCAATTCGCCGTTGTCATAGGCTTGGCTCAGGTCCCGGCACAACCCGCTGGTAACCTCCAACTTGACCTGAGGATGGCGTCGACTGAATGCCGACAAGGCATTGGTGGTGCGCCCACCGACGAAATCCTCAGGTACTCCCAAGCGCACCGTCACGCCAACCATCGCCCCCGCCAGGGCTTCGAGCATCTGGTCGTTCAGCGCCAGCATGTGCCGGGCATAACCCAGCAGTGTCTGCCCTGCGTCCGTGGGCAGCACGTCGCGGTTGCCTCGCACCAGCAGGCGGTGCCCCACCATGTCCTCCAGCCGGCGTACTTTCTGGCTGATGGTCGACTGGGTGGAGTGCAAGCGCGTCGCCGCCGTGGTGAAACTGCCGCAGTCGGCCACCACGACAATGGCGCGCAGCAGGTCGAGGTCGAACAGGGCCCTATTCGGTTTAACGCTGATAGACATCGGTGTATTCAACTTCTGAATGACAGACCCGACTTCTAGCACGCCCATACACCGCCGGCAACCGCACGCGCCAGCGCGTCAGTCGCCCAGCGCCGTCCCTTCGCGCCGAGGATCGGCACCCGCCGACCAGCCGTCAGCGGTGCGCTGGATGATCTGCGTCCCGCTGGTCATCGTCATCGGTGTCACCTCATGGCCGCGGGCTTGAAGCGCCTGTATCAGGGCTGGGCTTGCCAACCCCGCTTCCACCTCGGTGCCGAGGTTGCGACTGCCGAAGTTGGGCAGGTTGATGGCCGCTTGGGGATCGAGCTTCCAATCCAACAGGCCGATCAATGCCTTGTTCACGTAACCGATGATCTGCGAGCCACCGGGTGAGCCCAGACTGGCCAGCAGTTCGCCGGACTCACGTGTGAATACCAGTGTCGGCGACATCGAGGACAGCGGTCGCTTGCCGGGAGCGACCGCATTGGCGACGGGCTTGCCGTCTGCACTGGGTACGAACGAGAAGTCGGTCAGGTGGTTGTTCAGCAGAAATCCTTTGACGAACAGGTGCGAGCCAAAAGCGGCCTCCACGGACGTGGTCATGGCAACCGCACCGCCCAGATCGTCGACGGCCGAGACATGGGAGGTGGCAATGCGCAAGGGAGACCGGTCAGGCGACAGGGCCAAGTTGTTACCCGGCGGTGTACCGGCCTCGGCGTGCTTCATGCTGCTCGGGGCGATCAGCCGGGCACGACTCGCCAGGTACGCCTTGTTGGTCAGCCCTTGGAGATTCACCGCCACATAGTCGCTATCAGCCAGATACTGAGCACGATCGGCGTAGGCCAGGCGCTCGGCCTCGGCAATCAGGTGAACCGCCATGGGCGCGGGTTCCAGACCCGCCACCGACGCCGCCTGCGTCGGTGCCATGCTGGCCAAGTCCAGCGACGGCGTGGCCGACTGCAGGGCTTCGAGGATGCCCAGGGTCTGCAATACCGCGACGCCACCGGAGGATGGCGGTGGCATGCCGCAAATGCGCCAGATCTTGTAGGGCCCACAGACGGGCGTGCGCTCCTTGGCCTGGTAGCGGCGCAGGTCTTCGAGCGACAGCAGGCCGGGGTTGGCATGGCCGCGCACAGCCTCGACCATCGCCTGGGCAATGTCGCCGGTGTAGAACGCATCAGGCCCCTGCGTGGCGATCAGTTCCAGCGTCTGTGCAAGCTCGGGGTTCTTCAGAAGCGTGCCGACCGCCAAGGGCTTGCCTTGGGCATCGAGAAAATAGCGGGCCATGCCGGGCGAGCCGGCGACATAGGTGTCCGCTGCCAGCAGTGTGTGCAATCGCTTGGACATCGGGAAACCGTCGCGGGCCAAGGCGATGGCCGGGGCAAACAGGTCGCGCCATGGCAGTCGACCATGCTGTTCATGGGCCAAATGCAAGGCGCGCAGCACGCCGGGTACGGCCACTGAGCGGCCGCCGATCTGGGCGTCACGAAATGCCATGGGCGTGCCGTCAGACTTAAGGAACAGGTTCGGCGTAACCTGCGAGGGCGCGGTTTCACGACCGTCGAAGGCCTGGACCTGGTGCCCGTCCCAATAGAGGATGAACGCCCCTCCACCGATACCGCTGGACTGCGGTTCGACCAAGGTGAGCACCGCCTGCATGGCGATGGCAGCATCGATGGCGCTGCCACCTGCGCGCAACACCGAGCGCCCTGCGTCACTGGCCAAGGGGTTGGCGGCGGCAGCCATGTGCCGGCTGGCATGAGTCGGCTTTAACCCGGCGCGGTAGCCGGAGTCGAGCTCGGGTGGCAACGGCAAGACCGAGGGCGTTTCTGCCGTTCGTCCACCCCAGCCACAACTGGTCAAGGTCGCCAGGCAACACAGAGCCGTGACACGCACTACAACGGGTAAAGGCCTTTTCAAGAAGGACATCCTGTAATTCGAGGGCAGGCGCAGGGCGCCAAAACCAGCGATTTTAGCCGAACCTGCGCAAAAGCCCGAAAACAGGGGTATATCCAGAAATGCACTGATGTTCATGCGCAGAATTAACTTCAAGCACTCAAGGGTATTTCCTAGGATGAAGACCGGTCATTCAGGAGCCTCTCCCATGCGCTTGCCGTTCGCCGCCCTCTTCGCCTTGCTCATCAGCGTTGTCGCCCACGCCGAGACCCTTGCCATGGATACCCAACTGCTCGATGCCGCCCAGCGTGGCGATGCTTCTGCCGTACGCCGTCTGCTCGATGAAGGCGCCAACGTCGATGCGCGGGACGCTCGGCGCCGCACCGCGCTGCTGGTGGCCACCCACGCCAATGAGGTCGCGACAGCCAAGGTGCTGATAGAAGCTGGCGCCGACGTCAATGCCAAGGACGACATCCAGGACAGTCCTTATTTATATGCCGGGGCCCGTGGTCTGAACGAGATCCTGCGACTGACCCTGAATCACGGTGCCGACCTCAAGAGCACCAACCGCTACGGTGGCACCGCGCTGATTCCCGCCGCCGAACGCGGCCATGTGCAGACCGTACAGATGCTGATCGACGCAGGTGTCGACGTGAACCATCTCAACCGCCTGCACTGGACCGCCTTGCTGGAGGCGGTGATCCTTGGCGATGGTGGCCCGCGTCACGTGGACATCGTCCGCCGGCTACTGGCGGCCGGGGCGGACCCGGCGATCGCCGACAAGGACGGCGTGACGGCACTGGAGCACGCGCAGCAGCGAGGATATCGGGAGATCGTGGCGTTACTGGAGAAATGAGGGCGAATGGAGCCGTCCGCCCTACTCCACCGCCTCGAACGGCAACCCCACATAGTTCTCGGCAATGTTCACCAACCCGGCCGGCGAGCTGAGGTAATACTCCCGGTCAGCTTCCTGCATCTTGCGGTCCCAGTCATCCTGATGCTCGCCGAAGTCATGCAGCAACTGGGTCATGAACCAGCTGAAGCGCTCACCCTTCCACACCCGGCGCAGGGCCAGGGGCGAGTACTGAGCCAGCAGGTCGGTACGCCCTTCGCGGTAGACCTTGACCAGGATCCGGTAGAGGTAATTGACGTCCGACGCCGCCAGGTTAAGCCCCTTGGCACCCGTGGGCGGGACGATGTGCGCGGCATCGCCGAGCAAAAAAAGCCGGCCGAACTGCATGGGCTCGACCACCTGGCTGCGCAGCGGTGCGATGCTTTTCTCCAGCGCCGCCCCGGTGACCAGTCGTGCCGCCACGTCCTCTGGCAGCCGCGCCTTGAGCTCTTCCCAAAAGCGCTCGTCGCTCCAATCTTCCACACGCTCTTGCAGCGGCACCTGCAGGTAGTAGCGGCTGCGGGTGTGGGAACGCTGGCTGCACAGCACGAACCCGCGCTCATGGTGGGCGTAGATCAGCTCGTGGTTGACCGGCGGCGTATCGGCCAAGAGGCCCAGCCAGCCGAACGGATAGACACGCTCGTATTGCTTGAGCACCCCCGCAGGGATGCTCTGGCGCGACACACCGTGGAAACCATCGCATCCGGCAATGTAATCGCAGTCCACGCGCAGGCGTCGGCCGTCCTGCTCGAAAGTGACAAAGGGCTGTGAAGAGTTCAGCCCGTGCAACTGCACCTGGCTGGCCGAATAGACGATCGGCGCACCGCTGGCCTGGCGGGCCTGCATGAGGTCACGGGTGACCTCGGTCTGGCCGTACACCATGACTGTTTTGCCGCCGGTGAGGGCCTTCAGGTCAAGGCGTTGGCGACGACCGCCGACTAGCAGCTCGACGCCCTCATGCACCAGTCCTTCACGATCCATGCGTTCGGCGACACCCGCCTCGCGCAACAGGTCGACCGTGCCTTGCTCCAGCACGCCGGCACGGATGCGGCCGAGCACGTAGTCTGGGGTCTGACGTTCGAGGATCACGGTGTCGATGCCAGCTCTGTGCAGCAACTGGCCAAGCAGCAGGCCGGACGGACCAGCCCCGATGATTGCAACCTGAGTCTTCATTGTTGTTGTCTCGTCGTATCGATGCCGGTACTGGCAACGCATGCCTTGGCATCTGCAGATTTGGGTTTGCACCTGCATTTTTACTGGCCACTGCCTGGCAAAAAGTGTGAAATCCCGTGCATTAACTGCACTTTTGCAAATTTCGTTCGATTAACGGACAGACATGCCATGACCACCCGACTTCCCGGAGTGCCACTGTTCCAGCTCTACGGCGAAAACCAGGCCTGGCCCGGTGCCGACTTGCTGCATTGCGAGTCGATCCCTGCGCGCAGCCGTTTGCACCACTGGGAAATCAAGCCCCATCGCCATGCCGAGCTGTTCCAGCTGCTTTACGTGCAAAGGGGCCGGGCGCAGGTACAGATCGAAGGCCAGCGCAGCGAAATCCACGAAGCGGCGATTCAGGTGGTCCCTCCGCTGACCGTGCATGGGTTTCGTTTCAGCGCCGACATCCAGGGCCACGTGCTGACGTTCGGCACCGCCCTGGTGGCCGATCTGGAGCAGCGCCTCGGCGCACCCCTGGCAGTGCTGACGTCGGTGGGTTGCTACCCGCTGGGCAAGGACCGTATCCGCCTGCACGGTCTGATCGACACGCTGCAGCAGGAATACCAGGGCCACGCGCCCGGGCGGGGCGCCATGCTGCAGGCGCTGCTCACCGCACTGATGGTGTGGATCAGCCGTCGCCAACAACTGGGCCAGGCCCCGCGCAACCGAGATGAACGCGACCGGCAATTGCTAAGCCGATACCTGCGCTTGGTGGAAGCCCATTACCGCGAGCACCTGTCGGTCGAAGACTTCGCGGCGAAGCTGGGTATTTCCAGCCTGCGTCTCAACCAGCTGTGCCGGGACCTGGCCGGGCAGACCGCTCTGCAAGTCGTTCACCAGCGCCTGTTGCTGGAAGCACGACGCAACCTGGTGTACACGCGCATGAGCATCGGCCAGCTGTCAGACCGCCTGGGCTTCACCGACCCGACCTACTTCGCCCGGTTCTTCAAGCGCCTGTCCGGCCAGACGCCAAATGGCTTCCGGCGATCGGCCCAATCCCAGGGGCCAGCAGCGCCTGCTTGACGTTTACGTCAAGCAGCCTTTAGGTTAGCGGCTATCACCTCTTCCGAGCCCAAGCATGAGCAGCCAGACCTACAGCATCTCCGACCTGTCCCGCGAGCTGGACATCACCACCCGCGCGATTCGCTTCTATGAGGAGCAAGGCCTGCTGAGCCCCGAACGTCGAGGCCTGGAGCGCATCTATTCGGCGCGCGACAAGGTCACCTTGAAGCTGATCCTGCGCGGCAAGCGCATCGGTTTCTCCCTGGCCGAATGCCGGGAGCTGATCGAGCTGTATGACCCTACCAGCGGCAATCTCAAGCAGCTCAACAGCATGCTGGCCAAGATCGCCGAGCGCCGCGCTCAGTTGGAACAGCAGATGCTCGATATCCAGCAAATGCACCTGGAGCTGGACACTGCCCAGGAACGCTGCGAACAGGCCCTGGCCGCCACCCTCAACCAGCACAATCACAATAACCGTTGACCTGACACAGGAACCCCGCCATGTCATTGCCCGAGAAAGTCCGCCTGGTCGAAGTCGGCCCGCGCGACGGCCTGCAGAACGAAGCCCAGCCCATCAGCGTCGCGGACAAAGTGCGCCTGGTGGACGAGCTCACCGAGGCCGGGTTGTCCTATATCGAGGTGGGCAGCTTCGTCTCGCCCAAATGGGTACCGCAGATGGCCGGCTCAGCCGAGGTGTTCGCCGCCATCAAGCAACGCCCAGGCGTGACCTACGCCGCCCTGGCGCCCAACTTGCGCGGTTTCGAAGACGCCCTGGCAGCTGGGGTGAAAGAAGTGGCGGTATTCGCCGCCGCATCCGAGGCGTTCTCACAGCGCAACATCAATTGCTCGATCAGCGAGAGCCTCAAGCGCTTCGAGCCGATCATGGAGGCGGCGCGCAGCCATGGCGTGCGCGTGCGCGGTTATGTGTCGTGCGTGCTGGGCTGCCCTTACGAAGGCAAGGTCAGCGCCGAGCAGGTCGCGCCGGTGGCGCGGGCACTGCATGAGATGGGCTGCTACGAAGTGTCTTTGGGCGACACCATCGGCACCGGTACCGCTGGCGAAACACGCCGGTTGTTCGAGGTGGTCTCGGCCCAGGTGCCACGTGGGCAATTGGCCGGGCATTTCCATGACACCTACGGCCAGGCCCTGACCAATGTCTATGCCAGTCTGCTCGAAGGCATCCAGGTCTTCGACAGTTCCGTGGCGGGCCTGGGCGGCTGTCCGTACGCCAAGGGCGCGACCGGCAACGTTGCCACCGAGGATGTTGTGTACCTCATGCAAGGCCTGGGAATCGACACCGGCATCGACCTGGAGCGCCTGATCGCGGCCGGCCAGCGCATCAGTTCGGTGCTGGGCCGCGTCACGGGGTCGCGGGTTGCACGGGCGCGTAGCGCTCAATAAGTCATACGGGTGTCACATGTGTGTGGGTGAGTGTTACCTCACCCCCGTTTGCCAGCAAAAAATCGGGTAACAGGGAAACAAATCGACAGATTTTCAGGTGGCCCGGCTTCTGCGAATTCAGACAAGGCATTGATTTTAAAGGATTTTAAAAAGTTGGCATGGCATCTGCTTTATCTCTGGCATAACAAGAACAACAACGTGACACCCAATAAAAACAATAGGTAACGGCTCTGACATAACAAGAACAACACGGCAGAGGCGTAGCAAGCAGATTTTTTTGGAGTAGGCACGCTTTTCAGAGGGTTCGCCCTCGCGGTCTGACACAGAACAATAAAACTACCTGCAAGGTAGCGGCAGTCAGCATCGGATCAGCAATGATGAAAGCAGGTCAGCGCTCAAAAAAATACGTTTGCTCTTGTGCCCCGAGTGGGGGCCACCCGCACTACCGAGGCAATGGCTGACAAAAACAACAACAGGCCAGTCTCCAATAATAAAAAAAAGAGCAGGCAACAACGCTTTGAGGGGAGCTTCGGCTCCCCTCAGTGCTTCCTGTCACGCTCCTCCTCCTGCTTCCCTTCATCCTCGCCTTCAAGCTTCTCCACCAGCAGCGGCATGCTGCCCAGCACCAGCAGCGCCAGCACCGTGCTGATCACGGCAGTGGCCTCACGCCCCACACCCGCGGCCGTGCCGATGGCGGCGGTCATCCACAATCCGGCGGCGGTGGTCAGGCCTTTCACATGGCTGGTCTCCTGGCCGTTCCCTTTGAGAATCGTCCCGGCGCCCAGAAAACCGATCCCCGCGACGATCCCCTGGACCACTCGGCTGAGCGCCTGCTCGTCAGCGCCGGCCATGCTCGGCGCCAGGACGAACAGCGCCGCCCCCAGGCACACCAACATGTGCGTGCGCACGCCCGCGGACTTGCCCTTGTGCTCGCGCTCGAAGCCCAGCACCGCGCCCAGCACGGCGGCCATCAACAAGCGCACCAGGATCTGGGTGACCTCGCGCAGGTCGGCGATGTCGGCGAACTCGGCTTGTATGGCCAGCCATACCGTGTGCCACCAAGGGTGCATGTCAGACCTCCAGGTCGTGGGAGCGACGCTCGTACCTCTCAAGGGATGGACCGTTGGGCTTGCCGGGAGTGCAACCGAATCCACTGAGCGCAGCGATGCAGCAACCACCTGTTTGGCGCGGTCACAACTGCAGACAGCCAACCAAGAGGACATCGCCATGCCCGTAGAAATCGACGAAAGCACCCGCCGCTGTACGTTGATCGGCGAAGACCTACGCCTCGAGGCCGAAGGGCCGGACATCGAGATCGTCACGGATGAGCAGTTGCGCATGTCGGTGGCCCTGCTCGCCAACCAGCGCGTCCCCATCACCGAAGCCGAGGCCGACGCGCTCACCGTGGCCGGTGCGGTGGATAGCCGCAGGCATCTGAAGGCAAGCACGCCAGGCTCCGTGATCTGAGGCCTGCGAGGTACCAGCGGTTCATCTGATACGGTTTTTATCGCGCCACCTGAGTCTGTGCTGGAAACAGATCGCGCCCCATAGTGAACGGGCCTGATCGAGACTCAAGAGCACAAGCCATGAGCGATAGAATCCCGTACCGCGTGATCGACGTTGACGCGCCCGCCAGCCCGCGCAAGCGCCTGGGCGACAGCGGCATCCATACACGCAGTTTCACCGGCCTGTACCGCAACCTGCGTATTGGCTTTGCCGGTGCGCTGTTCGTGCTGTTCTTCGGCACCGCCTGGCTGGACTGGAACGGCCGCCAGGCTGTGCTCTGGGACCTTGCCGAAAGCAAATTCCATATCTTCGGCGCCACCTTCTGGCCTCAGGACTTCATCCTGCTGTCGGCGCTTTTGATCATCTGCGCCTTCGGGCTGTTTGCCATCACGGTGTTCGCGGGCCGTGTCTGGTGCGGCTACAGTTGCCCGCAGAGTGTATGGACCTGGCTGTTCATGTGGTGCGAGAAGGTCAGCGAAGGTGACCGCAACCAGCGTATCAAGCTCGCCGCAGCCCCCTGGACCCTTGAAAAGCTTGCGCGCCGCACCCTAAAGCACAGCCTGTGGTTGGCCATCGGAGTGCTCACAGGGCTGACCTTCGTGGGGTACTTCACGCCCATCCGCCCCTTGGCCGAGGCGCTGTTCACCTTGCAGTTGGGCGGCGTGGCGCTGTTCTGGGTGGTGTTCTTCACCGCCGCCACCTACCTCAACGCCGGCTGGCTGCGCGAAGCGGTGTGCATGCACATGTGCCCCTACGCACGTTTTCAGAGCGTGATGTTCGACAAGGACACCCTGGCGGTGGCTTACGACCCTCGCCGCGGCGAGGCCCGTGGCCCGCGCAAGAAAGGCAGCGACCCGCGCGCGCAGAACCTGGGCGATTGCATCGACTGTACCCTGTGCGTGCAGGTGTGCCCCACCGGCATCGATATCCGCGACGGCCTGCAGATGGCCTGCATTGGCTGCGCCGCCTGCATCGACGCCTGCGACAACGTGATGGATAAGATGGGCTATGCCCGTGGCCTGATCGGCTACAAGTCCGAACACACCTTGCAAGGCGGCAAGACGCACTGGCTGCGCCCACGCCTGCTAGGCTACGCCAGTGCCCTGGTGCTGATGATCGGTGCCTTGGTGGTGGCCCTGAACCTGCGCCCGATGGTGTCGCTGGATGTGATCAAGGACCGCGGCCTGTTCCGCGAGAACGCTCAAGGCCAGATCGAGAACATCTACTTGCTCAAGGTCATCAACAAGACCCAGTCTCCCCAGCGCTACGAACTGCGTCTGGTGGACGCCGAGGGCTTCGCGCTGAACGGCAAGACGGCCTTCGTCATTCCCGCCGGAGAAATGAGCGAGCTGCCGGTATCGGTCGCATTGCTGGCCGACCGCCCCACCAACAGTGCCCAGCAGATCACCTTCGAAGTCCGCGACAGCGATGAGCCGACGATCTACAGCCGCGCCGACAGCCGCTTCGTCGCGCCACTGAACCGTTGATCCCTTACACTGACTTGTCACCTTGACTGCCGAGCCACGATGAAACGCTACGAACGATTCGCTGACGACATTGCCGAACTGATCCGCTCCGGCGTCCTGGGGCCCGGTCAACGTGTACCTTCGGTGCGCTACGCCAGCCAGACCCACGGCGTCAGCCCGTCCACGGTGTTTCAGGCTTACTACTTGCTCGAGCGCCGTGGCCTGATTCGCGCCCGGCCGCGCTCAGGCTACTTCGTCAATGCCCACGCACCCCGGCCGTTCAGCGAACCCCAGGCCTTGGCACCGGTCAGCGAATCCACCCAGGTGGACGTCAGCGCGTTGGTATTCTCCATCCTCGACTCGATCAAGGATCCGCATACCGTGCCGTTCGGCTCGGCCTTCCCCAGCCCGGAACTCTTCCCCCTCCAGCGTCTGTCGCGCTCGCTGGCGAGCGCCAGCCGAGCCATGGACCCGCGCATGGTGGTCACTGACCTGTCGCCGGGCAATCCGCAACTGCGCAGGCAGATCGCCCTGCGCTACATGGTCGGTGGGCTGATGCTGCCCATGGAGGAGCTGCTGATCACCAACGGCGCCCTGGAGGCGCTCAATCTGTGCCTGCAGGCGGTCACCGAACCTGGCGATCTGGTCGCAATCGAAGCCCCGGCCTTCTATGCCTGCCTGCAGGTGCTCGAGCGCCTGAAGCTCAAGGCCGTGGAAATCCCGGTGCATCCACGTGAAGGCATGGACCTGGCAGTACTGGCGCAAACCTTGGAGAAACACCCGGTAAAAGCCGTCTGGTGCATGACCAACTTCCAGAATCCGGTGGGCGCAAGCATGCCTGAGGCGAAGAAGCAGGCGTTGGTGGAGCTGCTGCGCCGCCACCAGGTGCCGCTGATCGAAGACGATGTCTACGCCGAGCTCTACTATGCCCAGCAAGCGCCCAAGCCGGCCAAGGCCTTCGACACCGAGGGCCTGGTGATGCACTGCGGTTCCTTCGCCAAGAGCCTGGCACCGGGCTATCGCATTGGCTGGGTGGCTGCCGGGCGCTTTGCCCAGAAGATCGAGCGGCTCAAGCTGATGACCTCGCTGTGCGCCTCGATGCCCGCCCAGGCTGCGATCGCCGACTACCTGCAATACGGCGGCTACGACCGCCACCTGCGCAAGCTGCGCTATGCCCTGGAAGGCCAGCAGTTGAGCATGCTGGCCGCCATCGCCCGGCATTTCCCGGCGCAGACCCGTGTAAGCCACCCCAGCGGTGGTTACTTCCTGTGGCTTGAACTGCCGGAGCAGATGGATGCGCTCAAGTTGTTCCACATGGCCCTGGCCCAGGGCATCAGCATCGCCCCGGGGCCAATCTTCTCGCCCACGCGGCGCTTTGGTAACTGCATCCGCCTGAACTACGGCAGCCCTTGGAATGAGGGTGCCGAGCAGGCCATGGAGACGTTGGGGCGGATCGTGAGGTCGTTCTGATCGCGCAGCAGGGTCTGCTTCGCAGCCCACCGCGGTGCGCGCTCCCCCAGCTACTTAGCGCCCACCACCCAGGTCAATGAAACTACCTGTCGAATAGGACGCTTTGTCCGACAGCAGCCACAGGATCGCCTCGGCCACTTCCTCCGGCCGTCCTCCACGCCCCATGGGCAAACCCGGTTCGAGTTTGGATACCCGGTCCGGATCGCCACTCAACGCATGGAAACCTGTGTGGATGTAGCCAGGCCGTACGCCATTGACCCGCACGCCCTCGCCTGCCACTTCCTTGGCCAGGCCGACGGTGAAGGTGTCCAGCGCACCCTTGGAGGCGGCGTAGTCGACATATTCGTGGGGAGCGCCAAGGCGCGCCGCCACGGACGATACATTGACGATCGCCCCGCCCTGCCCGCCATGACGGCGGGCCATGCGCAGCAATGCGTGCTTAGCGCACAGCATTGGGCCGACCACGTTGGTCTTCATCACCTTGAGCAGGCGGAACTCAGACATCTCCTCCACCCGACTCTGCTGGCCGATGGTGCCGGCGTTGTTGACCAGCGCGGTAACCGGACCAAGCTCCTGGTCGACGCGATGGAACAGCTGCGCCACTTCATCTTCGACACTGGCATCGGCTCGCACGGCGATGGCCGTGGCCCCGAGCGCACGCACCTGGGCCAGCACCTGTTCGGCGGCCTGGTCGTCGGCGTGGTAGTTGATGCAGATGCGATAACCCTGCTGCGCCGCCAGCAAGGCGGTGGCGGCGCCGATGCCACGGCTGGCACCGGTGATGACGATGACGTTCTCCATGAATCTGCCAATTGCCTGGAAATGAACGTTCGACAATAGAAGAAATGCAGAGGGTTGTGAATGCCCGCCTGAACGTTAGCGGTCGCACGCGTGCAGAGCCCCTTCGCGGGCGAGTCCACTGTCACAGGGAGCAACCCGGGCCAGGCGCGAGTGGCTCATCCGCGAAGAAGCCGTTGCATCAGTGTCCGGCCGACGCTGGCCCCGCCTTGGCGGTGAACGGCGGCCGTGCGAGCCATACCAGCAGGATCAGCCCTGCGAACACCCAGGTCATCAAGGTGAAGTAATCCACCGTCGACATCATGTAGGCCTGGCCGTTGAGGATCCGCTCCAGCTGCGCATAGCTCTGCGGGTTGGCCCCGCCCAACTGCTCCAGCATGTGCTGGGTGGAAGGATCGTACTGACTGATGTGCTCGCTCAGGTACGCGTGGTGCTGGTCGGCGCGGCGAATCCAGATCCAGGTGGTCAGCGAGGCGGCGAAGCTGCCTCCGAGGGTGCGCAGGAAGGTCGCCAGCCCCGAGCCATCGGCGATCTGGTGAGGCGGCAGGTCCGACAGCAGGATGCTCAAGGTCGGCATGAAGAACAGCGCCACGCCGATGCCCATGAACAGTTGCACCAGTGCCACGTGCTGGAAGTCCACCTCGCTGGTGAAGCCGGCGCGCATGTAGCAGCTGGCGCCGATCGCCAGGAACGCCAACCCCGCCAGCAAACGCAGATCGACCCGGTGCGCATACTTGCCCACGAATGGCGACAGGACCACAGGCAGCAGGCCGATCGGCGCCACTGCCAAGCCCGCCCAGGTGGCGGTGTAACCCATCTGGGTCTGCAACCATTGCGGCAGGATCAGGTTGATGCCGAAGAAGCCCGCATAGCCAAGCACCATCACCAAGGTGCCGACACGGAAATTGCGGTGCACGAACAAACGCAGGTTGACCACCGGATGACGATCGGTGAGTTCCCAGATGATGAAGACCGCCAGAAATACCACCGAAATCAGGCTGCCGATGACGATGAACGAGGATTCGAACCAATCCAGGTCGTTGCCTTTGTCCAGCACCACCTGCAAAGCGCCCACGCCGATGATCAGCGTCAGCAGGCCGATATAGTCCATCGGCTGACGGCTGGTGACCACGGGTCGCGCGCGCATCTGCTGGCGCACCACGGCCGCGGCGAACAGGCCGATGGGGACGTTGATGAAGAAGATCCAGGGCCAGCTGTAGCTGTCGGTGATCCAGCCACCGAGAATCGGCCCGGCAATCGGCGCCACCACCGTGACCATGGCCAGCAAGGCCAGCGCCATGCCCCTTTTAGCGGGCGGGTACACGGCGATCAGCAGGGTCTGGGTCATCGGGTACAGCGGCCCGGCGACCACACCCTGCAGCACGCGGAAGGCCACCAGTTCCGGCATCGACTGGGCGATGCCGCACAGGAACGAGGCCAGCACGAACAGCAATGTGGCCCACAGGAATAGCTTCACCTCGCCGAAGCGCCGGCTCAGCCAGCCCGTCAGCGGCAAGGCGATGGCATTGCTCACCGCGAACGAGGTGATCACCCAGGTGCCCTGCTCGTAGCTCACCCCCAGGTTGCCGGAGATGGTCGGCAGGGCCACGTTGGCGATGGTGGTGTCGAGCACCTGCATGAAAGTCGCCAGCGACAGGCCGATGGTCGTCAGCAGCAGGCTCGGCGGAGTGAACTGCGCGGGCGCGTCCTTGCTCATCGCTGGGCCGTCTTGCCGGTGGCGCTGTTCTCGTGGATCAGCCGGGCGATCAGGTTGTCGGCTTCGACCAACTGGCGATCGTACACCTGGGTGGTGTAGCTGGCTTGCTGTGGCGGCTGCTGGGCCAGCGCCGGGCCGCTCTGGTCATGCAGATCGACCTCGACAACGGTGGACAGGCCAATACGCAGGGGGTGGTCCTTGAGCTGTTCGGGGTTCAGGTGAATACGCACCGGTACCCGTTGCACGATCTTGATCCAGTTGCCGGTGGCGTTCTGCGCCGGCAACAGCGCAAAGGCGCTGCCGGTACCGGCGCCCAGGCTGTCCACGGTACCGCTGTATTTCACGTCGCTGCCATAAAGATCGGCAGAGATTTCCACCGGCTGACCGATGCGCATGTCGCGCAGTTGGGTTTCCTTGAAGTTGGCATCGATCCAGACCTGGTCCAGCGGGATCACCGCCATGGTCGCGACACCCGGCTGCAGGCGCTGGCCCAGTTGCACGGTACGCTTGGCCACGTAGCCGGTGACCGGTGCTACCAATGTGGTGCGGGCATTGTCGAGGTAGGCCTGGCGCAGGTCGGCGGCGGCAGCCATTACCTCGGGGTGCGAGGAGACCACGGTATCGTCGACCAGTGCAGTGCTGGTGTTCAGTTGCTGGCGGGCGCTGTTCAAGGCGCTCTGGGCGACGATCAAGTCGTCGCGAGCGTGGGAGATTTCCTCAGCGGCGATTGCCCCACTGTCTGCCAGCACCTTGCGCCGGTTGTAATTGTCCTGGGCTTTCTGCAGCTCAGCCTGACGCGTCTGCAATTGCGCCTTGAGCGCATCGACGTTGCTGTACAGGCCCCGGACCTGACGCACAGTGCGCGCCAGCTTGGCCTCGGCGGCCTGCAAGGCGACCTCGCTGTCGGCCGGGTCGAAGCGCAGCAGGACCTGGCCTTCGTGCACCAAGTCGCCATCATCGGCACCGATGCTGGTGACGGTACCGGTCACCAGCGGCGTGATTTCCACCACGTTGCCATTGACGTAGGCGTCGTCGGTGCTTTCATGCCAGCGCCCGACCAGGGTGTACCAGCCCCAGGCGGCGGCACCGGCAAGGATCAGCACCAGCAGCAAGCCAAGCAACCAGGCCTTGCGCTTGCCTGTGTTGTCCGGCGCAGGTGCTGGGGTGGAGGTGTCAGCGGAAGTGGCCATGACAATACCTTGGATGAGTCGTGAGGGATCAACGATCGGCGAAACGGCTGATCGTCAGGGGGTCGCCGGCGCTGATCAGCACCTTGGCAAGCAAGCCTTCAAGGGCCTTGAGCTCTTCGGGCTCGAGCACACCGACCAGCTCGTTCATCGCCGCCGCGCCGATCTCCGGCAGCCGGTCGGCCAGGCGCTGACCCTCGGCAGTCAACGCCAGGCGCACCTGGCGACGGTCTTCTGGGCAGCGGTTACGCACGATCAGCTCCTTCTGCTCGAGGCGATCGAGCATGCGGGTCATCGAGCCGCTGTCCAGGCCCAGGTAGCGACACAGCTCGGCCGGCGTGTCCACTTGGTACTGGGTGACGATGATCAGCACCTTGAACTGGGCGGCAGTGACGCCGTCGGCTTCCAGGTGAGAGTCGAGGATGCGGTCCTTCAGGAGCGCGGCGCGGCCAAGCAGCAGGCCGATGGTGCAGGTCTGGAAGTTTTCCGGAGAGAAATGGGACATGACAGGCTGCTCAGGCAATTGTTTAAAAATATTACTGCCTAGGCAGTGAATGTCAAAGCCTTAAATAGCCTGCTATGTAAATTTTCGTACAGAAGCCCTCAGGACTCCTGTAATCCCAGCGCCGCGACCTGCCCACAAGCGATGGCCATACCCACCAGCTCAGGAAGGCTCGCAGCCTGCAGGCGCTTCATCACCCGCCCTCGATACAGGTCGACGGTCTTGACGCTGACGCCCAATTGCTCGGCGATTTCCCGGTTGCTCAGCCCTTGGGCCAAGGGAATGAACACGTCGCGCTCACGGGGCGTGAGCCCGTCGATCCGCGCCTGCACGGCGGCCAGGGCTTCGCTGCCCTGCTGTCGGCGACGGACCTGGTCCAGGGCGGCTTGCACGCTGTCGAGCAGCAATTGGTCGTTGTAGGGTTTTTCGATGAAGTCGCAGGCACCGGCCTTGAAGGCCCGTACCACGATGGGCACATCGGCGTGGCCGCTGACGAAGATCACCGGGATGTCGAGCCCGCGCTCACGTAGCGCCGCCTGTACCGCCAGCCCGCCCAGGCCTGGCATGCGCACATCCAAAAGCACGCAGGCCGGCTCGCGGTCATCGCAGACATCGAGAAACGCCTGCCCCCCTGTGAACGGCAGCGCGTGCAGGCCTACCGACTCCAGCAACCAGACCGTCGAGTCGAGCATGCCCTGGTCGTCATCGACCACATACACCTTCGCTTGCACCACTGGCCCCTCTCCTTATCCGTTGTTCGCCGGCAGACGACAGCACAGCACCAAGCCACCCGCCTCGCCCGGCCGCGCCTGTAGGCTGCCACCAAAGCCCTCGACAATGCTCCGGCTCATGCTCAACCCCAATCCCAGGCCATCGGCCTTGGTCGTGGTGAACGGCGTGAAGATCTCATCCAGGCGTTTCACCGCCACGCCCGGGCCCTGATCGCAGACCTCCACCAGCAGCCCGTCGTCCACGGCCTTGGCGATGAGCAGGATACGCGAGGCCTGCGTCCCGTGCTGCTCGCGGTTGGCGTCGATAGCATTGCGCAGCAGATTGAGCAGCACCTGCTCGAGCAATACCCGGTCGGCGTACACCTTGGGCAACTGCGGGCCCAGGCGCTGTTCGATGCGCACCTGGGCCTGCCCGGCCTCCCAGGCGCACAGACGCAACGCCTCACCCACCACATCGGCGATATCCAGCGCCTGGAGATGACGCGGCCCCTTGCGCAGGAAGGCCCGTAGGCGACGGATCACCTGCGCGGCATGGTTGGCCTGGGCGTTGATACGTTGCAAGCCCTGAGCGATGCGTTCGCGGGCCTGGGGGTCATGGTCGAGGTTGTGCAGGTAACGCAGGCTGGCGTTGCTGTAATTGAGCACCGCTGCCAGCGGCTGGTTGATCTCATGGGCAATGCCCGAGGCGAGCTCGCCCAAGGTGGCGACGCGGGCGCTGTGGGCCAGGGTCTCCTGGGCTTCGATGCGCAACGTGATGTCGCGCGAGACGGCGACGATTTCCACCACCGTGCCGGTATAGGTCTCGCGGATCGCCCGACAGGCAATCTCGAACCAGCGGTAACGGCCATCGGCATGGCGCACCCGGCAGGTCAGGGTGTGGTAGCCCTCCACTTCCAGTGCCGCACCGGCCTGCAGCAGCACCTGACGCCGCTCGCTGGGGTGCAGCAAAGTGTGCACGGCGCTGCCGCGCAGTTGTTCAGGCCACAGGCCGAGCAAGCGGAACGCCGCCGGCGTGGCATCGAGAAAACGCCCGTCCGGGCTGTGCCGGGAAATCAAGTCGGTGGTGTTTTCAGTGATCAGTCGGTACAGACGCCGGGCACGGCTGGCCTCGCGCGCCTCGCGACGTTCATCGCTGGCGTCGCGGCAGCGGGCCACGACCTGCTGGCCGTTGTCATCGGGAATGAACGTCCAAAGCAGGATGCGCTCCCCAACCTCGGCCTCCACTTCGACGATGGCACGGCGTTGACGCAGACATGCCTTTACCAGAGCGGCGGTATTGGTGGGCAATGCCTGCGTGTCCTCGCCGAACAGCGTCTGGAATGCGGAGTTGAACGCCAACGGGCGTGCGTCGGAGGCCAGCAAGAGGCTCGGTTGCGGGTCCTTGGCCAGCAAGGGCGATAGGGTCGTATTCACCGTAGAAGGCTCTTCTTATAGTAGCTTTACTATATTGCTATAGTCGATCTTCCAGCTACCATAGCGGTTCGCGTAAAAATGCGACAGGGGCAGCAGCCATCGGCCTGCTCCCTTTCCCTGATCAGAGCTAACAATCAGCCACCGGGGGCCATGCGCACAGGCTGCGTCTGCCTCCTTACAGGACCACCGCATGTCGATCTATTCCCAGGGCCTGATGCCCACTGCTGTCAATCATGTCGCCCTCACCCCCTTGAGCTTCATCGAGCGAACCGCCGCGGTGTATGGCCGCTATCCGGCGGTGATCCACGGCGCCATCCGTCGTGACTGGGCCCAGACCTACGCCCGTTGCCGACGCCTGGCCAGTGCCTTGGCCGGGCGCGGTATCGGCCGGGGCGACACAGTCGCAGTGATGTTGCCGAACATTCCGGCAATGCTCGAAGCGCACTTTGCCGTGCCGATGATCGGCGCGGTGCTCAACACCCTCAACGTGCGTCTGGACGCCGAGGCCATCGCCTTCATGCTGCAGCACGGCGAAGCCAAGGTACTGATCACCGACCGCGAGTTCCACAGCGTGATCGAAGGCGCCCTGGCCCTGCTCGAACACCCTCCCCTGGTGGTCGATGTGGACGATCCAGAGTACGGTGAAGGCCGCGCCGTCAGCGATCTGGATTACGAGGCGCTGCTGGCCGAAGGCGATCCGGCGTTCGCCTGGGAATGGCCCGATGATGAATGGCAGGCGATTTCCCTGAACTACACCTCCGGCACCACCGGCAATCCCAAAGGCGTGGTGTATCACCATCGCGGCGCCTACCTCAACGCCCTGGGCAACCAGATGACCTGGTCCATGGGCCAGCATCCGGTGTACCTGTGGACACTGCCGATGTTCCACTGCAACGGCTGGTGCTACCCCTGGACCGTCACCGCCCTGGCCGGCACCCATGTGTTCCTGCGCCGGGTCGATCCACAGAAGATCCTCAACCTGATCCGCGAGCACCGGGTCAGCCACCTGTGTGGCGCGCCCATCGTGCTCAACGCCCTGGTGAACGTGCCCGATGCCGACAAAGCCGCCATCGGCCACCCGGTGCAGGCAATGGTCGCGGGCGCTGCGCCACCAGCCAAGGTGATCGGTGCGGTCGAGCAGATGGGCATCCGCGTCACCCACACTTATGGCCTGACCGAGGTCTACGGCCCGGTCACCGTCTGCGCCTGGCACGAGGAGTGGGATGAACAGCCGCTGGAGCAGCGGGCTCGGATCAAATCCCGCCAAGGTGTGCGTTATCCGACCCTGGATGGGCTGATGGTGGCCGATCCACAGACCCTGCAACCGGTGCCGCAGGACGGCACGACCCTGGGCGAGATCTTCATGCGCGGCAACACGGTGATGAAGGGCTATCTGAAGAACCCCGAGGCCACCGCCGAGGCCTTCCGTGGTGGCTGGTTCCATACCGGCGACCTGGCCGTCTGGCATGCCGACGGCTACGTCGAGATCAAGGATCGGCTCAAGGACATCATCATCTCCGGCGGCGAGAACATCTCCACCATCGAAGTCGAAGATACCCTCTACAAGCATCCGGCAGTGCTCGAAGCCGCCGTGGTGGCCCGCCCGGATGAAAAGTGGGGCGAAACACCCTGCGCGTTCGTCGCCCTCAAGGCAGGGCAAGCCAGCACCCGGGAGGCAGACATCATCCAGTGGTGCCGCGAGCACCTGGCCGGTTTCAAGGTGCCCAAGACCGTGGTGTTCGGCGAGCTGCCCAAGACCTCCACGGGCAAGATCCAGAAATACGTCCTGCGCGACCGGGCCAAGGCCCTCTGACTATCCACGCGAGCCCCGACATGACTGATTACAACGCGCCTCTGCGCGACATGCGTTTCGTCCTGCACGAAGTCTTCGACGCTCCGGCCCTGTGGGCACGCTTGCCCGCTCTGGCCGAGCGGGTCGACGCCAACACCGCCGATGCCATCCTCGAAGAGGCGGCAAAGATCACAGGCCAATTGATCGCCCCCCTCAGCCGTAACGGCGATGAGCAAGGCGTACGCTTCGACGACGGCCAGGTGATCACCCCTGACGGCTTCCGCCAGGCCTGGCAGACCTACCGCGAAGGCGGCTGGGTCGGTCTGGGTGGCAACCCTGAGCATGGCGGCATGGGCATGCCGAAAATGCTCGCCGTGCTGTTCGAAGAGATGCTCTACGCCGCCGATTGCAGCTTCAGCCTGTACTCGGCGCTGAGCGCCGGCAGTTGCCTGGCGATCGATGCCCATGCCAGTGACGACCTCAAGGCTATCTACCTGCCACCGCTTTACAGCGGCCAGTGGGCGGGCAGCATGTGCCTGACCGAGCCACACGCCGGAACTGATCTGGGGCTGATCCGCACCCGCGCCGAACCCCAGGCCGACGGCACCTACCAGGTCAGCGGCAGCAAGATATTCATCACCGGTGGCGAACAGGACCTGACCGAGAACATCATCCATCTGGTACTGGCCAGGCTGCCGGATGCGCCGGCCGGTCCAAAGGGGATTTCGCTGTTGCTGGTGCCCAAGTTCCTGGTCAACCCGGACGGCTCGCTCGGTGCGCGCAACGCCGTGCAGTGCGGCTCGATCGAACACAAGATGGGCATCAAGGCTTCGGCGACTTGCGTGATGAACTTCGACGGCGCCACCGGCTACCTGGTCGGCGAGCCGAACAAAGGCCTGGCGGCGATGTTCACGATGATGAACTATGAGCGCCTGTCCATCGGTCTCCAAGGTATCGGTTGCGCCGAGGCCTCGTACCAAAGCGCTGCGCGCTATGCCAAGGACCGCCTGCAAAGTCGGGCCGCCACTGGCCCGCAGGCCAAGGACAAGATCGCCGACCCGATCATTCATCACGGCGACGTACGGCGCATGTTGCTGACCATGCGCGCCTTGACCGAAGGCGGACGGGCCTTCGCCACCTACGTAGGCCAGCAACTGGACCTGGCCCGCTATGCCGAGGACGCGGGCGAACGGGAGCAGGCCGTGCGTCTGGTGGCGCTGCTGACGCCGGTGGCCAAGGCGTTCTTTACCGACAACGGCCTGGAGAGCTGCGTGCTGGGCCAGCAGGTGTTCGGTGGCCATGGCTATATCCGCGAATGGGGCCAGGAACAGCGCGTGCGAGATGTGCGGATCGCACAGATTTACGAGGGCACCAATGGCATCCAGGCACTCGACCTGCTCGGGCGCAAGGTGCTGGCTGACGATGGCCAGGCGCTGGCCGGTTTCCTGGCAGAAGTGCGCACCTTCTGTGCCGACGCACCGGCGCACCGGAAGGCCTTGCAAGACGCCCTGGACCGCCTGGAGCACACCAGCCACTGGCTACGCGAGCAAGCATCCAATGATGCCAATCTGGTCAGTGCCACCGCCGTGGAATACCTGCACCTCTTTGGCCTTACCGCCTACGCCTACATGTGGGCACGCATGGCCGCCGTGTCCCTGCGCAACCTCGAACAAGACCCTACCTTCCATGGGGCCAAGCTGTCGTGCGCGCAGTTCTTCTTCCAACGCCTGCTGCCGCGCAGCCTGGCCTTGGAAGTCAGCATCAAGGCTGGCAGCGGGAGTCTGTACGGCATGACCCCTGAGCAGTTCTGATCCGACAAGGGGCGCTCCGCGCCCCTGCTTATCGGCGCGAGAAGTCGGCTGATGCCGACAAAAAACCCCACAACTGATAGTCATTCGCCATTATCTCGGTTCTCGCCACCCCCCTGTGGAGGGTAGAATGCCGCAAAACCGGGAGCCACGATGAACCAAGACCGCCTCAACCCAGACGATGCCCTCGCCGATGCCGCCGCGCACTGGTGCATGCGCGTGCATGCCGAAGATTGCACGCCAGCCGAGCGCGAGGCGTTCAAACGGTGGCTTGCGGCCGATCCGAGGCACCTGGAGGAATACGAGGCGATGCTGGAGATCTGGCAGACCGCCGAATTGCTGCCTCGCACCACTACGGTGGTCGACTTCAACCCCAACGCCCGTCAACCGGCTCGTGCGCGCAACTGGCGCCCTCTGGCCTCGGCGGCGGCGATCGCCTTGCTGGCCCTGCCCCTGGCGGGTTGGGTCGGCTGGGAACAAGGCTGGCTGCCCAATCGTTACCAGCACGTTCAAAGCACCGACCAGATGCGCCAGGTCACGCTCAGCGACGGCAGCGTTGTCGAGCTCAACCTTCACAGCGAACTGCGCTACCTCAATTACAAGGATCAGCGCCAGGTCACCCTGGTCCAGGGCGAGGCGTTCTTCAAGGTTACGCACGACAGCACCCACCCGTTCATCGTTCGGGCGGGTACAGGCCAGACACGGGTGACCGGCACCCAGTTCAACGTCTGGAAGTATGAAGATCAGGTCAAGGTGACCTTGGTGGAAGGCTCTGTGCTGGTCAGCAGCAACGGCAACGATGGTGGCTACCGACTGGGCCCCGGCATGCAGGCCAGCTACCGCGCCGGCGACTTCGAACCGGCGCTCGCCCAGAGCGACGACTCAGGCAACAGCCTGGCCTGGCGCAGCGGCAAGTTGATTCTCGACAACCTGAGCCTCGCCCAGGCCCTACCGGTGATAAACCGCTACCTGGACACCCCCCTGCAACTGGCTGACGAGAGCACCGGCACCATTCGCGTCAGTGGCGTCTACAGCATCCATGAGGTCAAGCGATTGGTGGACAATCTGCCCAAGGTACTGCCGATCTACCTGACCCGCAGCAAGGACGGCAGCACCGTCCTCAATCGTATTTCCCCGCCGCCTGGACGCGGCTGACGCCGCAGCGTGCCAGCCTAGCCCTCTAGGTGCGGGCCGAACCTGCGATGGGCTGCAGGGCAGCCCGGGTTCTTCAAAGCACCATCGCCGCCAGCCAGCCAAAGGCCAGCAACGGCAGGTTGTAATGGATGAAGGTCGGCACCACGGTGTCCCAGATATGGTGATGCTGGCCATCCACGTTGAGGCCCGAGGTCGGGCCCAGGGTCGAGTCCGACGCGGGCGAACCGGCATCGCCCAGCGCACCGGCGGTACCGACGATGCACACCGTGGCGACCGGGTCGAAGCCCAGCTGCACGCACAGCGGCACGAAGATCGCGGCCAGGATCGGCACCGTGGAAAACGACGAGCCGATGCCCATGGTCACCAGCAGCCCTACCAACAGCATGAGCAGGGCACCGATGCCCTTGCTGTGGTCGATCCACTGCGCCGAGGTTTCCACCAGGCTCTTCACCTCACCGGTCGCCTTCATCACCTCGGCAAACCCCGAGGCGGCAATCATGATGAAGCCGATCATGGCCATCATCTTCATGCCTTCGGTGAACAGGTCGTCGGTGTCCTTCCAGCGCACGATGCCCGAGAGCGAGAAAATCAAAAAGCCCACCATCGCCCCGATGATCATCGAGTCCAGCCAGAGCTGGATGATGAATGCCGCGGCGATGGCCGCGCCTGCCACCAGCAAGGTCAAGGGGTTGTAGCTGACGCTGACCTGCTCGACCTGTTCGATGCGATTCAGGTCATAGTCACGCTTCTTGCGGTAGCTGAAGAACACGGCCAGCAGCAATCCGGCCAGCATGCCGGCGGCCGGGATGGCCATGGCATGGGTGACATTCACCCCACTGACGTCCACCCCTGCACGGCTGACGTTGGCCAGCAGGATCTCGTTGAGGAAGATGTTGCCAAAGCCGACCGGCAGGAACATGTACGGAGTGATCAGGCCAAACGTGATCACACAGGCGATCAACCGACGGTCGATGCGCAAGCGGGTCAGCACATAGAGCAGCGGCGGCACCAGCAGCGGTATGAAGGCGATATGGATGGGCAGTATGTTCTGCGACGAGATCGCCACCACCAGCATCAGGCCGATCAGCAGCCACTTGAGCCCACCCGCGTTGCCATGCCCCTGGCGATCGACCATCGCCAGGGCGCGATCGGCCAGGGCGTGGGCCAGCCCGGACTTGGCGATGGCGACGGCGAAGGCCCCCAGCAGCGCGTAAGACAGCGCCACCGTGGCGCCACCGCCCAGGCCACTGTTGAAAGCCTTGAGCGTGCCTTCGGTGCCCAGGCCTCCGACCAGGCCACCGGCCAGGGCGCCAATGATCAGGGCGATGACCACATGCACGCGGGACAGGCTCAGGATCAGCATGATGCCGACCGCGGCAATGACAGCATTCATTGTGTGGGTTACCTCGTAACGACGGACAAAAAGCGGACGCGCCGGCGACAGGCTGCCTCAAGGCAGTGGCCGGGCCAGGGGATATTGTTATGAAGGGCGCACACTCTGAAGCACGCTCGGTCGCTTGTCAAAGCGCTCAACGTCGCGACCTGACGCAACAGGCTCAGGCAATACGAATTTTTATTGAACGCTTGAATAAAGAAAGCCTGGGAGGCGCCGACACAGGAGGCAGACCCCCGATTTATAACAAGGGATTCGCCCGAAAATGCCTCTGCGACAACTCTCCATCCAGTGGAAGATCACCCTGCTGGCCGGGCTCTGCCTGGCCACCATCGTCACGGTACTGATCGGCCTTTCGCTTTACCGCATGGACCATAGCTCCGACCTGGTCAAAGCCAGCAGCATGCAGATGCTCACCGAGTCGGCCCAGGCGCGCATCGAGTCGCAAGGCGAGGTCCAGGCCTTGAACATCCGCCGCCAGTTCATGGATGCCTACCAGTACGGCGCAGGGTTTGCCCGTCAGGTGCTGTTCCTGCGCGAGCAGGCCGAAAAGCGCTTCCTGGACGCCTACGACCTGCGCGAAGACATGACCCGCCAGGTGCGCGCTGCACTTCAGGCCAAACCCGACTTGCTGGGCCTGTCGCTGGTGTTCGAGCCTGACGCGCTGGATGGCAAGGACAAACTGTTTACCGGTCAGGCCGAACTGGGCAGCAACGAGACCGGCCGCTTCGCCCTTTACTGGTCGCAACCGCGTGCCGGCCAGCTGACCTCCATGGCCCTGCCCGAGCAGGACATGGCCAACACCGAGATCGGCCCGAGCGGCGAGCCGAACAACACCTGGTGGGTCTGCCCGCGCAGCACCGGCAAGGTCTGCGTGAGCGAGCCGTACTTCTACACCATCGAAGGCCAGCAGGTGCTGATGACCAGCATCGTGTTCCCGCTGATCGTCGCCAACAAGGTGATCGCCACCTTGTCCATCGACATCAACCTCAACAGCCTGCAGGCCCTCAGCCAGGATGCCAGCCGCAACCTCTATGAAGGCCGCACCACGGTCGGCATTCTGAGCCCTGCAGGCCTGCTGGCCGGCTACAGTGCCGATGCCAGCAAACTGGCCCACCGCTTCGACCAGGTCGACACCGCCCAAGGCGCCAGCCTCGTGGGCAAGCTGCCCGAAGGCAAGCTGCAGATTTTGCGCAACGAGCAGCGTCTGAAGGTGCTGGCCGCGTTCGAACCGATCCCTGGCGGCAAGCCTTGGGGCGTGCTGCTCGATGTGCCGGAAAGCGCCCTGACAGGCCCGGCCGAGACGCTCAAGCAGGAACTCGACAGCCTCAACACCAGCGGCACCTTGCTGGAGCTGGGCCTGGGCCTGGCCGTGGCGATTGCCGGCCTGTTGCTGGTGTGGCTGATGGCCCGGGGAGTCACCCGGCCGATCCTGGGCGTGGCCGCCATGCTCAAGGACATCGCCAGCGGTGAAGGCGACCTCACCCGTCGCCTGACCTATGACAAACGCGATGAACTGGGCGAGCTGGCCGGCTGGTTCAACCGTTTCCTCGACAAGCTGCAACCGACCATTGCCGACGTCAAAGCGTCGGTCCAGGCTGCCCGTGGTACCGCCGACCAGTCCGCGGCCATCGCCGCCGAAACCAGCTCCGGCATGGAACAGCAGTACCGCCAGGTCGACCAGGTGGCCACTGCCTCCCACGAAATGAGCGCCACCGCCCAGGATGTCGCCCGCAGCGCGGCTCAGGCGGCCCAGGCCGCACGCGAGGCCGACCAGGCGACCCGCGAAGGTTTGGCGGTGATCGACCGCACCACCACCAGCATCGACGCCTTGGCCGCCGACATGAGCGGCGCCATGGCCCAAGTCCAAGGCCTTGCACAGAACAGCGAGAAGATCGGCTCGGTGCTGGAGGTGATCCGTTCGATCGCCGAACAGACCAACCTGCTGGCCCTCAACGCCGCCATCGAGGCGGCCCGTGCCGGCGAGGCCGGACGTGGCTTTGCTGTGGTCGCCGACGAAGTGCGCAACCTGGCACGCCGCACCCAGGAGTCGGTGGAAGAAACCCGCCAGGTGATCGAAGCCCTGCAGGCCGGGACCCAGGAGGTCGTCGGTGCCATGGACAACAGCCATCGCCAGGCCCAGGGCGGCGTCGAACAGGTCGGCCAGGCGGTCACGGCCCTGCAGCGCATCGGCCAGGCCGTGACGGTGATCACCGACATGAACCTGCAGATCGCCTCGGCCGCCGAGGAGCAAAGCGCGGTGGCCGAAGAGATCAACAACAATGTCGCGACCATTCGCGATGTCACCGAATCGCTGTCCGGCCAGGCCAACGAGTCGGCGCGGGTGAGCCAGTCGCTCAATGACCTGGCCAACCAGCAGCAGCGACTGATGGATCAGTTCCGCGTCTGAATCCTGCATCGCCGGGGCCGCTGCGCGGCCCTTGCAACCTCGTCGTCTACACTTGCCACAACCCAAGGACCGGCAACCGACGAGGCTCTGATGAAACGAATTCCAACGCTGCTGGCCGGCCTGCTGCTTGCCGTGGGCCTGGCCAGCACCGACAGCGCAGCCGCCGAGGAGCGCACGCCGATTCACTTCGGTGCCATCGGCTGGGAAAGCGGCGCCCTGACCACCGAGATCCTGCGCCTGATCGTCGAACACGGCTTCGGCTACCCCACCGATACCCTCCCCGGCAGCACCGTCAGCATGGAAGTGGCCTTGGCACGCAACGACCTGCAGGTGATCGCCGAGGAATGGGCCGGACGCAGCCCCGCCTGGGTCAAGGCCGAACAGGCCGGCCAGGTATTCGCCCTGGGCGATACGGTGAAAAATGCCGAAGAAGGCTGGTGGGTGCCGGCCTATGTGATCAAGGGCGACCCGGCCCGCAACCTGAAGGCGCTGGCGCCGGATCTGCGTAGCGTCGAAGACCTCAAACGCTACCCTCAGGTGTTTCGCGATCCGGAAACACCGGAAAAAGGCCGCTTTCTCAATAGCCCCAGCGGCTGGACCTCCGAAACAGTCAACAGCCAGAAGCTCAAGGCCTATGGCCTGGATACTCTCTACAACAATTTCCGCAGTGGCTCCGGCGCCGCCCTGGATGCGGAAATCGGCTCGGCGATCCGTCGCGGCCAACCTGTGCTGTTCTATTACTGGAGCCCTACGCCGCTGATGGGCCGCTATGACCTGGTCCGACTCGAGGAACCGCCGTTCGACCCCGTAGCCTGGGCAACCCTCACCGACGCGAAAAACCCACACCCCAAAGGCAGCCGTTCGCTGCCCGCCAAATTGTCGATCGGTGTGTCGGCGCCCTTTCGCGAGCACTACCCAGACCTGGTGGCGGTGTTCGAGAAAGTCGACCTGCCCATCGACCGCCTGAACAAAGCCCTGGCCCACATGAGCGAAACCCGCCAGTCACCACGTGAGGCTGCCTTGATGTTCCTGCGCGACCATCCAGCGGTCTGGAAGGCCTGGCTGCCCGCCGAGGTCGCCGCCAAGGTCGAGGGCGCGCTGTGAGCGCAGGGTTTCCCGATGCCTGGCAGTTCTCCTTCGCCGAATGGGTCAACCGCCTGGTCGACTGGCTGGTGCTGCGCTATGGCGATCAACTGCGCAGCTTGTCCGACCATTTGCTGCAATTGCTGGTGGGCCTGGAAAGCCTGTTGCGCTTGCTGCCCTGGTGGCTGCTGCTCCTGCTGGTCGGCCTGCTCGCCTGGCACGCCAGCCGCAGCCTGACACGCGCGCTGGTGCTCAGTGCCCTGCTGGCGCTGATCGGCATGATCGGGTTATGGGACAAGCTGCTGCAAACCCTGGCGCTGGTGCTGGTCAGTACCGGCTTGTGCGTGCTGATCGGAGTACCCCTAGGGGTCGTCCTGGCGACCCGTCCCTTGGCACGGCGCCTGGTGCTGCCGGTGCTGGACGTGATGCAGACCTTGCCGGCCTTCGTGTACCTGATCCCGGTATTGATGCTGTTCGGCCTGGGCAAGGTCCCGGCCGTGTTCGCCACCTTGGTCTACGCCCTGCCCCCCTTGGTACGCCTGACTGAGCTGGGCCTGGCGCAGATCGACCCATCACTGCTGCAAGCGGCCCACGGCCTGGGCGCCAACCGCTGGCAACGCCTGCGCCGCATCGCCCTGCCCCTGGCGTTGCCGAGCATCATGGCCGGGCTCAACCAGTCGGTGATGATGGCGCTGTCGATGGTGGTGGTAGCCTCGATGATCGGCGCCCGAGGCCTGGGCGAGGATGTGCTGTCCGGGATCCAGACACTCAATGTTGGCCAAGGTGTTGAGGCAGGGCTTGCGATCGTCGCACTGGCCATGGTCATCGACCGCATCAGCCAGGCCTACGGGCAACCACGACGTTGAGCAATGAGGCCGCGCAGCGGCCCCAAGGCGTCAGGCTCAACGCTTCATGCAGCGCTGGTAACGCTCATCGACCCTTCCTGCGAACCATGCGGTGGTCAGCTTGCGAGTGATCTTCGGGCTCTTGAGTTCGATTCCCGGCAGCACCGCACGCGGCAACGGTTTGCCCGCCTTGGCGTCCGCCAGGGCGAACACGCCTTGGTACAGATCGGTGTCCTCGAACGCCAGGCTGTCACCTTTCTCCAGCTGGCTGCGGATCTGCGGGTTGCGCAGCCCCAGCTTGACGCCCAACTTACGCGCCGCCTGTTCAGTGCTGCCCGGCATGATCGAGCCTGGCGCAATCAGGTCGCCATCGAGCGCCAGCGTCACACCACTCGCCCGGCTGAGCGCCGCCTGGAACGCCGCGTTGCGGCTGGCGTACCAGCCCGCGTTGAAATCTGCGAAGCGATACAACTGGCGTTGATAGTGGCTGGGATACCCCAGCAGGTGGGCAATACCGAAGTACAGACCGCCACGGCGGGTGAAGACCTCCTGGCGAATCGTGCCCTCATAGCTGTAGGGATAATCCTTGGCATGGCGCTCGGCGAACTCGATGCTGACCTGCATCGGCCCACCGGTACGGACCGGGTTCAGACCGCCCAGCAGCGTACGCCCCAGCGGCAGGCCGGCGATGAAGTCATCGAACAGGCCGCTCAACTGCTTTTCGCTGCGCACGGCCATCAAGCGTTGCTGGTAGGTCTTGCCATTGCCCGACGGGGTTTTCAATGCCCCATCGACCAGCAATTTGGGAATGTGCAGCCGCGCGGCGCGCCGATCGATCTCTTCGCGGGCGATGCGGCCCAGGTTCGGCACCTGAGGATCGGCATTGAACGTCGACTCCTGCTCGGTCACCGCCAGCACCGCGCACAGGTTGCTCTTGCTTGGATTGATGCGTTGGGCAGCAAAAGCGGTCTGGATATCCCGGGCCCAGCCGTCCCTGTCCTTGATCGATGCCGGCAGCAGGCGCTTGACCTGAGCCTGCACCTGGGCCGGATCGGCCTCGGAAACTTCAGGCGAGGTCGTACACCCCTGCAATACCCCCAGGACCACCAAGCCCAGTGCGGCCAGCCTGCCGCTCGTCCTGGCAGTCAAGGTTGTTCGCCCACCAGGTAAGTCTTGCTGAGGTGGCGGAACAGCGGATGATCGGCGCTGCCCATCAACTCGAACAACACCATCTCGCGGGTCACCACCTGGGCGCCGGCATCGCGCATGCGAGCCAGGCCCGCCGCCTTGCTGGCGGGGGTGCGGCTGTCGCAGGCATCCTCGACCACGAACACCTGCTTGCCCAGGCCCAAAAGGCCCAGCACGGTCTGCAACACGCAGACATGGGTTTCCATGCCACAGACGATCACCTGCTCACGCGCCATCAGGCTGGCCGGCAAGCACTCGGCGGCCACGCAAGAAAAATGCTGCTTTTCCACGATCTGCGCCGCCGGCGATGCGGCCTTGAGTTCGGCCAAGGTTGGGCCAAGGCCTTTGGGGTACTGTTCGGAAATCACCGTCGGCAGCTCCAGCTCGGCGGTCGCCGCCAACAGCCAGCGTGCTCGGGCGCGGGTGCCTTCGGGGTCGCTCATGGCGTTGATGAGTTTTTCCTGGATATCGACGACCAGCAGCGTGGCCTTGCGAGGATCGATCAGCATTGTCTGCCCTAGCCTGTGAAAATGGGCAGCCCAGGGTGGGCTGCAAAGCCCACTAGGCTGGCCGAGGCAAAGGGCGACGTCAATCAGGCACAGTGTCGAAGCGGCGCCAAGGCATCGGCCAAGAGGCCCAGTACCTGGTCTTCGTGCTGATGAATGAAGAAGTGGCCACCGGGAAAGATATCAAGGGTGAACGCACCCTGCGTCTCTTGTCCCCAGGCCTGCAATTGCACCTGGCTCGCCCGGTCGTCTGCGCCGCCCAACACATGCAGCGGGCAGTCCAGGGGCGGACGCTGACGGTAGACATAGCGCCCGCACAGCAGAAAATCCGCACGCAAGATCGGCAAGGTGAGGCTCATCAGTTCCTGGTTGGCCAGCACCTCTTCGGGCGTGCCCTGCAGCTTGCGCAACTCTTCGATCAGTTCGTCGTCGCGCCGAGGTTCACGCCATTGCACGCCGTCATAGTCCTCACGGCGGCTCGGCGCCGCGGTACCGCAGGCAAACAACGCGAGCGGCGGCGGGCAACCCTGGGCCTGCAGCGCGTGGGCAAGCTCGAAGGCCAACAGCGCACCCAGGCTGTGGCCCAACAAGGCATAAGGGGCACGGGCCGATGCGCGGTGTTCGGCAGCCAGTTGCCGGGCCAGGGCCTGCATGTCGGTCTGCAAGGGCTCGCCCAGGCGCATGCCGCGACCGGGCAGTTCCACCGGGCACACCTGCAGCCAGGCCGGCACCTTGCGACGCCAACGGCGATAGACCATGGCGCTGGCGCCGGAGTACGGCAGGCACAGCAGATTCACTGCATCCACAGGCAACGCCTCATTGAACCTGGGCCTGGGCCATCTTCTGACGCAGGCTCAGCGGCCGCATGTCGGTCCAGACTTCATCGATGTAGGCCAGGCAGTCTTTTTTCAGGCCGCTCTTGCCCACGGCACGCCAGCCGTTGGGGATCGCCTTGTAGTCAGGCCAGATGGAGTATTGCTCTTCGTGGTTGACCACTACCTGGAACACGATATCGTCGCGGTCGAATACGGACGTCATTGCCTGTCTCCTTGAATGATGAGGGCCGCTGCGCGGTGCGCAGGGCGGCTATCCAACAAACGAAAGGTCGACGGCGAAAATTAGTCGCTGTCCGTGCTTTGCAAGCAGCGCGCAGGGTGGCATAAATCCAGATCCCCCTTGGCGATGCCTATTTCGGAGATCCCCCCATGCTAGGCGTGACCGACTACGGTGCTTTCGTTGTTGCGTTCCTCATCCTCCTGGCCATCCCCGGGCCTGGCAACTTCGCGCTGATCACCGCCACCGGCAAGGGTGGCATCAAAGGTGGGCTGGCCGCGACCTTGGGCGTGATCCTGGGTGATCAGGTCTTGATGTGGTTGGCGGTGGCCGGTGTCGCCACGCTGCTGGCAGCCTACCCTGCGGCCTTCCATGTGGTGCAGTGGGCGGGGGCGGCCTACCTGGCTTGGCTCGGCCTGCGCATGGTGCTGAGCAAGCCGGGGGGCGCCCCGCGCGAGAGCCGCATGGCCAGCGGGCACTATCTGCGCCAGACGATGATGATCACGCTGCTCAACCCCAAGGCGATCATGTTCTACATGGCGTTCTTCCCGTTGTTTGTCGACCCGGTGCGCCACCAGGGCGTGGTGACTTTTGCCTTCATGGCGGTGACCGTCGCCGCGCTGACCTTCCTGTATGGCCTGATCGCGGTGCTGTTGACCCATCACCTGGCCGAGCGCATGCGCGCCAACCCACGGGTGTCCAATCTGCTGGAGCGCCTGGCAGGCGCCTGCCTGGTGGGGTTCGGGATCAAGCTGGCGGCGATGCGCTGAAAATCAGGCGTCGCGCAGCAGGTCGTGGGCATCGAGCAGACGGAAGGCCACCTGCGGGTTGCGCTCGAGGCCTCGGCGGATGGCGGCCGGAATGGCCTGGCGGGTCTTGCGGCACAGCCCGGGCTGTTCCTCCAGTTCGATACTGATACCGCGCATGGTGCGGACTTCGTTGTAGCCAGGGGCGATGCGCAGGCGAATCCCCAGTTGCTCGTACAGGCGCACCTGTAGACGCTCCAGATCGTCCAGGTCCCTGAGGTGCTCCAGGCGCTCTAGCAGGCGCTTTTCTTCCTGGCGGGTCAACAGCAGGATCCGCTGGGCCTGGGGTGGGCTTTCGTGCAGCCGCTCGCGCCCGCAATCGCAGAGGCCCGGTGGGCAGGGTTGGCGAAGGGGAAGCTCGGTGATGGTCATGGAGCAAGCATAGATCTTTCCCTGTCCAACTTCATGAGTGCGTTGCGATCGGCTGATTACACCGACACCGCACTTTTCGAGCAGCCAGGGGTCTACCCCCTCTTTTGCCGTACGCAATCGATTGCCGGCCGTTTTTTCACCATGCACAAAGCGGGGCCAAACGCCGTGTGCTTGTGTAGGATGGGCAGCTAGGCGCTGCCAGTCATAGGGAGATTTTCATGCGCGTCCTGTCATCCGTTGCCCGCTTTGCCGCCCTGACGCTGGGCCTTGTCGCCTCCACCGGTGCCTTGGCCTTTACCGGTGAAGAAGGTCAACTGATCGAGTCGATCAATGCCTATCGCAGCCAAGCCCAGCGCTGCGGCGGCGAGGCCTCCCTGGAGCTGCCGCCGCTCAACAGCGACACCCGCCTTGCGCTTTCGCCGGAAGGCACCCGGGACCTGCAACAGGCCATGAGCCGCGCCGCCTACCCCATGGTCAACGTCCAGGCGATCAGCCTGTCCGGCCCACGCGATGCCCGGGCGGCAATGAATGCCATCGAGGAAAGCTTCTGCCAGGTTGTCCTTGACCCACAATTCGTCGACATCGGTGTCAGCCAGGAAGGCCGTGACTGGCGCATCGTCTTGGCCCGCCCCCTGCTCAGCGGGCGCCTGGGTGACTGGCAGGCCGAAGGCCAGAAACTGCTGCAGGCGATCAACGCCGCACGCAAAGCGCCGCGCCAATGCGGCGGTCAACCCTTCGCCGCTGCCCCTGCCCTGAACTGGAACAACACCTTGGCCGGTGTCGCCGCCAACCACACCCGGGCCATGGCCAACCAGAACTTCTTCGACCATATCGACCGCGACGGCCGTACCCCTGGCGACCGGGCGGAGCTGGCCGGCTACCTGTACCGGCAGATCGGCGAGAACATCGCCGCCGGTCGTGACACGGCAAACAAGGTGGTCGATGGCTGGCTGGCCAGCCCCGGCCATTGCGCCACCCTGATGAACCCCGACTTCACCGAGCTGGGCGCGGCCTATGCGGTGGACCCTAAGAGCGATGCGGGGATCTACTGGACCGGGTTGTTCGGGTCGCCGCAATGATTGCCGTGGAGGTGTTCGCAACGCCGGGGGAGACTCACTCCCCTAGCCTTCCCGAGGCGCGCAGCGTCAACGCCGTACAGCCAAACCTGCGGCGTACGCACTTGCCCAGGTAACTGACATCCCCCAACCCCACCTCATCGGCGATCTGCGCCAAGCCGTGACTCGAGTTGAGCAACCGCCAGCGCGCCTGCTGCAGGCGCATCTCGAGCCACCAGGCCTTGGCCGTCATGCCGTGACTGGCCTGGAACTGGCGGTCCAGCTGGCGCCGGCTGATGCCCAGTTCTGCCGCCAGCTGTTCAAGGGTCAGGTTCGAGCCCAGGTGATGACGCATCAACGCGGTAGCACGCTGCACCGCACGCCCCTGCCCTGGCTCCTGCTCCAGGGAGCGCAAGGCATGGCGACTGTCGCGGGTCTCGTCCACGAGCATGTCGGCCAAGCCCTTGAGTGCCCGCGCCCGGCCACAGGCACGCGACAACAGTTCCACCGCCAGGTCGATGGCCGCCGTGCCCCCAGCACAGGAGATCCGTGCGCCATCGAAGCAATACAGCTGCTCGCGCAGCACCTGCACGGACGGGAATGAGGCGCGACACTCCGTCTCGTGGCGCCAGTGCACCACCACTTTGTGGCCATCGAGCAAACCACAGGCCGCCAGCAGAAACACCGCATTGTCGACGCCTACCAGCTTCAGCCCCGCCCGGACAGCGCGCTTGAGCAAAGCCCGGTAACGCGGAGCCAGCGCCGCCGTCGCCGCGGCGTTGCGCCCGCCGAACAGCACCAGGTAGTCATGGCCTTTGAAGTCCACCGATTGCGCCGTGGCCTGCACCTGAACCACCGCGCCGCTGCTCGAGGGCACAGGATCGGCAGTCAGCCCGAGCAAAGTCCAACTGCAATAGCGCTGGCGACTGTAGTCTTCGTCGTCCGCACTAAAGCGCAGTTTGTCGAGGAAAGCCCCGAACGGTAGCAAGGCGAATTCCGGCAGGGGAAGGATCAACAGACGAATGTCAGGGGTCATGCAGGGCAAGTCCAAAGATAACCGCAGAAAGTCCAGATATTACCTTAGCAATCTCGACGCTTACCCTAGACTGGCGCTCTTCACACCCAAAGGCTTTCTCCATGGCGCTGGATATTTGGCTCATCTATCTGCTGGCCAGCATTGGCTTGTCCCTGACCCCTGGTCCGAACAGCCTGCTGGCCCTGACCCACGGCGCGCTCTATGGCGCCCGTCGCACCCTGTACACCATCGTGGGAGGCGTGTTCGGATTCAGCGCGCTGATTGCCTTGGCGATGTTCGGCCTCAGTGCCCTGCTGCATACCTCAGCCTCGCTGCTGCAGGTGCTCAAATGGGTCGGTGGGGCCTATCTCTTGTGGCTGGGCATTCAGCTCTGGCGTAGCCCGGCGATGCGCCTGGAGCTTGCTGAGGGCACCACGCGTCTGGGCAACCGCGGGCTGTTCCGCCAGGGCTTTCTGTCGGCCATGGCCAACCCCAAGGTGTTGTTGTTCTATGGCGCCTTTTTGCCGCAGTTCATCGACCCTCAACGCGGTCTGGCGATGCAGTTCGTGATCATGGCGGCGACCTTTGCCAGCGTGGAGTTCGTGGTCGAATACCTGCTGGCGCGCCTGGCCTTTCGCGTGCGCCCTTGGCTGGCCAAGGGGGGGCGTGGCTTCAATCGCTGCTGCGGGACGCTGTTCGCGCTGATCGGCGTGGCGCTGCCACTGGGGCGCTGAGCCGATCTACACTCAGGGGCCTCACTGGCTTAGCACGCGAGGCCCCAATGCCCGAAAACCTGTTCACGGCCCTTCCTCCGCTCGCCCCCCAGGCGAGCGAGCAGTTCGACGAGCTTCTGCGCCGGCCGGGTCTGCGCATCGAGCGCATCGTCTCCAGTGGCCAGGCCAGCCCGCCTGGCTTCTGGTACGACCAGGCCGAAGGTGAATGGGTACTGCTGCTCACCGGCAGCGCCGGGCTCAGGCTTGAGCATGAGCCCCACGAACGGGTGCTGCGCCCCGGCGATCATCTGGATATCCCGCCCCATTGCCGGCACCGGGTGGAGTGGACCGAGGCCGGTGTGGCGACGGTCTGGCTGGCAGTGTTCTACGGCAACTGAGGCTGAACCCCCTCTGTCGGGCCACCCTGCAACTGGTAGAAGCGCCAAGGCAGCAGCAACGCCGCCACCGCCAGGCCGCAGGCAAAACCGACCCAGACCCCGACCGGCCCCAACGGCGAATGGAACGCCAGGGCGTAGCTGAGCGGCAATGCCAACAGCCAATAGCTGACCAAGGTCACGCCCACCGGCCAGCGGTAGTCCTGCAATCCGCGCAGGGCTCCCAAAGCTGTGGACTGCAAACCATCGGCGATCTGCATGGTCGCGACCACCACGAACATCGGCACCGCGATGGCGATCACCTGCGGGTCGTCACTCATGGCCTCGGCGATCGCCCGGCCAAACACCATCAGCAGCAGGGTACTGGCCACCATCCAGGCGCTGACACTGATGAAGGTGGCGCTGCCAATGGCCTTGATACGCGCACGCTGGCCTTGGCCCTGGGCCTGGCTGATGCAGATGCTCACCGCCGCGGCCATGCCCAACGGCAGCATGTACAGCAACGAGCCGATCGACTGCACCACCTGATTGGCGGCCAGCGCCGCCGTGCCCAGCCAGCCGAGCATCCAGGCCGCGATCACCACGGCGCCAGCCTCGGCCAGGTAGCCCAGCCCCAGCGGCCAGCCCTCTCCCATCAGCGTGCGCCAGGCCAACCGGGGGCCCAGGGAGGCTCGCCGGTAGACCGATAGCGAAGGCGCCAGACGCCAATAGACAAATGCCAGCAGCACAGCCAGGGACTCGGCCAGCACGCTGGCGATACCGGCGCCCAACAAGCCCAGGGCCGGCAAGCCGAAATGTCCGTGGATCAGGCCGTAGCTCAAGGGCACGTTGAACACGACCGCACTCATCACCACCAACACCGCGGCCCACGGGCGACCGACGGCCTCCAGCACGTCCTTGAACACCACGGCCAGGCAGAACGGAATCAAGAACACCGCCATCGCCTGCCAGTACGGCGCCAGTACCTTTACGTCCGGCAACGGCACGCCGGCCCATTGCAGCACCGGCAGGCTGCCCAGCATCGCCAGGCAGCCGAGGGTGCCGACCAACAGGCCGTAACCCAGCCCCGCACGCAGTGTGCGTGCCACGCCCTCGGCATCGCCGGCACCGAAGGCATGGCCCACCCGCACACTGAGGGTGGCGAGCATGCCGTAGAGCCCAGCGTGGAAGATCAACCCGGCACTGGCCGTGAGCGAAACACAGGCCAGTACCAGCGTCCCCAGCGAGGCCAGCATCAGGGTGTCGGTCAAGCTGATCAGCTCACTGGCCGAGAGTCCCAGCACCAGCGGCAAAGCCAGGCGCAGCAAGCCCGGCAATTCGGCAAGCCATGTACGTTGAGGGTGCTGCAGGGACGCGGACATGGGACAAACCTCCAATTAGCATACGCCGCGTATGCTAATGCCCCTTATTGACATACGCAACGTATGCTAATTTGCGTCCACTGTTATCACCCAGGAGCTGCCGATGCCCGCCCCTCGCCGAACCCGAGCCGCCATGAGCGCCGAAACCACCGAGCGTTTGATCGCTGTCGCCCGCCGTCAATTCGCAGAAAAAGGCTTCACCGCCGTGGTCATGGACGAACTGTGCGCCGAGGCTGACCTGACCCGGGGCGCCTTGCATCACCATTTCGGCGGCAAGGCCGGGCTGTTCACCGCCGTGGTGACGCATCTGCTCGACGAGATCAACCAAGCGCTCGATGAGCGTTTCGCCACCCATACCGATCCTTGGGAGGGCTACCTGGACACCTGTCTGCACTACTACGACCTGCTCCATGATCCCGCCCTGCGCCGCATCCTGCTGCAGGATGCTCCCGCCGTACTCGGCCCCCGCCTGCGCGAACTCGAGGAAGAAAGCTACATCGGCCCCATGGCCGCCGGATTGATGGAGCTGCAGCACGCTGGGGTGCTGCGTGACTTCGACCCGGTGGCCATGGCGCATCTGATCAACGGCGCCATGGGCGACAGCGGTATGTGGGTGATTGCCCAGGACGACCCGCAAAAGGCGGCAGAACGTGTCAAGACAGCCCTCAGATGCCTCATGGAAGGGCTTCGCCGCGCCGAATCAACGGTTTCACACTGATCACCCGAGGCGCTTGGGTAGACGCTGTTTCAGCGATTTTTCATTCATGATCTAAGCTTTTAAGCGTTATTGGAGAGTTCCGGCCCTGCGACAATCTGACCTGAAAAATAATGTACTAACTTGTTAATTAGCTTGCTAAGGGCCTAAACTGCGCGCAGTCCCACCTGCGAGATCCCTGGCAATGACACAAACACCTCGCGCCTCTGGCGCCTCAACCTTCATCCTGGTCGGACTCGGCGTGATCATCGCCCTGCTCGGCCTGCTTCTGGCCGTCGGCGGCGTCAAGCTAGCCATCCTTGGCGGTTCTTGGTACTTCCTGCTCGGCGGCCTGGCCATGGCCATGGCCGGCGGGCTCATCGCCCGCCGCAAGCCCGCCGGTGCCTGGCTGTTCGCCGCTTTCCTGGTCGGTACGGCGGTCTGGGCCGTGCTCGATGCAGGCTTGGCGTTCTGGCCGCTGTTCTCGCGGTTGTTCATGTTCTCGGCTATCGGCCTGGTCGTGACGCTGGTCTATCCGATGCTGGTGCGCGCCAGCGGTGGCAGCAGCGGCCGTGGTGCCTACGCCGTGGCCGGCGTGCTGGCCGTCGCCTTGGCGATTGGCGTTGGCAACATGTTCGTCGCTCACCCAAGCGTCGCCCCTACCGGCAAAGGCCCTGGCATGACCCCGGTCGAACCCGGCCAGGCACAGAAAGACTGGGCGCACTACGGCAATACCGAAGGCGGCAGCCGCTTCGCCGCGCTGGACCAGATCAATCGTGACAACGTGAACGAACTCAAGGTCGCCTGGACCTATCACACCGGCGATGTGGCGCTGAGCGACGGCAACGGTGCCGAAGACCAGCTGACCCCGCTGCAGGTGGGCGACAAGGTATTCATCTGCACCCCGCACAACAATCTCATCGCGCTGGACGCTGATACCGGCAAGGAGCTCTGGAAGAACGCGATCAACGCCCAATCCAAGGTCTGGCAGCGTTGCCGCGGCCTGGCCTACTTCGACGCCACCGCCCAGATCGCCCAGCCGACCCAGCCCGACAGCTCGCCGATCGCCGCCGTCAAACTGCCCGCTGGCGCCAACTGCCAGCGCCGCCTGCTGACTAACACCATCGATGGCCGCTTGATCGCCGTCGATGCCGACACCGGCGCGTTCTGCGAAGGCTTTGGCAACAACGGCCAGGTCGACCTCAAGGCCGGCCTGGGCGATGTCCCGGATTCCTACTACCAGCTGTCCTCCGCTCCTCTGATGGCCGGCACCACCGTGGTGGTTGGCGGCCGGGTGGCCGACAACGTCCAGACCGACATGCCAGGCGGCGTGATCCGTGGCTTCGACGTGATCACCGGGCAAATGCGCTGGGCCTTCGACCCGGGCAATCCAGAGGACCGCAACGCCCCGCAAGGCGACAGCACCTACGTGCGCAGCACCCCCAACAGCTGGGCGCCGATGTCTTATGACCCGGCGATGAACACGGTCTTCCTGCCGATGGGCAGCGCCTCCACCGACCTCTACGGCGTCGAGCGCAGCGAGCTGGACCACACCTATGGCGCGTCGGTACTGGCTTTGGACGCCACCACCGGCAACCAGAAGTGGGTGTTCCAGACCGTGCACAACGACCTGTGGGACTTCGACCTGCCCATGCAGCCGAGCCTGATCGATTTCACGCGGGACGATGGCAAGACCGTCCCGGCGGTGGTGATCGGCACCAAGGCCGGGCAGATCTACGTGCTCGACCGTGCGACCGGCACGCCGCTGACCCAGGTCGACGAAGTGCCGGTCAAGCCGAGCAATATCCCTAACGAGCCGTACTCCCCGACCCAACCCAAATCGGTAGGCATGCCGCAGATCGGTGCACAGACCCTGACCGAATCGGACATGTGGGGCGCCACCCCGTATGACCAACTGCTGTGCCGCATCGATTTCAAGAAGATGCGCTATGACGGCCTGTACACCGCGCCAGGCACCGACCTGTCGCTGAGCTTCCCAGGTTCGCTCGGTGGCATGAACTGGGGCAGCATCTCCACCGACCCAGTGCATGGCTTTATCTTCGTCAACGACATGCGTCTGGGTCTGTGGATTCAGATGATCCCGTCGCAGAACAAAGGCCAGGCCACCTCCGGTGGCGAGGCGCTGAACACGGGCATGGGCGCCGTTCCCCTCAAGGGCACGCCTTATGCTGTGAACAAGAACCGCTTCCTGTCCGTGGCCGGTATTCCGTGCCAGGCACCGCCTTTCGGCACCCTGACCGCCATCGACATGAAGACCCAGCAGATCGCCTGGCAAGTGCCGGTCGGCACTGTCGAGGACACCGGCCCACTCGGTATCCGCATGCACCTGCCGATCAAGATCGGCCTGCCGACCCTCGGCGGTACGCTGTCCACCCAAGGCGGCCTGGTGTTCATCGCCGGTACTCAGGACTTCTACCTGCGCGCCTACGACAGCGGCAATGGCAACGAGATCTGGAAGGCTCGCCTGCCCGTCGGCAGCCAGGGCGGCCCGATGACCTACGTCTCGCCCAAGACCGGCAAGCAGTATGTAGTGGTCACTGCCGGCGGTGCGCGGCAATCCCCTGACCGCGGCGACTACGTGATGGCCTATGCCCTGCCGTAAACCGCGCCGCCTTCTTCGCGGATAAACCCTACCCCACCGAGACCGCGTCGCTCCCTTCGCCGGTTCTCACAAAGACTCCGAGCAGCCTTTGTGGGACCGGCGAACGGGCCCTCACAGACAACCCGAGACTCCGTAATGCCCCGCGTTATTCGCATCACCCCCGCTCTTGCGCTGGCCCTGGCCAGCACCACCGCCATGGCCGACGGCGACCTAATGACCCGCAACACCCTGACCGGTGACTGGGGCGGCTTGCGCCACCAGCTCGAGGAAGATGGCATCAGGTTCACCGGCGACTACAGCGGCGAAACGGCCTACAACGCCCACGGTGGCCTGCACCGTTCGGCACGCTACTCGCAGAACCTCAAGCTCGGCGTACAGTTCGACCTCTCGAAGCTGTACGGCCTGGACAATGCTGGCAAGGTCCAGCTGACGGTCAACGACCGCCGCGGCAACAGCGCCTCCGAGGACCTGGTGGGCAACCGCCTGCCGATCCAGGAAAACTACGGCGGCCTCTACACCCGCCTGACCGAGCTCAGCTACGAGCGCACCCTGTTCACCCCGGCACTCAACGTCAAGCTCGGTTACATGGCCATGGGCAACGACCTGGGCGGGCTCGACAGCGGCATCCTGTGCAACTTCATGAACGCCGGCTTCTGCGGCCACCCGCTGAACATGTCCGGCGGCAGTGGTTGGACCAACTACCCCAACGCGCATCTGGGCGTGAGGGTCAAATACGACTTGTCGCCAGCCTGGCAGGTGCGTGTGGCAGCGTTCAACGTCGACCCCGAAAGCAACGGCAACGCCAGCCGCGCCTGGCACCTGGGGCCCAAGCACACGACCGGCACCGTGGTCCCGGTCGAGCTGGTGTACAAGCTGCAAGGCCAACTGCCTGGCGAGTACAAGCTCGGCTACTACTACGACAGCTCCGATGCCAAACGCATCGGCCGCAATGACCAAGTGTCCGGGCGCAGCGGCCATTACCTGCTGATCGACCAGGCGGTGTGGAACGACCCTGCCCTGCCGGGCCGAAGCTTGCACGCCTTCGGCCAGTATTCGGCCTCAAGCAAAGCGGCCTCGCCGTTTACCAAGTGGTATGGCGCAGGCGTCGTGCTGTACAAGCCGTTCGAAGGGCGCCCGCGCGATACCCTGGCGCTGGGCTACGGTCGCGCCGTGCCCAACCCCCGTAGCCGCGATGTACTCGAGGACGCCGCCCAGGCCGATGGCCAGGACTTCCCCAACCTGGACAGCGCCGAACAGCTGATCGAGCTGAGCTACGGCTACCAGGCCACACCCTGGCTGAACCTGCGACCGGATGTGCAGTACATCATCGAGCCGGGCGCATTCTCCGGGCAACGCATCGACAACGCGTTGGTGGTGGGACTGCAGGTCAAGGCGAGCTTCTGATCGATTGCACCTCGGGGCGCGGCGAAAGGGGCGCACGCGCCCCAAGGCTCATCGACCCGCGCTCAGGTGCTGCACCAGGCGAAGCAACATGGCATCGCAGGCCTTCAACTGCTCGACACTGATGAACTCATCGGGCTTGTGCCCCTGATCCATGCTGCCAGGCCCGCAGACCACCGTCGCAATGCCCGCCTGATCGAACAGCCCACCCTCGGTACCAAAGGCCACGGTGCCAAACTCCTCGGAGCCGCTGAGCAGCGCGACCAGTTGCGCCGCCTCGCTGTCGGCCGGGGTCGCCAGGCCAGGGTAGGCACTGAGCGGCTTCAGGCGAATGTCACTGTCTGCGCTGACCGCACGCATGCGCGGCAGCAGTTCGGCCTCGGCGTAGGTCTGCAACTGGTCGGCCACGGCCTGGGCCTCGAAGCCCGGCAAGGCGCGCACCTCGAAGTCGAACTCGCACTCGGCCGGGACGATGTTCAGCGCCCGCCCCCCTTTGATCATGCCGGTCTGCACCGTGGAAAACGGCGGGTCGAAGCGTTCGTCATGGTGCTCGGGACGCGCCAGGCCATCGCCGATCTCGCCGAGCTTGCCGATCAGGCGCGCGGCGTATTCGATCGCATTGACCCCATAGGGCGCGTACGCCGAATGGCACGCGGCGCCGTGCACCTGGCAACGCATGGCCAACTTGCCTTTGTGGCCCAGCACTGGCTTGAGCTCGGTAGGCTCGCCGATCAGGCACAGGCGCGGTTTGTGGGGACGTTGCTCGAGGGCTGCCAGCATGGAGCGCACGCCTAGGCAGCCGACCTCCTCATCGTAGGAAAACGCCAGATGCACCGGCCATTTCAACGGCTGCGCGAGAAACGCCGGCACCGCCGCCAGCACCGAAGCGATGAAGCCTTTCATGTCCGCCGTACCGCGCCCGTACAGACGCCCGTCACGTTCGGTCAACGCGAAAGGCTCGACTGTCCAGGCCTGGCCATCGACCGGCACCACATCGGTGTGCCCGGACAACACCACGCCACCCTGGTCCTTAGGGCCTATGGTGGCGAACAAGTTGGCCTTGGTGCCCTCTTCGTTGTGGAACAGCTCGCAGTCCACACCCAGCCCGGCCAGGTAATCACGAATGAAACCGATCAGCTCCAGGTTGGATTCGCGGCTGACGGTGGCAAATCCCACCAGCCGGGCCAGCAGTTCGCGACTGCTCGACTCACTCATCGCCTGGCACTCCATAGCTTGGCGCGGCGGTTGGGTTCAACGCACGGGTCACGTAGTCCTGCATCTGCGGGCGGTAGTCTTGCCACAGTTTGTCCAGCGCGCCGATAGGGTCCTCGTCCGCCCAGTCCACCCGCAGGTCTACCAGCGGCCAGGTCAGCTCACCGGCAATCTTCATCGCTGCCGAATGCACCGGCCCCGCTTCGCCGCCAGCGGCCATGGCCGCGTGCATCGCAGCCAACAGACGATCGGCCAGGTGCCCGGCCGTTTGCTCGAAGGCCGCGACCATGGCCTCGATCACCTGGATCGAGGACAACAGATTGCCTGCTGCCGCGCACTGCTCGCCAGCCACTGCGTTGTGCACGCCGAGTGCTTCCTTGCCAGTGAACAATGCCACCTGCCCCTGGCTGTCGATCACCGTCACCTGCCGGTATTCGCTCCAGCCATTGGCCGTGAGCACCCGGTCCAGCGCGGCCGCCGGCAGTTGCCCTTGCTCCAGGGCATCGAGTATTTGCGGGCCCAACGCGGGCAAGGTGATGTTCTGCGTGGCCACCGCGCCGACACCTGCACGTACCCAAGGACAACGTGCGCCTACTGCGATGCTCGATGAGCTGATGGCGATACCGAGCTGGCCGGTTTCCTGGCAACGGCCGATGATGGAAAAGGTCATGTTCTGTGGCTCCTGAGGGTCTGTCCAATGCACAGCGAAAACAACTTTTCGCGCGAATGGGAGCATTCTGGGCAGAAGCCATTGACCCACGAAACCAACTTTTTCCTAGGACCAGAAAAGGAAAAAACTAAGGCCATAAAACATCAATAAAAACGGCACTCAAATAAACAGGAAACATAGCTCAACGCCGCGCCGATCAAGGCCTTCGGTAATTTATAGGCAATCATTAGCTAAATAATATTTTCGCGTTGCAAAGCACATCCCTAGTCTGGCCACAGGCAAAGGCGGTACCCCACCGACCTGAATAAAACCGCCTTCCAAGAAGGGCTCAGACATGACATTGAACAACATCGAAATCGACACTCTCGTGGTCGGCGCCGGCCAGGCTGGCGTGGCCATGAGCGAACACCTGAGCAAACTCGGCGTGCCGCACCTGGTGCTGGAGCGCAAGCGCATCGCCGAGGCCTGGCGCACCGGGCGCTGGGATTCGTTGGTGGCCAACGGCCCGGTCTGGCACGACCGCTTCCCGGGCCTGGAATTCGACCTCGACCCGGATGCCTTCGCCGGCAAGGACCAGGTCGCCGACTACTTCGAGACCTACGTGCGCAAGTACAACCTGCCCGTACGGACCGGCATTGAAGTGAAGAAGGTGGTACGCAACGCCGACTGCCCAGGCTTCACCATCGAAACCAACGAAGGCGTGATCCGTGCCAACCGCGTAGTGGCCGCGACCGGTCCTTTCCAACGCCCGGTGATTCCGGCCATCGCCCCGAAGGACGAGCGCCTGCACCAAATCCACTCGGCCGCCTACTACAACCCCGAGCAACTGCCCGAAGGCGCTGTGCTGGTGGTGGGCGCTGGCTCCTCCGGCGTGCAGATCGCCGAAGAGCTGATGCGCGCCGGGCGCCAGGTGTACCTCTCGGTCGGGGCCCATGACCGTCCGCCACGGTCCTACCGCAACCGCGACTTCTGCTGGTGGCTGGGTGTGCTGGGCGAATGGGACGCCGAGATCGCCAAACCGGGCCGCGAACACGTGACCATCGCCGTCAGTGGTGCCCGCGGTGGCCATACCGTGGACTTCCGCGCCCTCGCCCATCAGGGCATGACGTTGGTCGGCCTGACCCAGTCGTTCGAGAACGGCGTGGTGCGCTTCCAGGACGACCTTGCCGACAACATCCGCCGTGGCGATGAGAACTACCTGGCCCTGCTGGATGCCGCCGATGCCTACATCGAGCGTAACGGCCTGGACCTGCCGCAGGAGCCAGAAGCCCGCAAGCGTCTGCCCGATCCTGAATGCGTCAGCCACCCGCTGCGCGAGCTCGACCTGGCCAAGGCCGGCGTCAACACCATCATCTGGGCCACCGGCTACGGCGTGGATTTCAGCTGGCTGCAGGTCGACACCTTCGATGCCAACGGCAAGCCGCTGCACCAGCGCGGCGTGTCCCGCGAGCCGGGTGTGTACTTCCTCGGCCTGCCCTGGCTGTCGCGCCGCGGCTCATCATTCATCTGGGGCGTCTGGCACGACGCCAAGCATGTGGCCGGCCACATCGCCACCCAACGCACATACCTGGCCTACCGCGATCGCGAACAGCGTGAAGTGGATGCCGAGCAGTCCCCAACCTCGATCCAGAAAGTCAGCACCCTCGGAGCGCACTGATGCCTACCCATACCCGTATCCGCATGTTCAACACCAAGGCGACCTACCCCAATCAGTCGCTGGACAACGACCTCTGCCAGGCAGTGCGTGCCGGCAACACGATCTATGTGCGCGGCCAGGTCGGTACCGACTTCGAAGGTCGTCTGGTAGGCCTGGGCGACCCTCGTGCCCAAGCCGAGCAAGCGATGAAGAACGTCAAGCAGCTGCTTGAAGAAGCCGGTTCGGACATGTCGCACATCGTCAAGACCACCACCTACATCACCGACCCCCGCTTCCGTGAGCCGGTGTATCAGGAAGTCGGCAAATGGCTCAAAGGCGTGTTCCCGATCTCCACCGGACTGGTGGTGGCGGGCCTGGCCCAGGCTGAATGGCTGATGGAGATCGATGTGATCGCCGTGGTGCCGGACCAGGCGTAACACCCTGGCGTTTGCGGGGTTGCTTTGCAGCCCCCTTGCGGGCAAGCCCGCTCCCCTCAGGCGACAAGGCCTTGGGGAGCGGGCTTGCCCGTTCAGGGCTCATGGAAGCTCAAAGCTTGGCCAGTTCCTCCCGGCAGAACTCGACGAACAATTGCGCAGGTTTGGTCAGTTGGACCCGCTTCAACCGCGCCGCCGCCAGCCCCGACAGGGCCACCGGCTCGGCGATGTCCAGCGTCACCAGCCGCTGTCCATCATAGGTGTATTCGGAATGTGGCCGGGTCACCAGCAACGAAAACCCGAAACCCTGCCCAACCATCCCCCGCACCATCTCGATCGAGGGCGAACTGAAGACAATGTTCGGCGTCAGGCCCATCTCGTTGAACAGGCTGACGAAATAGGTGCGGCTCGGCGCGACATCGAGCAGGATCATCGGCTCCGGGCACAAGTCACGCAGCGACACCTGAGCCTGACCTGCGAAGCGGTGCTTTTCAGGAAGCAGCACGTAGGGCTTTTGCGGCGGCATCAATGGCTCGGCTTCGATGGTGCCGTCCAGGTCATGGTCGTAGAGAAAAGCCAGATCGAATGTGCCGGCGGTCAGGCCCTGGATCAGGTCCTGCTGCTCGCCATCGCGCAGGCGGATGTCCACGCCCGGATAACGCTCACGAAAGCCTGCGATCAACCTGGGCAGATACAGCGGCGCCACCGTCTCGAAGCAGCCGATATCGATCTGCCCGGCCACGGTGTCGTTGTCGGCCAAGGCGTTCTGCTCGAACTCGTGGGTCATCTGCAGCAGCGCCTTGGTCTTGGCATAGAAGCGCTTGCCGCTGGGGGTCAGCGAAACGCCCTGGGCATGGTGGCGGATGAACAACTGGACGCCGAAGCTCTCTTCCAGGCTTTTGATGGCCGTGGAGATCGACGGCTGCGCGATGTACAGCTGGCGCGATGCCTCGGCGACGCTGCCGGCCTCCACGGTGGTGACGAAATACTTGAGTTGACGCAAGGTATAGGAAGCCACAGGTACCTCTCTGACGCCGCATGCGGCGTAGCGGATTTTTCCTGCCACCTTACCTTAGCGCTGGGCCCACCGGCGCGTGGGTGAGCAAGGATTTGCCTATGGGTTGAAGATATTTTTCATGGCACGAGCGCAGCCGTGAGGTTAAACGTGTGACGCGCAAAAGGGCCGCAGAGCGGCCCCTCCGAAAAGCCCTGGCTGTTCAGGGCGGTTACGACATCACATCGCGTATACCTGGGATGCGCTTACTGCACCACCCCGCACGCTACCCGGGCGCCGCCACCGCCCAGTTTCTCAGGATGGTCGCTGTGGTTGTCGCCACCGGCATGCACCATCAGGGCATGCTCCTTGAAATCGTCCACCTTGAGTCGAGGTGCCAAAACTGGAGTCGTAGCCTTGCCGTCGGCACCGACATACAACGCTGGCAAGTCGCCGCGATGGCCGCCTGCGTCGTACGGGCCTTTGTGAGCGTTGGTCGCCGCCGGATCCCAGTGGCCCCCGGCGGCGCCGGCCGGCACGGACTTGCCGTTCTCCTCGGCCGCGTCGCATGAAGGGCGCTGGTGCAAGTGGAAACCGTGCACACCCGGAGGCAGGTCGGCAAGATCCGGGGTGAGCAATGCCCCGTACGGGGTCTGCTCGAGGGTGACCGTCCCGATCGACTTGCCTGGGCCGTCCGGGCCGGCAAGCTGCAATTCCACCTTCTGGTCGGCCTGAGCAAGGCCGGCGGTGACCAGCAAGGCGGTCATTACCAGTGCTTTCATGTGATTTCTCCTTGGTTTGGAACAACGGACGTCTTACCTGCAGAACACGCCACCTGACAGGTGGACTGCGTACGCTGCCAGCGATTCCATTCGATCGCAGTCAGACGTACTTCTGTCTTGTGTAAGGAACCTCTACGAGGTTTGCGTTTTCTACCCGACATCCACTCAAGGAGGGCTGCACCATGCTCGATCCCGCAACCGGCATGCAACCAGGCGAACGCTACACCGTCGATAACGAGGAGCGTACCTGGCAATTCACGGGTTTCTTCCTCGATGGAAAGTACTATCTCGACACCGACCTCAACACCGCCGTCGGCTGGCTGGAGGGTACTCGGTTCTACTATGACGACCTTGACCCGGATGGCCAGCCGATCTTTGCGGATCGACTGGCCGGCACCATCGAGGATCTGGTGTTGACTCTGGTCGATGGCGCGACGCTCAAGCTCGAAGGCTCATTGCAGGGTCATCCGAGCGACGCACGCAAAGGCCTCTGAACCGCTCGAGACCTCCGGGTCAATCGAAGTCCCAGTAAGGCTGGCAGTGCCCGACTTCGGTCCAGCCCGTGCCCTCCGGGCACTCTGGCCCGAAATCCCAATAGCTGAGCAGGGCATCGCCGGCGATGGCGCCGGTCTGGACAATTGGAGACGGCGTAGCGGCCCCAGGAGCGGACTCGGTGCTGTGGGCGAACGGGGTCAGGCCCGCGGTGAACAACAGAGCGATTACGGCACGTTTTTTCATATCGTTTTCTCGTGTGTTTCTGACGTCGATGAAGCAGGCGAACCGTCATGATCTGCCTGCCGACCGGTGAGGGATCTCGTCCTTCACCTACGCCCACTGTCGTCTGGCAACGCCCCCTCTAGCACCAGGAAACCTACTCGGTCATTACGCTGAATCGATGTCGCGTTCGAGCGCCGTCCTACGCCTGCCCTCAAGACAGCTCTTTTCGCATTCCAGCGACTGCGCTGATGGGGCGAGTCACCTTCAAACTCACTCTGACGACGCTGATCTGGCCACCAGCCTCGTTCGACCATTGGGCCGCACTCAAGGAGCGCCACCTCCCAACATCCCACGCTCTACGATGAAATCGATCACCGCCTGCAACCCCTCACCCTTCTTCAGATTGCTGAAAGTCCACGGTCGCTCGGGGCGCATGCGTCGGGTATCGCGCTCCATCACCTCCAGCGAAGCACCGACATGAGGCGCCAGATCGGTCTTGTTGATCACCAGGAAATCCGACTTGGTGATGCCTGGCCCTCCTTTGCGGGGAATCTTCTCGCCTTCGGCGACATCGATGACATAAATCGTCAGGTCAGCGAGTTCCGGACTGAATGTCGCACTGAGGTTGTCGCCTCCGCTTTCGACGAAGATCACATCGAGATTGCCAAACTTACGCGTCAGCGCCTCTACGGCAGCCAGGTTCATCGAGGCGTCTTCGCGGATCGCCGTATGCGGACAACCACCGGTCTCCACCCCGACAATACGCTCAGGCTCCAAGGCACCGGCCTCGGTGAGGATGCGCTGATCCTCCTTGGTGTAGATGTCGTTGGTCACGACCGCGAGTTGGTAGTGGTCACGCATGGCCTTGCACAGGGCTTCGAGCAATGCGGTCTTGCCGGAGCCGACCGGTCCGCCGACGCCGACGCGCAGGGGGTTTTGATGACTTTGCATGAAGGTCTTCCTCAAGAACGGAACAAACGGGTGTATTGGATTTCATGACAGGAAGAGGCAATGGCGAGCCGCGGCAGGCTGCCGCCGAGCTGGTCATCGTCCAGCGCCAGGGCGCGATCGAGCACGGCAGGCAGCGCCTGCCCCAGGTCGCGCAGTAGCGTCTGGGCCGCCTGCTGGCCGAACGGCACCAGCTTGACCCCGGCCATCACCGCGCTTTCGAGCCAGGCAAAGCCGTGGCCCAAGGCCAACTGACGCAACGGGATGGACCAATGCACGCCAAGCCAGGCCATGCCGCTCAGTTGGCTCAGGTCGAGACTGACCCGCCAGTCCGGGGCCTGCCCCAGCTGCCAGCCATCGAGCAGCCGCGCCAGCGCACTGCCACGCTGCTGTTCTTCCAGCCGCAACTCGGCAGTCTCACGGTTGGCCAGCACGAAGCGGCTCCAATGCGCGAAGGCGCCGGCATCATTTGCCTGGCAGGCGTGATAGAGCCGCGCCAACACTGGCCAGTCGAGGTAGCCGAGGGTGTCGTTCAATTGCTCGCGTTGCCAGGCAGCGAAGGTTGCAGTGTCGCGCACCCAACCGGCCTCCACGGCCCACTCCAACCCCTGGGAGTAGGTGAAACCGCCTACCGGCAGGCCTGGACTGGCCAGTTGCAGTAGGCGCAGCAGCGCGAGGTCGACGTCCATCAACCGGCCAGCACCAAGGCCGCCCCCGCCAGCATCCCCCCACCGACGGCCTTCTGCAGGCCCGTGTGACGACGCAACAGGCAGCCGACGGCAAATCCCACTGCCAGCAGCAGCGTGCTGACGAGAACGAAACCTGAGCCGAACAGCCAGAATGCGCTGGGTGTAGCCTCCACGCCATGGGCCCAGCCATGGAACAGGGCGAACATCGGCATGATCACTGCCAGCAGCCTTTGCCGACTGGGCAGCAACAAGGCGCCTGCGATCACCCATACCGACACGGCGATCATCGCTTCCATACCCAGCACGTCACCAACCAGATGCCCGCACACCGCCCCACCGACCATCGCCGCCAAGGTGGCCAGCGGCAGGCCCAGGCTTCGGCGCGTCAGGGCCGCCAGCACACCGGTGCCCAGCAACATCAACAGATGATCGAGACCGGTCAGTGGATGCAACAGGCCGTCGCGCAAGGGGCTACTGTCGTGACCAGGGTGGGCGAAGGCCGGCAGGGCCACCAGCAGCAGGACAACGGCTAACGTCTTTTTCATTGAAAACTCCCAAGATGGCTCAGCAATGGGCAGGCAAGCGCACGAACTGATGGTCGTGGCCGTGATGATGGGGCGCGCTCTGGTAGGCCCCAGCTTCAGGTTCGAAAGGCGCCTGCTCGGTCACCACGCTCAAGCCCAGGCCGCGCAGCATCTCGTCCAGGACATGATCGTGCTGGAAACGCAGCAGGCCAGGTTCGATCTGCAACGGCACATGGCGGTTGCCCAGGTGGTAGGCCGCGCGGGCCAGCAGCAGCGGGTCGGTGCAACGCACCGTGGACACCTGCTCGGGCGCGGCAAGCACTTGCACTACATGGTGACCTTCGGCGTCACCGAGCAGCTCGCCGCCACGCAGCAGGTGACCACGCTCAAGCATCAGGCCTGCCTCACGGCCGTCGTCCAGGGTGATACGCAGGCGGCTTTTGATGCGGCAATCCACGTCCAGGGTAACGGTGCCGGTCACAGGGCCTGCTTCGTTGAGTCGACGGGTCAGGACAATCATGGGTTTTCCTCAGAACAGAAAATAACGCTGGGCCAACGGGAGTTCGCGGGCCGGTTCGCACACCAGCAGCTCGCCGTCGGCGCGCACCTGATAAGTCTGGGCATCTACCTCGATAAGCGGTTGCAGGCTGTTGTGGACCATGTCGGCCTTGCGTACCCGCCGACAGCCGCGGGCCACACCGATCAGACTGCGCAGACCAAGTGTCTCGGCCAGGCCCCTGTCCATGGCCAATTGCGGCAGGAAGGTCATGCGCGTGGCCTGCCGGGCCGCGCCGAGTGCGCCGAACATCGGCCGGTAATGCACAGGTTGCGGCGTGGGAATCGAGCCATTGATATCGCCCATCGGCGCCGTGACGATCATTCCGCCCTTGAGCACCAAGGCCGGCTTGACGGCGAAGAAGGCCGGCGACCAGAGCACCAAGTCAGCAAGCTTGCCCACCTCCACCGATCCCACCTCATGGGCGATGCCATGGGTCAGGGCCGGGTTGAGGGTGTACTTGGCGATGTAGCGCTTGACCCGGAAGTTGTCGCTGTAATCGCTGTCAGGCGACAACGGCCCGCGGCGCAGCTTCATCTGGTGCGCCACTTGCCAGGTGCGCAGCACCACCTCGCCCACCCGGCCCATGGCCTGTGAGTCCGAAGAGGTCATCGCGAAAGCCCCCATGTCATGGAGGATATCCTCGGCGGCAATGGTCTCGCGGCGTATGCGCGACTCGGCGAAGGCCACATCCTCGGCAATGCTCGGGTCCAGGTGATGGCAGACCATGAGCATGTCCAGGTGTTCGTCGACGGTGTTCACGGTATAGGGCAGCGTCGGGTTGGTCGAAGAGGGCAATACATTGGCCTGCCCGGCTGCGCGGATGATGTCCGGCGCATGACCGCCCCCGGCACCTTCGGTGTGGAAGGTGTGGATGGTGCGATCACCGATGGCGGCCAGGGTGTCTTCGATACACCCGGACTCATTGAGCGTGTCGGTGTGGATCGCCACCTGGATGTCCAGCGCCTCGGCCACGCCCAGGCAGCAGTCGATGGCAGCCGGCGTGGAGCCCCAGTCTTCGTGCAGTTTCAGGCCCACCGCTCCGGCGGCGATCTGCTCCTGCAAGGCTTCGGGCCGCGAAGCATTGCCTTTGCCCAACAAGCCGATGTTGATCGGCAGGCTGTCGGCGGCCTGGAGCATGCGCGCCAAGTACCAGGGGCCGGGCGTGCAGGTGGTGGCATTGGTGCCGGTGGCCGGCCCGGTGCCGCCCCCGATGAACGTGGTGACGCCACTGATCAAGGCTTCTTCCACCTGTTGCGGGCAGATGAAGTGGATGTGCGAGTCGATGCCACCGGCAGTGATGATCTTGCCCTCGGCAGCGATCACTTCGGTGCCCGGCCCGACGGGGACGGTGACCCCTGGCTGGACATCCGGATTGCCCGCCTTGCCGATCGCGGCGATACGCCCATGACGCACGCCGATATCGGCCTTGACGATGCCCCAGTGATCGATGATCAAGGCGTTGGTCAGCACCAGGTCCATCGCCTCGGCGGCGAGCATCTGGCCCTGGCCCATGCCATCGCGGATAACCTTGCCACCACCGAACTTGACCTCTTCACCGTATACGGTGAAGTCCTTTTCCACCTCGACCCACAGGGCGGTATCGGCCAGGCGCACACGGTCGCCGACCGTCGGGCCGAACATGTCGGCATAGGCCTGCCGGGATATCCGACTCATACCCTGCCCTCCAGTGCGCCCATGACCCTGCCCTGGAAGCCGTACACCTCCCGCTTGCCGGCGTAGGCGACCAACTGAACGGTGCGGGCCTGCCCAGGCTCGAAACGCACGGCGGTGCCGGCCGGGATATCCAGGCGATAGCCCCGGGCCACCTCACGCTCGAAGACCAGGCAATCATTGACCTCGTAGAAGTGGTAGTGCGATCCGACCTGCACCGGACGGTCGCCATGGTTGGCTACGCTGACGCTGACAGTCGGGCGGCCCTTGTTGAGTTCGATGTCGCCGTCAGCGACCTGGATTTCTCCGGGGATCATGCTCGGCTCCTCAGACGATGGGGTCATGCACGGTCACCAGCTTGGTGCCGTCGGGAAAGGTCGCCTCGACCTGAACGTCGTGGAGCATCTCGGCCACGCCCTCCATTACCTGCGCCCGCCCCAGTACTTCACGGCCCAGGCTCATCAGCTCGGCGACACTGCGCCCATCACGGGCGCCTTCGAGCACAGCGGCGCTGATCAGCGCCACCGCCTCCGGGTAGTTGAGCCTCAAGCCACGGGCCAGGCGCCGCTCGGCCAGCAACGCTGCGGTGAACAACAGCAGTTTGTCTTTCTCTCTTGGGGTCAGCTCCATGGCCTCTCTCTCAGGTGGCCCAGATGCGCGGCGGGCACGGCGCCAGGCCGAGGACAGCCGGACGCAGCAGGTGCCAGAGGCGCTGCAGGGTGGATTGCAGGTGTTGGTTGTCATGGTCGAGCAGGCGGATCACCAGCAAGGGCCCCAGCAAGGTGGCGCCAGCAGGATTGCCCAAGCCCTCCAGTGCCTGGCGCACGCGCTCGAGCAGCGCTGGATTGGCGGGCGCTGCGCAAAACGTAGCGACCAGCGGGTAGCCGCCAAGCTTGTCCAACTCCCCGGCTTCGATGCGCAGCCGCTCCTGCAGCCCAGGGTCATCTGCCAGTTCGATGCACAGGCTGCTATCGAGTGCGCCCTGCTCGAAGCGCTCGCCCATGACCGGTCGCCCCAGGCACAGGGTTTCCCAGGCCAGCAACCGTGCACCGGGCTCGAGCGTGAAGCGGCTGTCGAGCCTGGCTCGCGCGCCACTGAAGAAGATGCTGTCCTGGGGCAGCCATTCCAGCGTGCTGCCCGCCGCCAGGTGGAACCGCTGCGTGAGCCCTGCCGTAGGCCCGATGCTGCGGTAGAACTTGCTCGCCCCCGGCATGGTCAGCAGTGCGTGGCTGCCAGGTTCTAGATGAACCTCCAATTCCAGCCGGTCACCGGCGACGATGCCACCTGGCGGATGCAGGACATAGACATGACAGGGTGCACCTTCGGGATGGAACGGACGCTGCACCAAAAGAGGACCGAAGTGCCGCCGCGCACCAAGGCGGGTCACCCCTTCGCACTGGATGAAGCGCAGTTGGAGACAGGCGCTCCAGCCAGGTTGCTGCTCGAGTTGTTCCTTGCGCTGCGCCAACGACATCCACAAGCCCCCGAAAACACGCGGCCTTGCGGCCGTGAAGCGGGTCAGAAGCAGCGCTGGATGCCCTGCAGGCCTGACCACTTGATCAAATTCTTTGGCAGGGACATAGCAGGTAACGGGCCAACTCTTCGCTTGAGGCTGGATGAAAAGATTCAGCGCACCGCGTCGTCGCAAGGGCTGACCAGCCGGTCGCCCGTCTGAGCAATTCATGACTGGACGTTTCGGATCCGCGGCGGATGTATTATCGTGGCGAGGTGCGCATATAAAAGCAGCCTGAGCGATCAGGCCCTAGGCAATACAAGAGGGTGTCATGAGTAACGAGAGCATTAACTGGGACAAGCTGGGCTTCGACTATATCAAGACCGACAAGCGCTACCTGTCCGTATGGCGCAACGGCGAGTGGGACAAAGGCACCCTGACCGAAGACAACGTGCTGCACATCAGTGAAGGCTCCACCGCCCTGCACTATGGCCAGCAATGCTTCGAAGGCCTGAAGGCCTATCGTTGCAAGGACGGCTCGATCAATCTGTTCCGCCCTGACCAGAACGCCGCCCGCATGCAGCGCAGCTGCGCCCGACTGCTGATGCCGCAAGTGCCGACCGATGTGTTCATCGAGGCCTGCAAGCAAGTGGTCAAGGCCAACGAGCGCTTCGTACCACCGCACGGCAAAGGCGCCCTTTACCTGCGTCCGTTCGTCATCGGCACCGGCGACAACATCGGCGTGCGCACCGCGCCGGAGTTCATCTTCTCGATCTTCGCCATCCCGGTCGGCTCGTACTTCAAAGGCGGCATGAAACCGCACAACTTCACCATCTCCAGCTATGACCGCGCCGCCCCGCAAGGTACCGGCGCCGCCAAGGTCGGTGGCAACTATGCGGCCAGCCTGATGCCAGGTGCCGAAGCGAAGAAGAACAACTTCGCCGATGCCATCTACCTGGACCCGCTGACCCACAGCAAGATCGAGGAAGTCGGTTCGGCCAACTTCTTCGGCATCACCAAGGACAACGAGTTCGTCACCCCGAAATCGGCCTCCGTCCTGCCGGGCATCACCCGTCTGTCGCTGATGGAACTGGCCGCCTCGCGCCTGGGCCTTAAAGTGGTCGAAGGCGATGTCGAGATCCACAACCTCGATCGCTTCGTCGAAGCCGGCGCCTGCGGTACCGCCGCAGTCATCACGCCGATCGGCGGGATCGAGTACAACGGCAAGCTGCACGTCTTCCACGACCTGGAAAAAGTCGGCCCGGTCACCCAGAAGCTCTACAACGAGCTGACCGGCATCCAGAGCGGCGACGTCGAAGCGCCAGCCGGCTGGATCGTCAAGGTCGCCTGAGGCTCCGTCCTCCCCTTGAAAAACGGGGCATGCCAGCAATGGCATGCCCCGTTTTCATTTTCCATACCCGCCTTTGGCGGTGCGCCCGTTCACCAAGGTCAAAGGGGGATCTCGGCCCCGCAGACTCAGGCCGATCAGGTCTTGATGCAGCAAATGAATTTTTCTTAAATCGCGCAATGTCTATTCTTTGGCACAATCAAGCCTCCAATCGCTGCCCAGGTACTAGCATGCCCCGCGTACTGACCATCGAAGACGACGCCGTCACCGCCCAGGAGATCGTCGCCGAACTGTCCAGCCATGGCCTGGAAGTGGACTGGGCCGACAATGGCCGTGAAGGCCTGTCCAAGGCCATCGGTGGAGGCTACGACCTGATCACCTTGGATCGCATGTTGCCCGAGGTCGATGGGTTGACCATCGTCACCACCCTGCGCAACCTCAAGATCGCCACCCCCATCCTGATGATCAGCGCCCTCTCCGATGTCGACGAGCGCGTGCGCGGCTTGCGCGCCGGCGGCGACGACTACCTGACCAAGCCGTTCGCCTCCGACGAGATGGCCGCACGGGTCGAAGTACTGCTGCGCCGCAACAGCGTGCCGGTGACCCAGACCCGTCTGCAGGTCGCCGACCTCGAGTTGGACCTGATCAGCCACGAAGCGCGCCGCGGCGAGCAGACCCTCAACCTGCTACCCACCGAATACAAGCTGCTGGAATACCTGATGCGCCATGCCGGCCAGGTCATCACCCGGATGATGATTTTCGAAGAAGTCTGGGGCTACCACTTCGACCCTGGCACCAACCTGATCGACGTGCACATCGGTCGCCTGCGCAAGAAGATCGACCCGCCTGGCCAGAACCCGCTCATCCGTACCGTGCGGGGCTCCGGCTATGCCATTGCCGAACCCGTCTAAGGGCTGGAGCTCCTCCACCAGCCGCCTGCTGGCGCTGTACAGCTTCCTGTTCGTGGCCTGGAGCAGCATCCTCATGGGGGTGCTGTACTTCGAGGTCTCAAGCTACCTGAACAAGCTCACCCGCCACTCCATGCTGCAACGCCAGCACCTGTTCTCCCACATGAGTGGCAAGCAGCTCGACGATGCGCTGATCGCAAGCCAGGCGTTCGAGGAGCGCGGTTTCGACGCCTACGGCCTGTTCGACGCCCAGCTCAACCCCATTGGCGGGCGTGTGCGCTTCATCCCACCGGAGCTCGGGCTCGATGGCGAAGTCCACGAACTCAAGCGATGCCTGGATGCCGACGACCCACACCTGCCCCGCGACAGCTGCGACGCCGTGGCGATCCGCATCAAGGATGGACGCTGGTTGGTGCTGGTCCGCGACAACGGCTCGCTGTTCGTGGTTACACGGATCATCCTGCATGCCTTGCTCTGGGGCATCTCCCTGACCTTGATCCCCGGTTTCGCCGGTTGGTACCTGCTGCGCAGGCGACCGCTCAAACGTATCAGGGCGATCCAGGCCCAGGCCGAGCTGATCGTCGCAGGTGACCTCACCCATCGCCTACCGCTTTCGGCGCGGCGTGACGAGCTGGACATGCTGGCGGCCATCGTCAATGCCATGCTCGACCGCATCGAACGGTTGATGCACGAGGTCAAGGGTGTTTGTGACAACATCGCCCATGATCTGCGCACGCCGCTCACTCGCCTGCGTGCGCAGCTTTACCGGATCCGCCAGCAAGGCGGTGACAACGCGCCCGAGGCCCAGGCCTTGGAGCAGGCAATTGCCGAGACCGACACGCTGATGGCGCGCTTTCGCGGACTGTTGCGCATCAGCGAACTGGAAGACCGTCAGCGCCGCGCCGGGTTCGTCGAACTCGATCCCCACGCCTTGCTGCTGGAGCTCTTCGACTTCTACCTGCCGCTGGCCGAAGATGGTGGCATCCGCCTGACCCTGGAGCAGCCCGCGCAGTTGCCGGCGCTGCACGGGGACCGGGAACTGCTGTTCGAGGCGCTGGCCAATCTGGTGGGTAACGGCATCAAGTTCACACCGGAGGGTGGACAGGTACGGATCCAGGCGCGTGAGTATGCCAGCGGCCTGTATATCGCCATCGAGGACAGTGGACCGGGGATTCCGGAGCAAGAGCGCGCGGCAGTGTTGAAGCGTTTCTATCGCAGTGAGGAAGGCCATCGCCACCCGGGGTTCGGGCTGGGGCTGTCGATCGTCGCGGCGATCGTCGACCTGCATGGGTTCCGGCTGGAGGTGGGAAGCAGCGAGCTGGGCGGGGCGAAGCTGACACTGCATTGCCCGTTGGCGGGGCCAGCCAAGTAACGACTGGGGCCGCCTTGCGGCCCTTCGCGGGTTGACCCGCGAAAAGCTGCAAAAAGCAGCCCCAATCAACGCATCGATCAGTCAGCCAGGCGCCAGGTGGTACCGCCCTTACCGTCTTCCAGGACCACGCCCATGGCGGTCAGCTGGTCACGGATACGGTCGGACTCGGCCCAGTTCTTGTCCGCACGCGCCTGCAAGCGCGCCTGGATCAGCGCTTCCACTTCAGCGGCGTCGACCTTGCCCTCAGCCCCGGCGCGCAGGAAGTCATCGGCGTCCAGTTGCAGTACACCCAGCACATCTCCCAGCTCACGCAGACGACCCGCAAGACCGGCAGCGGCCTCAGGATCGCTGTCACGCAGGCGGTTGATCTCGCGCACCAGGTCGAACAGCACGGCGCAGGCCTCCGGCGTACCGAAATCGTCGTTCATCGCCACGCTGAAACGCTCGACGAACTCCTCGCCTCCCTTGGCCTCGACACGCGGCAGACCACGCAGCGCGTGGTAGAAGCGCTCCAAGGCACCCTTGGACTCACGCAGGCTGTCCTCGGAGTAGTTGATGGCGCTGCGATAGTGGCTGGCCACCAGCAGGTAGCGCACCACCTCAGGGTGATACTTGTCGAGCACATCGCGGATGGTGAAGAAGTTGTTCAACGACTTGGACATCTTCTCGCCGTTGATACGGATCATGCCGCAGTGCATCCAGGCATTGGCGTAAGGCTTGCCGGTGGCCGCCTCGCTCTGGGCGATCTCGTTCTCGTGGTGCGGGAACTCCAGGTCGCTGCCGCCGCCGTGGATGTCGAAGCTCTCGCCCAGGCAGCAGGTGGACATGACCGAGCACTCGATGTGCCAGCCAGGACGGCCCGGCCCCCACGGCGACTCCCAGCTCGGCTCGCCCGGCTTGGCGGCTTTCCACAGGACGAAGTCCAGCGGGTCCTGCTTGGCTTCGCCCACTTCGATCCGCGCGCCGATGCGCAAGTCTTCGATCTTGCGCCGCGACAGCTTGCCGTAGCCGACGAACTTGCCGACCCGGTAGTACACGTCGCCATTGCCCGGTGCGTAGGCATAACCCTTGTCGATCAGGGTCTGGATCATTGCGTGCATGCCGGGGATATGGTCGGTGGCGCGCGGCTCCTGATCCGGCGGCAGAATGTTCAGACGGCGCTCGTCTTCGTGCATGGCATCGATCATGCGCGCGGTCAGCTCATCGAAGCGCTCGCCGTTGTCATTGGCGCGGTTGATGATCTTGTCGTCGATGTCGGTGATGTTACGCACATAGGTCAGCTCGTAGCCGCTCTTGCGCAGCCAACGGGTGATCAGGTCGAAGGCGACCATGCTGCGGCCGTGGCCCAGGTGGCAATAGTCGTACACGGTCATGCCGCACACGTACATGCGCACCTTGTTGCCGTCCAGGGGCTTGAAGGCTTCCTTGGTCTTGCTCAGGGTGTTGTAGATGGTAAGCACGGCGATTCCTTAGCTGCCCCAGGAGTCACGCAGGGTGACGGTGCGGTTGAACACCGGACGGCCCGGTTGGCTGTCCTTGAGGTCGGCGCAGAAGTAGCCTTCGCGCTCGAACTGGAAGCGGTCCTCAGGCGCGGCCTGGGCCAGCGACGGCTCGGCGCGGCAGCCGGTCAGCACCTGCAGCGAATCCGGGTTGATGTTGTCCAGGAAGCTGCCGCCCTCCTCGGTCTTCTCCGGGTTCGGCGAACGGAACAGGCGGTCGTACAGGCGCACCTCGCACTCCACGCTGCCTTCGGCCGGAACCCAGTGGATCACGCCCTTGACCTTGCGGCCCTCGGGGTTCTTGCCCAGAGTGTCCGGATCATACGAGCAGCGCAGTTCGACGATATTGCCGTCGGCATCCTTGATGGCCTCGTCGGCACGGATCACGTAGCTGCCGCGCAGACGCACCTCGCCAGCAGGCTCCAGGCGCTTGTAGCCTTTGGGCGGCTCTTCCATGAAGTCGTCACGGTCGATGTACAGCTCACGGGAGAACGGCAGCACGCGCACGCCCATGTCTTCTTTCGGATGGCGCGGCAGTTCGAGTTGCTCGACCTTGCCTTCCGGGTAATTGGTGATCACCACCTTCAGCGGACGCAGCACGCACATGGCGCGCGGCGCGGTGCGGTCGAGGTCGTCACGGATGCTGAACTCGAGCATGGACATGTCGACCACGCCGTCGGAGCGGTTGGTGCCGATCATCTCGCAGAAGTTGCGGATCGAGGCCGGCGTGTAGCCGCGGCGGCGGAAGCCCGACAGGGTCGACATGCGCGGGTCGTCCCAGGCATCGACGTGCTTTTCGTCAACCAGTTGCTTGAGCTTGCGCTTGGAAGTGATGGTGTAGTTGAGGTTCAGACGGCTGAACTCGTACTGGCGCGGGCGCGCCGGCACCGGCAGTTTGTCCAGGAACCAGTCGTACAACGGACGGTGGCTTTCGAACTCCAGGGTGCAGATCGAATGGGTGATGCCCTCGATGGCGTCCGATTGACCGTGGGTGAAGTCGTAGTTGGGGTAGATGCACCACTTGTCGCCGGTCTGGTGATGGTGGGCATGACGGATGCGGTACAGGATCGGGTCGCGCAGGTTCATGTTAGGCGACGCCATGTCGATCTTGGCGCGCAGCACACGCTCGCCATCCTTGAACTCGCCGGCCTTCATGCGCGCGAACAGGTCGAGGTTTTCCTCGACGCTGCGGTCGCGGAACGGGCTGTTGCGGCCTGGCTCGGTCAGGCTGCCGCGGTATTCCTTGGCCTGCTCAGGGGTGAGGTCGCAGACATAGGCATCGCCCGATTTGATCAGCTCCACGGCCCAGTCGTGCAATTGATCGAAGTAGTCCGAAGCGTAGCGCACCGGGCCTGCCCACTCGAAGCCCAGCCATTTGACGTCACGCTGGATGGAGTCGATGTACTCCTGGTCTTCCTTGGCCGGGTTGGTGTCGTCGAAACGCAGGTGGCAGACACCCCCGAATTCCTGGGCCAGCCCGAAGTTCACGCAAATCGACTTGGCGTGGCCGATGTGCAGGTAACCGTTGGGCTCCGGCGGGAAACGGGTGACGATGCTGCTGTGCTTGCCCGAGTCCAGATCGGCCTGGACGATCGGCCGCAGGAAGTTTGCAGGGACGGCGGGGGCGCCTTTGGCAGCGGCGTTGGGCGCGTTTTCGGCAGTGGGCTTGCTCATAGGATCCTTGAATGCTGGTATCCGGCCTGGGTAGGCCGATTGAATCAAAGGGCCTATCATAGCCGAAGCAGTCAAGCTGCTGACAGCCGGGCACCGACAAACTGGCGCGATTTGTCGCAAGCCATGCAAAATGGCCGACGCGCGCCTTGTGTCGCAGTCGCCCGATCCTGCGTCAGGTGACAGTACGCGCCCTGCGCAGCCCATTTTCCGAATGCCTTTCAAAGAGCGAATTCAGCATGTCCAAAGTCAAACTGAGCACCAACCACGGCGACATCGTCCTGCAACTGGACGGCGAAAAGGCACCGAAAACCGTCGAAAACTTCGTTCAGTACGTCAAGGACGGTCACTACAACGGCACCGTGTTCCACCGCGTGATCAACAACTTCATGATCCAGGGTGGTGGTTTCGAAGCGGGCATGAAGCAAAAGCCAACCCGTTCCCCGATCCAGAACGAAGCCGACAACGGTCTGAAGAACGCCAAGTACAGCATCGCCATGGCCCGCACCATGGAACCGCACTCCGCCTCGGCGCAGTTCTTCATCAACGTCGCCGATAACGATTTCCTCAACCACAGCGGCAAGAACGTCCAAGGCTGGGGCTACGCCGTGTTCGGCGAAGTGATCGAAGGCCGTGACGTGGTCGACGCGATCAAAGGCGTCGCCACCGGTTCCAAGGCCGGCCATCAGGACGTGCCGAAGGACGACGTGATCATCGAGAAAGCCGAGATCATTGAGTGATTCTGCTGATCTCCGATCTGCACCTGCAAGAAGAACGCCCGGACATAACCCGGGCGTTTCTTGATCTGCTCGACGGCCGTGCCCGGCATGCCAAGGCGCTGTACATCCTCGGCGACTTCTTCGAAGCCTGGATCGGCGACGATGCCATGACGCCTTTCCAGCAGTCGATCTGCCAGGCCCTGCGTCGGCTAAGCGACAGCGGCACGGCGATCTACCTGATGCACGGCAACCGCGACTTCCTCATCGGCCAAGCCTTCTGCGAAGCGGCAGGCTGTACCCTGCTGGCTGACCCCAGCGTGGTGCAACTCGGTGGCGAGCCGGTGTTGTTGATGCATGGCGACACCCTGTGCACCCGCGACCTGGCCTACATGAAGCTGCGTCGCTACCTGCGCAACCCGCTGAGCCTGTGGATCCTGCGTCACCTGCCGCTGTCCACCCGGCAGAAGCTGGCGCGTAAGCTGCGCAGCGAAAGCCGGTCGCAGACACGCATGAAGTCCACCGAGATCGTCGACGTCACACCCGAGGAAGTTCCCAAGGTGATGGCAGCCCATGGCGTGCGCACCCTGGTGCATGGCCATACCCACCGGCCAGCGCTTCACAAGCTGGTGGTCGAAGGGCAGCCGGCTCGACGCATCGTGCTGGGTGACTGGGACCGCCGTGGCTGGGCCTTGCAGGTCGATGACCAGGGCTTCCAGCTGGCCCCGTTCGACTTTCCTTGATTCGGGGCCGTCGTGATGGGGCGCCAAGCGCCCCTTCTTGACTCAATGACCTGCGCCGGCCACCACAGCCTGGTCCCCCTCGCTGATCACATACTGGCGATACTGCGGATCAGCCTTGATCTGCGCCTCGGTGAACGGTATCGGTGCCAAGCGCTTGGCAGAGAACGCACGGGTCTGGTCACTGGCATAGGGCGATGCGGCCTCGCTTGACTGCGAAAACGCCAGCAACCCAAGCGCCTGCGGCCCCTGCCGGGTGAAGCTGACCAGCTGCAGATAGCTGGTGCCACTGACGACCTGCTGTTTGCCCGCTCCCGCAGGGACACTGTACATCGCGTTGTACACCCCAAGCTCCTGAGGCCCACCCGGCACAGGTGTGCCATCGGCGGACTGCTGAATCTGTCCCCAATGGCGATCGACACTCACACCCGCCTCATCCAACCGTGCCAACGAAGCCAGCGCTGCTTCATGTACACGCTTGCTCACCGACGCCTGCTCCACCGCCAAGCCGCGCGGCGTATGCTGCGGATCGACCGGATCGAAGGCTACACGCCAGCTTTCAGGATGCTCTGCCATCGCCTCGACGATGTTGGCAAAGTGCAGAAGGCCCACGCCGCTGTCCAGGTCGGCCTTGCCATTCCAGGCGCCCAGACTTGCGCACACCGCTTGCACATCGGATGGCGCCGCCTGGCACCAGGCCAGCAGGTCCGGGAGCACGAGATTAGCGGCATACACCTCATCATCCAGCACCATGCGTTGCAGCTCGGCCATCCCGAGTTTGCCGGGCCCTTGCAGGCGCTGCAGGGCAAAGCGGCTGCGCAGGCCCAGCGGCTGACCTTCGCGGCTGACCAACGGTGAGTAACCAGTCAAGGGTTGCGCAGGGTTGGCAAGCCAGGCCGGGTCGTTGGAGTTCTGCACGAAGTCGCGGCGCTCCAGGCTTGGCAGTAGCCGCGCCGGGAAGATGCCGGGTTGAGCCGCTTGCACATCGGTCTTCCATTGGCACACGCTGCGCGAGCCATCCAGGACCACCAGTGGCTCGGTTGCCGCCGGATCGCCGCAGCGCGCCAGCAACGCCTGGTCCACATAAGGCACCACCGACTGATTCAGATACGCAGCACGCCCCCCGGCATCGACAGCCAGGGTGTTGACCCATGGAACGCCTTGGATCTGCCCCACCGCCTGTTTGAGGCGGTCCAGGCTGTCGGCACGGTTGATCGCATCCCACTGCTGCAACACCCGGGTGTTCTCCAGGTTCGCGTCGCGCAGGCTATAGGCGTGTTGCCGGTCCCAGTCCAGCCGGCCAGGCCACTGCACCACCGGACCGAAGCTCGAGGTATAGACGTGTCGCTGGACTCGCTGCAGTTGGCCATCCTCACCCTTGACCGTCACGCTCAAGGTCTGGCGGGTCAGTGGCACGGACTTGCCATCGAGCAGATAGCGAGTGGGGTCCTTCGGGTCGAGTTGCAGGCGGTACAAGGTGAAGTGCTTGGACGTATCGACGGTATGGGTCCAGGCCAGGTGGCGGTTGAAGCCGATATTGATCAATGGCAATCCCGGCAACGCGGCGCCCATGACATCCAACTGCCCCGGGATGGTCAGCTGCATCTGATAAAAACGCATGCCTCCCTCCCATGGGAAGTGTGGATTGGCCAGCAACAGGCCGCCGCCGGTGGACGAACGCTCGGCGCCGACCGCTACCGCATTGCTGCCTCGGGCCGAGGCGAACTGCGCCTGGCGCGCCAAGGCGGCGCTGAAGTCCCGCCCCTCCCCTCGCTCGGCCGCTTGCGGCGGTGAGGCCGCCACCAGCGCCTCGACGAATTGACCGATGCCCCCCTCTGCCAACAACCGGCGGGTGAGCTTGGCCAGGTCCAGGCTGGTGATCGGCCGCAGCCAGTCGCCACTGCCGCATTCAACCGGCAGCCCCTGGCCCTTGCGCTCGGCAAGGGCGCGGTTGTAGCCCGCGGCATACCCCTCCAGCCGCTGACGCACCGGGTCTGGCTGGGCCTGGAGGAAGGCATTGACCACCGAGTCGGTATTGAGCCAGGCGAAGAACGTATCGCTGTCGAGGTTCTCACGCTGCTCGATCGTCTTGCCCCGGGCACCGAAGTAGCGCGCGCGCTCACCATTGACGGTCAGCACTTCGTTGGCCAGCAGGCAAAGGTTGTCTTGGGCATAGGCATAACCGATGCCATACCCCAGGCTTCGTTCGTCCTTGGCCAGGATATGCGGGACGCCAAAAGTGGTCCGGCGGATCTGCGCCGATGCCTTGCCAGTGGCTTCAAGGGCTTGCGCGGCAAGGCCTGAGCTGAGCAGAACGGCTGCCAGCCCAAGGTGGGTCGGGTGACGCGGGAGTATGGACACGGGCACTCCTGGGATTGGAAGGGTCATCCCGATCAGACGAACAGCCCGGTGAAAATTTTACGCAAGACAACCCAGCGCGACGTCTTCAACACAAAGCAGCGATTTTTTTCGCCAAGGGCTGCAGTTTTGCCCATCTCATTCGTCCTATTAAGTGAGGCACTCATGATTTCGGGACAGCCCACGAAAAGGAGCATTCACATGTACGACCCACAACCTGCGTTGCAGAGCGGCCCTCGCCTGGCCACGACCAGAGCGGTCGCGGGCGCCGAGGTGCGTGCCGGTAACGAGCAGATCCGCGAATTGCTGCGAACCTTTGGCCTGCGTACCAGCCTGATCCGCCTCAAAGTCATCGATGCCCTGCACGCCGCCGATCGCGATGGGCGCAGCATCGGGGTGCGCGGCGTCCATGCGCAGTTGGAACAGCTGGACATCCCACTGTCGTTTCTCAGCGTGCGCGAGGTGCTCAAGCGGCTGTGCGCCGAAGGCGTGATCAGCCTGGGCAACGACAAGTGCTACAGCCTCAACCCCGAGGCCCGGGCCGTGCTGGAGCAAGCCACCGCCCGTTGACCCCATGGCCGGCCGCGCTTGGCCGGCCCGCCTGCTTCAAGGCTTGGGCCCGACCTTGCGACGCAGGATTGCGTTGATCACCACCACGACTACGGCGATGGCGATGGCGATGTACTGGAAGGTCTGCTCGGTAATGGTCCCCTGCTTTTGCAGATAGGACAGGCCCAGCATGATGCCCAGCACCACCAGGATGATCAGGATCGAGTATTTCAAGCGTTGCACATGTGTCATCGAAGGTTCCTTGCGACATCAGGGACATATGGCTCGCGACGAGCCGAGGCCATGATACAACGTCCCCCCCATAGGCGGCGCTTTTGCATCTAGCCCTTCCCCGGCACTTGCATCATGGGGTGAAGGTAGGCTGACCCTCCGATGCGCAATGCAAACTGAAAATACGAGTCATCAAGGCCTTCAGGGCTTTGTTGACGCCACATCCTACGTATTCGACCCTCGCTGCCTGCACAACCTCACGCCAGAAGGCTACACCCGCCGATCCGCTTGGCGCCTAGCGACCCCACTCGTGGCTGCCGGAGAATCAAGCTCAGGCCGACGACGACTTCGCCCATTGAGGCAAAGCCCGCCCGCCTTTCGACATGGACCACCATGCCCTGCGCCTGCTTATTTCTCCGAGGAATCACCAATGGAACTGCCAGACCTCAATCGCATCGACATTTCCCAACTGCCTCACTCCCTGCAATCGCTGATCGAATGCATCGGCATAGAAAACGCCTACCGACTGACTTGCGCTTATGGCGGGCGCCCTAAATACATCCCCAAGCATCTGGAACGTACCAAGCTTGCCGATCTATTGCCTCCAGAGGCCTTGCAAAGCCTGATCAAGCGTTTTGCCGGTGTCGCCCTGGAAATTCCGAAGCCGGATCACTTCATGCGCCAATTGCGCAACCTGCAAATCAAACAGGAAAGTGCTGACGGTCTTTCGCGCAGTCTGTTGGCGGACAAGTACGGCTTGAGCTTGCGCCAGATCGGCAATATCCGCCGACAGGAAGATCACGCGAGCTGAGACCTGCTGGCCTAAGTGCCACAGCAGCACGAGGCCCAACTGTTTGAGCGCCTCTCAAAAGCAAAGCGCCCCACCCCTTGAAGGATGAGGCACTCGACACGTTTGCTGAAAGCTGTGAAGGGTTCAAAAATCGCGCTTGTAGAAGATATCCAAGGAACTGGCCAAGCCGCTGGCCGCTTCCAGGAAAACCCTTCTGCTCAGTTTGTAGCGCAACGCGATGGTATTGGCCGGCTCGAACACTCCGACGCCGTAGCGCAAGCTCAGCCGCTCGGTGATGTTACCGCTGGCCACCACGCTGGTGCTGTTGCCCGAGCCTTCGGAGCCTAGTTGGAAGTCCTCGATGCCAAGACTCGAGGCCAGGCCACCTGTCAATTCCTCCCCGCCCAGCAGGCCAAGCCCGAGGGCCGCCTGGGCCAGCATGTTGTTGTCTTCGCCCGTGGCAGTCAGAGGGCGGCCCAGTACCAGGTAGGACAGTGCCTGTTCCTGGCTCATGGCAGGCTCGGAAAACACCTTGGTGGTCGGCTGCTCGGCATTGCCACTGAGGCGAATGCCAGCGATGACATCGTCGACCCGACGGATCGCTTCGATATCCAGGTACGGCTGGTCGATCGGACCGGCGAACAACAGCCGTGCCCGACGGATGATCAAGTTCTGGCCATATTTGCGGTAGCGACCGTCGGCCAGGCTGAGTTCACCGCGGGTATCCATGTTGTTGCCGATGTGCACATGCCCGAGCAGATTGGCCGTCAGACCAAAGCCTTTGAACGACAGTTTGTCCTGCCCCACGTCCACATCGACGTCCATGGCGATCGCCATGGGCGGCGCACCTTCTTCGGTCTGATCGCCGACGATCACCGTGTCATCCGAAACCTTGACGGTCGATGGCGGCAATTCGCGCACAGTGATCTTGCCCTTGGGCACCTTCACCTTGCCAGCGACCGCCAGCTTGTCATCGACCAGCCGGATGGTCAGGTCTGGCGCAACTTCAAGAGCCGCATAGGGCTCGACGTTGACAGGCAATTGCTGGCCCCTCAGACGCAAATCCATGGCCAGGGCCTGGCCCCAGGTCAGGTTGCCCTCCAATTGGCCACGGCCGGCCTCGCCGCTTTGCCAATTGCCGTTCAGCTGTACCTGCTCACCGGCGATCAGCGCCTGCAGCGAAAGGTTCTTGAGGCTGACCGGCAACTGCGCTCCACTGACTTCGCCACCACTGAGCGCCAGGTTGCCGTTGACCTGTGGGCTCAACAGGGTGCCGGACAAACGACCGCTGCCATTGAGCTGACCGGTGAGGCGCTCGACCATCGGCACGAAGGGACGCGCCACGGACAAGTCCAGGCCCGTCAGGCGGAAATCCCCTGACAGCGGCTTGTTCTTGCCCAGCGGGTCGATTCGGGTGCTCAGGCTCAGCTCACCCAGGCGCTCGCCGCGAAAATCCAGGCGGGTGTCGACCCGACGGGGAGCAAGGGTACTGTCCAGACGCAGCACCTGGTACGGGAAGTCGATCCAGCGGTCCTGGTCGCGAACCCGCAGGGTGCCGCCACTGGCATCGACGCGGATGTTGCCCTTGGGCCCGGCGTCTGGAATGTCCAGATTGATGTCTGCATTGAGCAGGCCCTGCCAGGCGAAATCCTTCGGCAACCACTGGGCCAGGCTGTCCAGCGGGAACTGCTTGAGGTGATAGCGCAGCCGCGGCTCGGGCATCAACCGCTGGTCCTCGCCACACAGGCTCGCCTGCCCGGCGCGCCAGCAATGGGTGCCAAGATCAAGCTGACCGCTGGCCAGGCGCTGCAGTTTTGCCGGAGCCTGCAAGCGCCAATCCTGGCCACCGGCCTGGATACGCCCGTCTGCCAGACGGCCGCGCCAGTCACCCTTGGCCAGTTGACCGTCCAATGCCAGATTCAGCTTGAGCTGCGGCCCGTCGAGCGCGAGGGTGACTGCTTGCTGGCGGATATCCCCTTTGCCGTTGATGTCCAGATTGCCCAAGGCCGTTTCGTCCAGGCGGATATTGCCAGCTTTCAAGGTAACCAGGGCGCGTTGCGCGCTGTCTAGCTTGGCGTCGAGGTCCAGCCGTTGGATCCGATTCTGCGCCTGGCCAAGTTGTTGTCCTTGGAGGGTCAAGGTCCCTTGCGGCGCTTGTAATGTACCGGCGACATCCAGGCGGCCATTCACCCGCCCTTGAAGGTGCGGCCAGAGCTGGCCCAGGCGTGGCAGATCGAGATCGATGCGACCGGCCAAGCGCTGTTGCAGGCTGCCACTGCCATTGATGCGGTTATCGCCCAACTGCACGGCAAGAGTTGCGAGTGTCCAGCGCTCGTCCGCACCGTCGGCCTCCACCTTGAGCACGGCGGGTTGCCCCCGCAAGCGCCCCTTGAGATCAAGCTGAGCCTGCACCTGCAGGTGCTCGTTCTTCAGCTCGCCTTTGCTGCGCAGGGGCCCGCCCAGGGAGCCTGGCATCTCCGCCAGCCAGAACGCAGGGTCCAGCGCTGACAGTTGCACATCCACATCCCAGGCCAGTGTGTCGGCGAATCGAACGGCAACACTACCGGCAGCCTTGCCCTGCCCGGCCGTCAAGGCAAACTGCGGCAAGCGCACCTGGCTCAGGTCGCCCTCGAAGGGGCTGGCCACGTTGAACGCTCCGGCGGGGCCGTCGAGGTCACCCTTGAAGTCACCTTTGTAATTGCCGTCTCGGTATTGCACCTGAGCATTGAAGCGTTTGAGGGTAACCTGAGGTGGCTCCTCCAAGGGATAGAGGCGCAACCAAGGAAAATCCTGCCAGTCGATGCGGGCGTCGGCCTCAAGCCCTTTTTGCCAGTCGGCGCTGGCCTGCAGCTTGACCCGTTGGGTCTCGCTGGCGTTGAGGTCCAGCGCATCCAGGCGAGCGCCCTTGGCATCCACCTGCCCGCCCAGTACCAGGCCAATGGGGCCTTGTTCGGCAGGCAGGCTGGCGGAACCTGCCAGGCGATAGCCCTTGAGCAGATCGCCCGTGGCGTCGAGACGCAGTTGGTTTAGTTGAAGGGTGTCAGGCAATGATGCCGAAGGCTTGAAGCCATCGGCGCGAAGGCTCAGGGTAGCCGGTAGGTGTTCAGCCAATGCCTGCAACTCGCCGCTCAGGCGGGCATCGAGGTACCCACTGCTGATGGCTTCGAGCGTCAAGGTCTTCTGCAATTCACCCTTGGCCGTCAGCGCCAGCTGCCAGGGCTTACCGTCCACGGCGGGTAACTGCAAGGTGCCGGCCACTTGCAACGGCCAATCGCCTTCAGGCTGAAGATCGCCCTGCAGGTTCAGGTGCAAGTCGTCCCGTTGCAGTTGCAAGGTGTCGATGCGCAGGCCGCCGACAGTCCAGTGCGCAGCCAGTTGCAGGTCACCCAGCAGGTCGTTGCCGTCCAGGCGCAATTGCCCGACTTTGACCTCACCCAGCTCGATGGCGATCGGCAGACGCAAGGCGGGCAGTTGCAATGGCCCGCTGTCTGCCGCTGCCTCTGCGGGCGCAAAGGCCATGTCGATACGCTCGGCCTGCAGGCGGTCCACGCACAGTGTGGCGCGCAACAGGCAGGCTGGCGACCACGTCAACCGTGGCGCCTGCACTTCGATCCGGTTGTCGCCATCGGCCCAGACCAGTCGGCTGGCCTGCCAGTTGCTGCCCAGGCGTCCCTCGAAATCGTTGACCTCAAGCCCCGGCACACGCCCCAGTGCCCAGCGGCTGCCCATCTCCGAGCCCAACAGCAGGCCTAGGGCCAAGGCAATGAGCAGCAGCAACGCCAGCAATGTCAGAAGGATGGGTTTGAACACACGAGTCACAGCTCAGGCCCCATGGAGAAATGCAAGCGGAAACCACCGTCCTCATCCAGCGCTCGGGCCAGGTCCAGGCGCAACGGCCCGACCGGCGAAACCCAGCGTACGCCGATGCCGACGCCTGTCTTGAGGCTGGGCAGTTCCAGCGTATTGAATGAATTGCCTTGGTCGATGAACGTCGCCACACGCCACTTTTCGGCGACTGAGTACTGGTACTCGGCGCTGCCTGCCACCAAGTAGCGGCCGCCGATTCGGTCGCCGTCGCTGTTTTTCGGAGACAAGCTCTGGTAGTCGTAGCCGCGCACGCTCTGGTCGCCACCTGCGAAAAAGCGCAACGAAGGCGGGATGTTCTGTTTGTAGCCATTGGTAGCGCTACCGCCGAATTGCACACGGCCAAGCAGGCGGTGGCGCTGGCCGAGGGTGGTCAGGCCCTTGAGCAGCACGTTCCCGTGCAGCAGGTTGGTGTCGGACACCAGCCCTTCTTTTGCCCCTTGCAGGTCGAACTGCAGCCGGTAGCCGTTGTGCGGATCGATGCGGTTGTCGCTACGCAGGTAGGAGAAACTGACCCCGGGCATCAACAGGTTGCTCAACCCCGAATCATCACCCAAGCGGTACTCTTCGCGCTGGTACTTGAGCGAGACGACCCGCTGCCAACCGCTGGGCAGCTTGCTGTGCCACTCTGGGCCCACGGTCAGCAGTTTACTCAGGGTGTCGGTTCCGGCGATCTCCTCGTTTTGGTAACCGCCGGCAAAGCGCAGCTTGTCGGTCAGCGGTGGGTCCAGAGGCACGTCGTACCACAGACCGACGTTTTGCCGCGGCGCGGACAGCTCGGTTTCCCAGCCATAGCTGTGCCCTTGAGCATTGACCCAATGACGGGTCCAGTTGGCCTTGCCGCGTGGCCCGACGTCGGTCGAGAACCCCAGGCCCAGCCCCATGGTACGAGGCTTACGGGTTTGCAGGTGAACGTCCACCGGGATTTCCTCATTGACCGCCGCGGTCGGCGCCGCGTCGACGCGTACGCCTTCGAAATAGCCACTCGATTGGAGGTCGTTGTTGAGCTCGGCGATCAGCTCGGAATCATAGGGTGTGCCGGGTTTGAAGGAGACCATGCGCTGCAGCAGGTCGTTGTCCAAGGGCGTATCGCCGCCGAACGTGACAGCCCCCATGCGGTAGCGGGGACCACTTTGGTAGATGAGTTCGATATCGGCCACGCCCGCCTGGGGGTCGACCGACAGGCGCTGGCGGGTGAAGCGGCCGCTGAAGAAACCATAACGCGATGCCTGGTTCTGGATCAGACGCTTGGCGTCTTCGTAGACCCCGTGATTGAGTGGCTCGCCTGGGCGCAACGCCTTGCTGTCGGGAATGCGAAATGCCCTGAGCTCGCTGGCCGGGCCTTCGATACGCACGGTGACGTTGCGCAAGTGCACAGGCTCGCCGGGCTCGATGCTGATGATCAGTTGCGGGGGATGGTCCTTGTCGCTCGGTGGCTTGACCTCGGTGTCGATCTGCGCCTGGTAGTAGCCCAGGGCCTGGGCGGCCTTGCGCGCCTGCTCCTGAGCACCACGACTGAAGCGTAGCAAGGCTTCTTCGTCACGGTTGCCGAGGCTGCCAATGTAGTTTTCGATATTGCTCTTGAGCGCTTTGTTGGCCGGTTTTACCTGCACCTTCAATTCGCTCTGGGCCCATGCTGCGGTACTGGCGGCCCAAAAAATCAGGCCCCAGGTTAGTCTTCCTGAATACGTCATGGGGCGAATGCTACCAGAGGCGACCCGTTCAGGGTGCCGCTTGTCGAACGTCTTACCCAATCGCAGTCTCCACGGACATCGGGTTGGGACGCATGAAAACGCGCTCACGGATCGGCCCTACCGCGATTTCACCCACCTCCTGATAGCCCACACGCTGGTAGAACGCCAGAAAATGAGCATTTCCAGTATTGAGCACCACGCCTTGGCTCTGCGGGTCTTCGCTGCACCAGTCATGAACAGCTTGTAACAATTGTTCACCATAACGTTGCCTCTGGTACCGAGGATGCACGCCCACCAGCGACAGCACATGCACCCTGCCCGGCGGCAAGGCACTGGACAGCGCCGCTTGGTAATCCAGGTAGCGCCGGGTGCAGCGTATGCCTGTGCCGAGGATCATGCGCAGACGCCAGGCCCAACTGTCGATCACCCCCAGGCGCCGCAGCGAAGGTGCAATCAGCGCCAGACCGACCAAACGATCGTCCACCAGCAAGCCGATGGCTGGCAGTTGAAGGTAGAAGTGCTGTCGCACCCATTCACGCAGCATCATTCGAAGACGCCGCTCATACCCTGGGCGCTGGGCCTCGAAGACATAGGCGAGCGTGGGATCGTGACGATAAGCGTGATAAAGGAGCGAGCGCACCTCGCGGTGGTATCCATCATCGAGCAGACAGACACGGGCCGAGGCAGCAGTGACGTCGGGCATTGCAGGTGATCCTCCTGGAACGGACTTGGACGGGCCGGTAAACGCCTTGAGTGTATCGTTTCAGCTGCCTTGGCACGTTAGCAGCCAGGGCCATAGGGTGCCATGCTGGTGGTGGTCGCCGATGTCAGCTAGCATCCCTGCTTTTATCAGGATTATCTTTCAATGAAGATCGTCTCGTTCAACATCAATGGTTTACGCGCGCGCCCCCATCAACTGGCGGCGCTGATCGACAAGCACCAGCCGGATGTAATCGGCCTGCAGGAAACCAAAGTCAGCGACGATCAGTTCCCGTTGGCCGAGGTACAGGCCCTGGGCTATCACGTGCACTATCACGGCCAGAAAGGCCACTACGGCGTCGCCCTGCTCTCGCGTCGGGAGCCTCTGTCGTTGTTCAAAGGCTTTGCCAGCGACGAAGAGGATGCGCAACGGCGTTTCATCTGGGGCACCTTTGCCGATGCACAGGGCACCCCCATCACTGTCATGAACGGTTATTTCCCGCAGGGAGAAAGCCGAGATCACCCCACCAAGTTTCCGGCCAAGCAACGGTTCTATGGTGACTTGCAGGCATTGCTCGAAAGCCAGTTCAGCAGCGAGCAACCCTTGTTGGTGATGGGCGACATGAACATTTCGCCCCAAGACTGCGATATCGGTATCGGGCCTGACAACGCCAAGCGCTGGCTGCGCACGGGCAAATGCAGTTTCCTGCCTGAGGAGCGTGAATGGATGGAGCGGCTCAAGGGCTGGGGATTGGTCGACAGCTTCAGGCATTTGCATCCTGAGGTGGATGACCGGTTCAGTTGGTTCGACTATCGCAGCCGGGGGTTCGAGGATGAGCCCAAGCGGGGGCTGCGCATCGACTTGATCATGGCGTCGCAGGGGTTGGTGTCGCGGCTCAAGGCGGCTGGGGTCGATTATGAGTTGCGGGGGATGGAGAAGCCTTCGGATCATGCGCCTATTTGGTTGGAGTTGGGGTGAGGGGCTTGGGCTTGGGCTTGGGCTTGGGCTTGGGCTTGGGCTTGGGCTTGGGCTTGGGCTT